>JBJMKX010000016.1:0-37449 GCA_045805605.1 Solirubrobacteraceae bacterium
TGCCGGCGGGTCTGCGCGCTGGCAGGACGCGGAAGAACACGGTCGAAGACGACGCCTTGGAGTTGCGCGCGTCGCCGCCGAAGGTCGCTCGTGCTCGGTACAGGCCCGGCGCCGGATGCAGGGTCGCGGCGAACTTGCCCCCGCGCGCTCGCGCCGTCGACGGCCCGGCGCCGCGCCAGCGCCCGCGGACCCGCCGCTGGACCACGAGTCCCACGACGTGCTTGCGGGGCGCGATGGTGCCGCTCAGCGTCTCCGCCCCTCCGGCGCGGATGCGCTGGACCGACGCGGCGAGCGAAACGGTCGGCCGCACGACCACCTTCGTGCCGGACGACGCGACGGCGCCGTGGCCGGCATCGCCCGGCCAGTACGCGCGCACGCTGACGCTCCGGCTCGATCTCACGCTCGCCGACCACGACCCGTCGGACGCGGTGTCGGCCGTGGTGATCGACACCCAGTGCCCGTGCAGCGAGCGGACCTGGACCTCGACGCGCACGCCCGCGATGGGCGATCCGTTGGGCAGGGCCAGCCTGCCCGACACCTGCACCGGCTGGGGGAACGCGAGCCGCCCCGCCACCGGCACGAGCGTGAGCTGCGGCCGTGCGGCGCCGGTTCCGGTCGGCGTGTTCGGCGCTTCGCGTGCCGCCCGGGCGCGGATGTCGGGAAGCTGGGCGTACAGCGCGTCCCCTGGGCAGTCGGTGGCATCCCCGTCGCGATGCCCCGAGATCCGCTCGAAGTTCACCGGCGTGCCCGTCGGATAGCGGTTGTCGCCGCCGCCCGCCGACGTGAGCGTCACCTGGCCCGTGACCGGAACGCCGTGCAGCGACAGCTTCCACGCGATGAGCTGCGACAGCGCGCGCAGCCCGGCGTCGGTCTGCCCGACGGCGCTGAACGTGCCGAGGCTGGAGACGCCGGTCGACTGGGCGTTGTAGCCCTGGGCCTGCGCGCCGACGACGGGCTGGTCGATGCCCCCGGCGCGGCCCTCGAAGACCTGCCCGTACTTGTCGACCAGAAAGTTGTAGCCGATGTCGTTCCAGCCGCGGTCGTCGCGGTGGAAGCGGCAGACCGCGAGCACGATGCCGGCCGAGTCCTGGGGCGAGTAGTCGTTGGCGCCATCGGTGTGGTGCACGAACGCCATCTGGACCGAGCCGTACTGCGGGGTGCCCTTCGGATTGCACTGGTTCCCCGCCCACTGCGCGCGCGGGATGATCGACGGCTGGCCCGCGGCAGCAGCCCGCGCCGCCCCCACCTTGCCGACGTGGGAGCGCACGAAGTCCACCCGCACCCGGCGGGCGGGACGCGAAAGCCGCAGCTGGTAGCGGTCCGACCGGCCCGTCCAGACCGGTCCGGTCCCGCGTAAGGGAGTGAGCATGTCGTCCGGCGCGTCGTCGGCGCCGCCCGGCGTCACCCACTCGCTCCAGCGCCCCGTGCGGACGCTGCGCGCCCGCACCGCCACCGTGACCTTCTCGGGCGCCTGCCAGCCGACCCCGAGCAGGTCGAACGTGCGCGGCGCGCGGATCGCGCGCGTGACGACCGGGCCTGAGCCGGCGGCCCGGGCACCGAGCGAGACGCCTTGCGAGAAGTCGCTCGCACGCGGAGCCGCGGCGGCCGCGGCCGGAAGGCCGAGCACCGCCGCGCCGACCACCAAAACCCCCAACAGACGGCGCACAGGGGTTGCAACACCGGTCCCCGTGCGAGGGTTGCGGAGTAGCGACCCCGCTAGAGCCCGGCAGGGTGGCGCGCGACGTAGCCCGCGGTCGAGCGCCTGTTCGAGGTCCAGCGTGAGCCGGTCTGCCAGCGCGCGCTCGTGTCGAATCGCCGCCCGTTGACGACCATGAAGACGTGGCCCGAGTTGGCGTGGATCGTCACGTGCTTGCCCGGCCCCGGCTTGCCGAAGCTCTCGAAGCCGGCCGAGGTGCGCGGCGTGGAGAGCAGGCCCGCGTTGTGCAGCGCGTAGGACACCGAGCCCGAGCAGTCGTAGCCCGAATCGGCGAACGAGCCGTGCCCGCCGCCGAAGCGGTAGGGCGCCGACGCGATCCGGTTGGCGCCGGCGACGATCGCCGACAGCTTGCCCGAGTAAAAGCCACCGGCGCTCGTGCCGCCAAGGTGGGCGCGCTTGAGCAGCGGCGACGGGCCGCGCACGCCGAGCTCGTCCCACGTCGCCGGTCCGACGATGCCATCGGCCTCGAGCCCGCGGCGCGCCTGGAAGCGCTTGACCGCCCGCGCGGTCTGCGGGCCGAAGACGCCGTCGGCCGACAGGCCGAGCGCGCGCTGCAGGCGCGCCACGCTCGGGCCACGTCCACGCCCGCCACCGCCGCCGCCCGATGCCCGGTCGCCCCCGCGCAGCTTGGCCAGCGTCGCCCGTCCGACCACGCCGTCGACGTCGAGGCCGTTGCGCTTCTGGAACGCCCGCACCGCGTGGGCGGTGTGCGGACCGTAGACGCCGTCGCCGCCGATTCCGAGCTTGTGCTGCACCGCGCGCACGCGTCCGCCGTCGTCCCCCCGTTGAAGCAGCCCGCCGCCCGCGGCGGCCGCCGTGGCGACGGGCACCGAGGTTGCCGCGACCATGCCTGCGATGGCGAGGCCTCGGCGGCCGGGAACGAGGTCGACGCGGTCGGCGCCCTTCTCCCGGCGTGCGCGGGAGCGGGCGAGCGAGTCCGCCCACAGCTCCGGGCACGCGAGGTCGCGCGCAGCGTTGTGCACCTATACACCCCCGTTGGCTCGGTTCCAGCTTCCGGCCGACCAGGGGCCGGAGCGGCGTCGACCCTAACGAGCAAATCCCTGCAAGCTGCACCCTTTCATGCAGGACGACATAACCCGGGGGTTATGCGGGTGCGTTATGGGATCTGCTCGGGCGCCTGGTCGGTGTAGCGGATGCGGAACGCGCGCAGGGCGTCCCAGATCTTGTCGTTGACCTGCTTGCAACCGATGAGGTGCGTCCACGCCGTGGCGGCAACCTGATAGGGCATGTTCGTGTGGTTCTGGAACAGCAGGTCGTGGTAGGAGCCCTGCTCCGCGAAGAGCGTGCGCAACTGGCCGATCACCTTCGCGGGCGTGCCCGGCGCGTACTGGAACTCGATGCGCCCGTGCTCGAGCGTGTGCACGTAGTTCTCGGGGGCCGGACTCTGCTGCCCCGAGTAGTCGCCGTCCTCGGCCGGGACCGGGTTGTGGTTGCCCGACGTCGGCGGGTTCGTCTTGTATGTGCCCTTGCCGGTGATGTGCTGCCGGCCCTCGTTGGGGAAGGTGCGGACCACGCAGCCGGCCGCCTTGGCCGCGGCGAAGAGGTCCGTGGTCTTGCGCGGCGGGATCGGGACCGCCTTGACCTCGGGGTTGGCCTTGCCGCTCGAGTCGGACTTGCTGTCGTCGCTGCCGCCCGAGCTCGCGACCACCGCGATGACGATCGCCGCGATCACGGCGACCCCAAGGATCACGCCGCCGACGATCTGCAGGCGCCGGTTGCGCTCGGCCCGCCGCTTCTCCTCGGCCTCGCGCGCCAGGCGCTCCTGGCGGCGTGCTTCCTTCTCCTGCTGGCGGCTGGCCACGGGCCGGAAGGGTAGTCAGGAGGCCGCCGCGCGGCGCCTTCGGCTGCCGCCCGCCCGGCGCGGCTTCCACGCCTCGTCGACGAAGCCGGCGATCTCATCGGTGAGCCGCTCGGGGGCCAGGCGCAACTCGACGAGCGACTCGGCCTCCAGCAGGCGGCCGTTCGGGAGCTCGTCGGCGAGCATGCCGGCGTCGGAGAACGGGTGGATCGGGTCGCGATGGTGGCCGATCACGAGCGCGGGGGTCCGGAACGTGCGCCGCTCTGACCGATGCGGCGCGACGCGGCCGAAGAACAGGCCCTGGATGAGCGCGGCGCTCGGCCCCGGCTCCTGGCCGAACCAATCCAGGCCCACGCCGGCGTAGAACGGCAGCGGCTCGCGCGGGATTCGCCGCAGGGCCGCCGCAAAGCGCTTGTAGATCGGCTCGCCGAAGGTCAGCCCGACCATGATCGGGGTGAAGAAGATCGCGGACGCCAGCAGCGCGTTGTCGAGCACAGGCATTTCGACCAGCATTCCGCGCAGGCGCTGGGGTGCGAGCGACGCGATCTCCAGGGTCGTGTTCGCCCCCAGCGACGTGCCGCCGACCACCGCCTCGTCGAGGTCGAGGTGATCCATGAGCGCGATCGTCTGCTCGGCGAAGATCTGCATCGAATAGCGCCACATGTCGCGCGGGCGGTCCGACCGGCCGTGCCCAAGCAGGTCGAGCAGGACCACGCGGTTGCCCCGGTCGGCGAGCGCCTTGGCGAGCGGCTCGTGCATCCGCGACGGGAGGAGCAGGCCGGGGAGGAGAATCACGGCCCGCGGACCGGCGCCGTAGCTCGTGTACGCCAGGCGCTGGCCCTGGTGGCGGAAGCTCGCCATGGGGAGCCGAAAGGATATCCGCCAACCCAGCGGCCCCTGTCGCGTCTCATACAGCGTGGGTGCAAACTGGCTTCAGGCTGCGCAGCAGGGCGCATAATAATGCGGGTATGGAGGCCGCCGTCGCCGAGGGCCGCAGTGCGCCGACTCTCCCGGTCGGGCGCCCACCCAGGCTGCTCAAGCTCGCCTCCGACGAGCGACTCGTCGCCCTCGTCCGCCACGGCGACGAGCGGGCCTTCGAGGCGCTCTACGACCGGCACCACCGCGGGATCCTCGCCTTCTGCCGCCACATGCTCGGCTCCCGCGAGGAGGCGGAGGACGCCGTCCAGCACACGTTCCTCTCCGCCTATCGCGCGCTGCGCGACTCCGAGCAGGACGTGGCGCTGCGACCCTGGCTGTACGCGATCGCGCGCAACCGCTGCCTCTCGATGCTGCGGGCGCGCCGCGAGGACGACCCGCTCGCCGACGCGGCCGAGCCCTCGGTCGTCGGCCTCGCCGCCGAGGTCGAGCGACGCGAGGACCTGCGCCAGCTGCTGCGCGACCTCCACCGCCTGCCCGACGACCAGCGCGCCGCGCTCGTGCTGGCGGAGGTCGCCGACCTCGGCCACGACGAGATCGCCCAGGTGATCGGCGTGCCCCGTCCCAAGGTCAAGGCGCTCGTCTTCCAGGCCCGGGAGTCGCTGATCGCCTCGCGGCGGGCCCGCGAGATCCCGTGCAGCGAGATCCGCGCCGAGCTGGCGACGCTGCGGGGAGGCGCGCTGCGCCGATCGCACCTGCGCCGCCATCTGAGCGAGTGCCCCGCCTGCCGGGGCTACCGCGAGGAGGTCCGTCGCCAGCGTGCTTCGCTGGCCGTGCTGCTGCCGGTCGTCCCTGGCGTGGGCCTCAAGCGCGCGACGATCGCCTCGGCGCTCGGCACCGGCGGCGGTGCCGCGGGTGGGGCCGCGGGCACGGCGGGTGGCATCGCGGTGCTAAAGGGGACGGCGGCCAAGGTCGCGATCGGCGCGGTGATCGCCGGTGGCGCGGTCACCGGGGGCGTCGTCGGCGTGCGCCAGCTCACCCAGAGCTCACCCCTGCCGCCCACGGCCGGGGCGACCGGCGGCGCGGCGTCCGCGCACCCACACGGGCTGAACGCCGCCCCGGCGGTGGCGGCCGCGGCAAGCGCCGGTCCGTCGACCACGACGAGGTCGGCCGGGGCGAGCGGCACGGCGCACCGACGCAAGCACCGCCGCCGGCACCATCACAAGCACCACTCGACCCCGGCGAGCGTGGTCCCCGCCACGACGCCGGCGGCGACGGTCGCGCCGCCGGTCGCCGTCGGGAGGGTCAACCAAAAGCCCAAGGACAAGGTCAAGGGCCGCGGGAAGGCCAAGGGCCACACCAAGCACCCGCGCGGCACCACATCGCCGCCCAAGGCGCACCCGCAGCGTCCGCAGCAGCCGGTCACGCCCACCAGGACGCAGCCGTCGAGCCAGCCCAAGCAGCCCGAGCCGTCGACCTCGGCGCCCTCCTCGTCCGCGTCGGAGTCGGGCGGCACGCCCGCCCCGGGCGGAAGCAAGGGCAAGCGCAGGACCGACGCCGCCCACGCGCCGGGCTAGGGCTAGGGGAGCTCAGCGCGGGCGGTGAGCGACGTGGGCCGACTTAGGTCTGACATAGCGACCTAACGCAGCCCACGTCCCCCAATTCCGAGCCCCGCCCGCACGCCGAGCCCGCTAAGCCGCCGCGGCCATCGCCGTTGCCGTCCGCCGCGCCAGCGCCATGATCGTGATCATCGGGTTCGTTCCCGAGGCGGTCGGGAACGCGCTGGCGTCGCCGATCCACACGCCCGGTGTGTCGTGCAGCTCGCCCCATGGGTTGGCCACCGACGTCTTCGGGTCGTTGCCCATCCGTGCCGAGCCCATCTGGTGGGCGGAGAACTTCGCGATCTCGTACGGGTCGTAGGGCGCGTCGTACAGGCGCTGCGCGAACGCCTCCGCCGGCTCGCCCGAGTCGCGGTCCCAGCGCGTGACCTTGCGCTGGTAGCTGATGACGGCCAGCGCGCCGGCGGCGTCGTGCATGCGCACGAGCTCGGCTTGGCCGCGCCGGTAGTGGCGGTCGTCGAGCCGGTCGGTCATGCCGTAGTGCCAGACCGGGTTGCCGTCGCGGTCGATGGTCACGCGCCCGTTGCCGCGATCACGGATGAGGAAGATGAAGCCCGACTGCTCGGCCCCCGACGCCATCCAGTCCTTGTGGGTGCGCCCGCTGTGCCACGGCACGCTCCCTCCCTGCAGCCCCGGCATCACCGGC
This sequence comes from Solirubrobacteraceae bacterium, assembly GCA_045805605.1. Lineage (GTDB taxonomy): Bacteria > Actinomycetota > Thermoleophilia > Solirubrobacterales > Solirubrobacteraceae > DATBDE01. The sequence continues at coordinate 6,678 of JBJMKX010000016.1, forward strand.
GCGGACTCGACCAGGAACCCGTAGCCGTCCTCCAGGTCGGCGAACTGGCGCGTGAGCGCGGTCTGGGGCGCGCCCCACCACGCCTCCTGCGGCTCGTCGTAGACGCCGATCACGGCGCCCGCAGGGTGCAGCCGCAGGTAGTCCCCGACCGCCGGCCCGCCGACCCCGGAGCGCAGCAGTAGCGCCGGCGTGGCCAGGGCGCCGCACGCGGCCACGACCTGAGGCGCCCGCACCACCACGCGCGAGGACCGCCCGCTCTCCGGATCGACGTAGGTGCCTTCGACGCCGGCCGCGCGGCCGTTCTCGACCACGATGCGCTGCGCCGTGCAGCGGGCCACCAGCTGCGCGCCGTGGTCGAAGGCGTCTTGCAGGTAGGTCTTCAGCGTCGAACGCTTGGACCCCGACTGGTCGCCGAACCCCATGAACCCCGCCGTCTCTGGGTCGTAGGCCTTCGGGTCGGCGTTCCGGGTGATGCGCACGAGCTCGTAGCCGAGCGCTCGACACGCGTCCTGCAGGCGCTGATGAGGCCCGTTGTAGTCCGAGCAGCGGTCGTTGACGCCGAGCCGCTGCCAGACGGCGTCGAGGTGGGCGTCGAAGTCGCTGCTCGCCAGCCCCACGAGGCCGAACTCGCGCTCCCACTGCTCGCGCACCGCCGCGCGCGTGCGGATGCAGTTCGTCCAGTTGACCGTCGTGCCGCCGCCGAGGCTGCAGCCGGCGAGGATGCCGACCGACCCGGTGTCGGTCAAGACCAGCCCGCCGCCGTAGTAGAGGTTCTCGTACGCCCACAGCTCGAGCTGGTTGAAGTCGGCCTCGTTGAAGTAGCCGCCCATCTCGAGCACGACGACGTGCCGCCCCTCGGCCTGCAGCGAGCCGGCGATCACGCCGCCCCCGGCGCCCGAGCCGACGACGCACACGTCGGCGTCGAGCACCATCGCGTCGGTCGTCGGGCGGACGAGCTCGATCGTCTTGGGCGCGTCGGGCGGCGCCGACACCGGCCCCGGATAGCCGAGCGCCTCCCAGTTGGGATTGCGGCCGGTCGTCGTATCCGGCATCCCGTAGAACAGCATCAGGGTGAGGCCCCGCAGCGCGCTCATGCCGGCCAGCGATTCGGGGCCAGCGTCCATGAACGCGTGCGCGATCGCCTCGCGCGCCTGCGGCCCGGCATCGCCGAAGCCCTCGTCGGCCAGCGCGTCGAGGAGGCCGCGCAGCCCTTCGAGCTGGTCCTCCGGCACCTGCGCGGCCAGGGCCTGCTCGACGGCGTCGGGCACGCCGAGATCGGAGGCGGAGCGGGCGTAGAAGTCGGCCTTGTCGCCGGGCACGTCGAGCGAGGGCGCGAACGTGTCGCATAGCTGCCGCAGCGTGTCGCGCTGGACCTCGCTCAGGACGACGCTGACCGCCATCAGGGCGCGATCGTACTCCGCTAGCCTGCCGGGCGGCGCTCTCGGCGACGACTCGATCAGGAGGCACGCGGTGGCCAAAAAGCAACCTCGCTCGCTCTACGGCCAGGTGGTCGCGATCACCGGCGCGGCACGCGGCATCGGCAAGGCGACGGCGCGCGTGCTCGTGCGGCACGGGGCGCGTGTGGCCATCGGCGACCTCGACGTCGAGCTGGCACGCAAGACGGCCGAGGAGCTGGGCGGCGACGTCGTGGCCTACGAGCTCAACGTCTGCGGCCGCGCGTCGTTCCAGGGCTTCCTCGACGGGGTCGAGCGCGACCTCGGCCCCGTGGACATCCTGATCAACAACGCCGGGATCATGCCCCTGGGGCCGTTCGACGAGGAGGACGACGCCACCACCTTGCGCCAGATCGACGTCAACGTGATCGGGGTCCTCACCGGGTGCAAGCTCATGGTCCCGAAGATGAAGCAGCGCGGGCGCGGGCACATCGTGAACATCGCGTCGATGGCCGGCCGGGCCGGCTACGCGAACGCGGTCACCTACTGCACGACGAAGTTTGCGGTGGTCGGCCTCTCCGAGGCGCTGCGCGCCGAGCTGCGCGGCACGGGCATCGACCTCTCCGTGGTCTGTCCGGGCGTGGTCAACACCGAGCTGGGGTCGGGCCTGAACGACACGCGCGCGGTCAAGGTCGTGGAGCCCGAGGACGTCGCCGACGCGATCGTCGAGGCCCTGCGGTTCAACACCTTCGATGTCTTCGTCCCACCGGTGGCGGGCCAGATCTGGCGCGCCCTCCACGTGGTGCCGCGCGGCGCCGCCGAGGCGGTGGGCCGGGCGATCAAGGCCGACCAGGTGCTGGTCAACCCCGACAAGGATGCGCGCGCCGGCTACGAGGCGCGCGCAGCGGCGTCGGACCCGGGCGTCGAGGAGCGCGCGGCCCAAGTGGAGCCGGCGCCGCCGGCGGGCGAGAAGGTCACCAGCACCTAGGGCACCACGACAAGCTTCCCGGTGGCTTGGTTGCTCTCCATGTACCGGTGGGCCGCAACGATGTCGTCGAGGCCGAAGACACGGTCGACGTTGCGTCGATAGACGCCGGCCTCGACCTCGCGGACGACGTGCTGCAACAGGGTCGGGCCTACGCTCCCCTTGACGTTGTCGCTGTGCAGCATGGGATCGGTCGAGTCGGCCACGATTCCCACACATTCGATCCCAAGCACGCGCGGGAACGTCACGTTTGGGGAATGCCCCTGACGGGTCCTGAGCTCCGACCGGTTCAAGCCCGCCGCCTTCACCTGCACCAGGCTCCAGCCCTCCCGAACCGCTGGTACCGGCAGCTCACGGATCTCCAGCACCTCCAGGGCCACCCGCCCTGATACAGACAGCCGCTCGCATCGTCGTGCTCATCTCATCTGCTCGCTGACCTAACAGGCACGTCCTAGGCGCGCAGCCAGTCGGCGATGAGCTCGCCGATCTCCGCGCCGGCGTCCTCCTGGAGGAAGTGGCTGGCGTTCTTGACCACGCGCGGTTGGTCGCGGCCGATGGCCGCCGCGAACCGCTCGCCGGTCTTCGGCGGGATGATCGGGTCCGAGTCGGCCCACAGCATCAGCGTGGGGCGGCGGTCGTCGCGCAACGCCTCGAGCACGCGCTGGCCCGTCTCGGCCCCCGGATCCTCGGGCGACGTCGGAAGCATCAGCGGGAAGGCGCGCGCGCCGGCCTTCGACGCCACGCTCGGAAACGGCGCGTCATAGGCGGCGATCACCTCGTCGCCCGGATCCGTCTTGCAGGCGCCGCGCACGAGGAAGCCGATCGGCAGGTCCTCCGTGCGCTGCACGAAGTCGCGGAACGCCTTCCACGCGTCGGTCATGCGTTGGTGGCCGGTGAACAGGCCGGTGTCGGTGATGACGAGCCGGGCGATCCGCCCCGGGTGCTCGACCGCCAGCCGCAGCCCGATCGGCCCGCCCCAGTCGTGGACGACCACGGTGGCGTCGCGGAGGTCGAGGTCCGCGAGGAGGCTCGCCGCGAACTCGGTGTGGCGGTCGTACGAGTACCAGTCGACGTCCATCGGCTTGTCGGAGCGGCCGAAGCCCGGCTGGTCGGCGGCGATGCAGCGAAAGCCGGCGTCGCGCACGGGCGGGATGACCTTGCGCCAGAGGAACGACCACGTCGGTTCGCCGTGGAAGAAGACGACCGGCGGTCCGTCGCCCTCGTCGAGATGCGCTATGCGCAAGCCGTCGACCTGCCGGTAGTGTGGCGCGAACGGGAAGTCGGGCAGGTCCTCCAGCAGGTCGTCCGGCGTGCGGATGGCGTCCACTCGGGGAGCCTATTTCGTTCTCAGGCCGAGGCGGTCCAGCGCCGGCTCGAGCGCGGCGGCGTCGGGCGAGGCGGTGACGTGGATCGCGCCCGGCTCGCGCACCCAGGCGATCAGGTTGAGCGCCTGCAGCCGGTCGAGGAAGAACTGGAACGCGTAGGCCTGCCGCGGCGCGGTGTAGCGGCGGCGGATGTCGAAGGCGAAGCCGGTGGTGTGGAGCGAGTAGTTCGGCGTGGCCTCCAGGTTCGTCCCGACCAGCTGCTGCTGGTAGCGGGCGTCGCGGACCGTGCTCGTCACCGTCAGCGTGCCGCGCGCGGCGAAGGCATGCACGCCGGCGCCCACGTAGGCGAGCACGGCCAGTGCCTCCGGGCGCAGGGCGCGATAGAGGGTGGGACGCTGGCCGACCCGCGGGGCGAGCTCGCCCATGTGGGGATCGATCCGCACTCCGGCGTGCAGCAGCGGGCGGGCATCGAGACGCAGCAGCTCGTCGCGCTGCTCGGCGGCGCGCACGTCGGCGGGAGACGCGAACACGGTCGTCGCCGTCGGCGGGTGCATCATGTTCTCGGCCGAGTTCTTCTGCGTCTGCAGCCGCGCGCGGCGGGCGAGCTCGGCCGGATCGTCGCGCGCGAGCCGCAAAATCTCCTTGGCGGCCAGGACGCGGAACCAGTAGGTCGCGGAATCGTCCCCGAGCGAGAACAGCTTCGCGTAGGCGGCGGCGTGGCGGGCGGGCGAGCTGTCGAAGTAGAGCTGCGCGTACGGGACGTCCTCGCGTGCGCCGAACGCCGAGATCACCGACTGCAGGTTCCCGATGCCCATGTGGTAGGCCTCGACGACGAGGTCCTCGCGTCCGAAGTGCCGGGCCGACTCCCGCAGGTAGCGCGCGGTCCCGGCCAGCGCCTTGGACGGATCGAAGCGGTCGTCGACGCGCTGGCGCCGCTGCAGCAGCTTGGCCACGAGCGCGGGGCGGGCCCTGCGCTGGGCACGGACGAGCTTCCGGGTGATGCGAATGCTGGCCGGCAGGTCGACGTGCATGCCGAGCAGGCCGGTGGCGGTGCCGGGGAGGATCTGCGTCAACCCGGCCGCCGCGCGCGGATCGGGCCCGGCCATGGCGTTCGGGTCGCCGGCGCTCTCGAGGTAGACCAGCGCCTCGAGCGTGTCCGCGTCGACGCCCGCACGGTGCGCCGCCCGCTCGATCCGCGGGCGCCAACGCGCGGTCCGGTTGGCTGCTGCCTGGGCACCGCCGGCCGGCTTGGCGTAGAGCGGGTGCGCGAAGCCGGCAGCCGCCCGCTGCTCGAAGGTCGCGTTGCGGCTGCGGTCGTAGCGCAGCGGGCCGAAGCTCCCGCTCTCGGCGTGGGTGCGGGGCACGAGCGGGTGAGCCTGCTCGCGCCTGTCACTGGCACCGCCGCCACTGCTCAGGAGCACGACGGCGGTCGCGAGGAGCGCCGCTCCCACGACGGCGACAGCGAGGGCCAGCTTCCCGCCGCTGAGCATGCGGCGCCGCGGAGCGTCCGGGGGCGCTGCCATCGCTTCGACGCTAGCAACCGTTTCTCAACACCCTCCGACCCCCCCTTTACCTTCGCTGGCATGCGTGTGGTCGGAGCGACGGATATCGCGGGGTCGTCAACCATCGAGCTCGACGACGATCTCCTGATCGAAGCCGACAACCTCGCGGCGTTGCGGCGGCTGCCCGCCGATCGGTTCGACTGCATCTACATCGATCCGCCGTTCAACACCGGGCGGCGGCAGCGCCGCCAGACGATGAGCGTTGCGCGCGACGACTCAGACGGAACGAGGGTGGGCTTCGGAGGGCGGCGCTACCGCGCCGAGATCCTCCGGAGCCTCGCCTATGACGATGCCCAGAGCGACCACCTCGCCTTCCTCGCACCCAGGCTCGAGGAGGGCCGGCGGGTCCTGGCTCGGCACGGCACGCTCTATTTCCACATCGACTATCGCGAGGCCCATTACTGCAAGCTGCTACTCGACGAGCTCTTCGGCCGCGATTGCTTCCTCAACGAGATCATCTGGGCGTACGACTACGGCGGGAAGCCAAAGCGCCGCTGGCCGGCCAAGCACGACACGATCTTCGTGTACGTCAAGGACCCGGACGCGTACCTGTTCGACAGCGACGCGGTCGACCGGGAGCCCTACATGGCGCCCGGTCTCGTCACCGCCGAGAAGGCGGCGCGCGGCAAGGCGGCAACCGACTGTTGGTGGCACACGATCGTGCCCACCAACGGGGCGGAGAAGACCGGCTACCCGACGCAGAAGCCCGAGGGCATCGTGCGGCGGATGGTGCAGGCCTCCTCGCGCCCCGGCGGGTGGTGCCTGGACTTCTTCGCGGGTTCGGGGACGCTCGGCGCGGTATGCGCGCAGCTCGGGCGCCGTTACGTGCTCGTCGACAGCAACCCGGACGCGATCGCGGTGGCGCGCCGGCGCCTCGCCAAACACGGTCGCCCGGTTGGCCGCGGCCCGCGGCCGCCGGATCGACCGCTCTAATCAAGTGCGCTCGGCCGCTCTAACTCGCCATCGCCGCGGCGTTGCGGCCGACCACCTCAAGGGTCTGCTGAAGCGCCTCGGTGGGGCTGAACTCGATCAGCTCGGTCCCCGCCGTGAGCACCGGCGTGTGGCCGGGGGGCGCGTAGTAGACCTCGCCCGCCCCGATGGTCTCCTCGCCGTCGGCGGAGCGGAACGTGATGCTGCCCTTGACGACGACGCCCCAGTGCGGCGACTGGCAGCGGTCGTCGGCCAGGCCGCGGAAGAGCGGAGCGGCGTCGATGTCCTCGTCGAAGCGCTCGAATCCGACGGTGTACTCGCCGAGCTGCTCGTAGCGCCCCTCGAAGCCGGGCATCTGCTCGACGTGCGACGCCGTCTCCTTGCTGACCTTCGGCATGCGATCCTCCTTGTGCCTGTGACCGGACGCGTCCCAAGGTCCCAGCCGCCCGTGTGCGCAGCGCAAAGCGCGCGCAAAAAGTGATCGACGTCGCCATCGTCGGAGGCGGGATCGCCGGGGTTGCCGCCGCTGCCTTCCTCGCGCGGGCGGGGGCGCGAGTCGAGCTGTTCGAGCGGGGCGGGCTCGCGGGCGCGGCATCGGGCCGCAACTCGGGCGCGTTGCAGCACCCGCTCGATCCGGTCCTGGTCCCGCTGTATCGGGAGACGCTCGAGCTCTACCGGGACGTGCTCGGGCTCGACGACGAGCCGGCCGGCGTGCTCATGCTCGCACGCGACGCCGGCGCGCTCGGTGCCGGCGCGCGGCAGCTGCGTGCCGCGTTTCCCGAGCTGGAACCGGAGCCGGTCGACGCGCCGCCGTACCTCGCGCCGGGGGTGGCGGCATGCCGCCTGCGGACCGGCCACCCGGTGGTACCCGCGGCGGCGACGCTGGCGCTGGCGGCGGTGGCGCGCGAGCATGGCGCGGTCCTGTACACGGATGCCGCCGCCGAGCTGTGGCGCGAGGGCGACGAGGCGCGCGGGGTGGTCGTCGAGGGCAAGCGCCGGCCGGCGGGCGGGGTCCTCGTCGCCGCCGGGCCGTGGACGCCGGCGGTGGTCGACCCGTCCGGCCGCTGGCGGCCGATCCGGCCGGTGTGGGGCGTCAACGTCGAGGTGGCGCTCGACGACCCGCCCGGGGCGATCCTCGAGGAGGCCGGCGTCGAGGCGGCGGTGGAGGGTACGGCCGCACCGCTCTTGTTCAGCCTCGTCAGCGCCGGCGGCCGCAGCGCGTTGGGCTCGACGTTCCTCGACGCCGAGCCGGACGCCGACGGGCTCGCGGACCAACTGGTCCGCAACGGCGCCGCCTTCGTGCCCGCCCTCGCGGAGGCACGCGTCGTGGGCGCGCGCGCCTGCGCGAGGCCGCAGTCGCTCGACGGGCGTCCCCTGGTCGGCCCGCTGCCGGGCGTGGACGGCCTGCACGTCGTCGCCGGGCACGGGCCATGGGGGATCTCGACCGGCCCGGCGACGGCCCGGATGGCGGCCGACGCCATCCTGCAGGGCGGTTCCGCCATTCCGGCCGAGCTGGCGGCGGTGCGGGCATGCGGCGCCTGATCACCATCCCGATCAGCCACTACTGCGACAAGGCCCGCTGGGCGCTGGAGCGCGCCGGCCTCGCGTACGTCGAGGAGGCGCACGTGCAGGTGATCCACGCGTTCGCGGCGCGGCGCGCCGGCGGCGGGCGCGCGACGCCGGTGCTCGTCTGCGAGGAGGGCGTGATCCCGGAGTCAGGCGGGATCGTCGGCTACGCCGCGCGGCACGCGCCGCCCGACCGCGCGCTCGAGCCCTCCGACCCGGTGGAGCGGGCGGAGGCGATGCGGCTCGAGCGCTGGTTCGACCTCGAGCTCGGCCCGCCAGGGCGGCAGTGGGCGTACTTCCACCTGCGCGGCCAGCGCGACATCGGCCGTAGATACAACCTCACCGGCGTGCCCCCATGGGAGCGTGCGGTGTTCCCGCTCGCGTTCGGGCTGGTGTTCGGGATCGTCGAGCGGATGCTCGACATAGGCCCGGAGACCGCGGCCGAGGCGGCCAACCGCGTGCGCGCAGTCTTCGACATGGCTGCCCGCCGGCTCGACGGCCGCGCCTACCTGGTCGGCGACCGCTTCACCCGCGCCGATCTGTCCTTCGCCGCGCTGTCGGCCGCCGTGCTCCTACCGCAGCAGTTCGGCGTGCCGCTCCCCCCGCTTGACGAGCTGCCGCCGGAGATGGCGGCGGGCGTGCAGTCCTTCCGCGATCACCCGGCGGGCGCGTTCGCCCTCCGGATGTACGAGCGCCACCGGCGCTAGCGGCTCGCCTCCCGCTCCGCCTCGGCCTGCTCCGGTTCGGCCGTCGCCGGCTTGCCGCGCTGGGCGAACCGAGGGCGGTACGGCTCGCGTTCCTCGACCCGCGCAGGCGCCGCCTCGGGGACCGGCGCAGGCGCCGCTTCGGGCTGCGGCTCGGGCGCCTCGGCGCGCTCGGCGATCGCGATCGCCGCCGCCGATCCCGCCAGCCCCGCGGCCAGCTGCGCCACCGCGACGGCCGGGCCCGACCGCTCGATGCCCAGCGCCGCGTCGGCCGACAGCCGACCCGGCCCGGTGTCGGCGATCCCGAACAGCGCCGCGATGAGCACCAGGTTGTATTCATACCCCTTGCTCGTGTTCCACGGGCCGTTGCGACCGTGGACCTTGTGGATCGCGGTGCCCATGACGCTGGTCAGCGTCGCGCCGGCCACCGGCGTCAGGAAGCCGGCGGCGAGGCAGGCACCACCGGCGGTCTCGGCCATGCCGGCCGCGCTTGCGTGGCGCCGGCCCGGGCGCAGGCCCAGGCCCTCGAACATCTGGGCGGTGCCCTCGGGGCCCGGGCCTCCGAACCAGCCCTTGAGCTTCTGGAGGCCGTGGCCCATGAACAGCACGCCGATGACGATGCGAAGCACTGCGATTCCAAGTCTCATGCCGCCTGTGATACCCAGTCGCCTCTACCCGGATTCCCGGACCCGGCCTGCTCGCTGAGGGCGGCCGAGCGCCATCCGCGAACACGACCGTACACAAACCGCGTATGATCGAGCCATGGGAGTCCGCCAGCTTCCCCGCGGCCGCCATCGCCTGACCCGCGAGGAGGTCACCGCATCCCAACGCGGCCGCATGCTCGAGGCGATGGCCGAGGCGGTCGCCGAGAAGGGCTACGCAAACATGGCGGTCGCCGACGTCGTGTCGGGCGCCGGCGTCTCGCGCGAGACCTTCTACCAGCACTTCGCCGACAAGGAGGACTGCTTCCTGGCCGCGTTCGGCCTCGTGGTCGACGCCGTCCGCCAGACCATTGTCGACGCGGTGGCCGGCCGGCCCGCCGACCCGCTCTCCCGCTACGACCGCGCGCTTGACGCTTACCTCGACCTGCTCTGCACCGAGGGCGCCACCGCCCGGGTGTTCCTGGTCGACGTCTACGCGGCCGGCCCCCGCGCGGTCGCGCGCCGGCGCAAGGTGATGGACGAGTTCGTCGACGTGATCGCCGAGATCTTCGCCGCGCGGACCGCGAGCGACCGCTTCGCGTGCGAGGCGCTGGTTGCCGCCACGAGCGCGATGGTCACCGTGCGCGTGGCCGCGGGCGAGTTCGACCAGCTGCCGGGCCTGCGCGCCCCGCTCGTCGAGCTCGCGCGGCGCCTGAAGCTCACGCCGGCGGCACGCGGCACCCGCCGTACCGGCGCGTGACCCGCCGCAGCTAGCGTGGCGATCCGGTTGCCCGACCCGTGCCTCGTGGTGCTCGTGGGCGCGACGGCGTCCGGCAAGTCGGACTGGGCGCACGCGTGGTTCGCGCCCGACCAGATCGTCTCGTCTGATCGGCTTCGCGCAGTGGTCGGCGCGGGCGAGGACGACCTGCGCGCCAGCGGCGACGCGTTCGAGGTCCTCGAGCTGATCGTCGCCAAGCGGATGCGGCGCCGGCTGGTCACGGTGGTCGACACGACCGGCCTCGATCCCAAGCGGCGGGCGGCCTGGCGAGCGCTCGGCGAGCGCAACGACGTGCCGGGATATGCAGTCGTGTTCGACCCGCCGGCCGCCGTCGTGCGCGAGCGGGCCCGTGGGTCCGCCGTCCCGAGCAAGGTCGTCTCCGGCCAGCTGCGCGAGGTCGGGGCGGTGCGTGAAGCGCTCGCCGACGAGGGGTTTGCGGCGGTGCTCGAGCCCGGGCCGGTCACCCTGGTGCCGTCCGCCTTCCTGTCCGCACCCGAGGCGGCCGCGCGCCAGCGCGACAATCCCCGCATGCTCGAGTTCGGCCTTCAGGTCTCGCGCTTCGACTTCGCCGGGCATCCGGCGACGACCGGGTCGACGCTTGCCGAGATGGCCCGCGCGGCGGAGGACGCCGGCTTTCGGAGCCTGTGGGTCATGGACCACTTCGTCCAGATCCCGCAGGTCGGCCGCGAGTGGGAGGACATGCTCGAGAGCTGGACCACCCTTGCCTACCTGGCCGGCGTGACCGAGCGCATCCGCCTGGGCACGCTCTGCACGGGCATCACGTACCGCAACCTCGCCCACCTGGCCAAGATCGTCGCGACCATCGACGTCCTCTCGGGCGGGCGCGCGGAGTGCGGCCTCGGCGCCGCGTGGTTCGCGCGCGAGCACCGGCTCTACGGATGGGACTTCCCGCCGCTCTCCGAGCGCTACCGGCGGCTCGAGGACGCGCTGGAGCTGCTGCCCCTGATGTGGGGCAAGGGGGCGCCGCCCTTCGAGGGGCGGACGGTCACCGTGCCGGCGGCGATCTGCTACCCGCGGCCGCTGCAGGAGCGCATCCCGATCCTCGTCGGCGGCTCCGGCGAGCGGCTGACCCTGCGGCTGGTCGCGCGCCACGCCGACGCCTGCAACCTCTTCGGCGGGCCCGAGGTCGTGCGCAAGAAGGTCGCCGTGCTGCACGAGCACTGCGCTGCCGAGGGCCGCGACCCCGCCGACGTCCGGGTCACCCAGCTCGCTCCTGCGCGCGTGGTCGCGCCGGGCGAGGAGCGCGCCGGCCCCGGCGCGGCCACGGCCACCGAGCACGTCGGCCGCTATCGCGAGCTCGCCGAGGCCGGCGTGGAGACGGCGATCGTCGGGCTCTCCGACGCAGGTGGCCCGGAGTCGGTGCGCCGCTTCGAGGAGGTCATCGCGGCGTTCCGCTAACGCCCGCCGATCGGCGGGCCGACCCTCGTCACCTCGGGCCAGCCCGCCTGCGCCCACTCCGGCGGGTCCACGCCGGCGTTGTCGGCCGCGATCCGCGCGAAGTAGCGCTCGAAGCCGCCCGGCGTGATCACCAGCAGGTAGCGGGCCGGCGCGTCACTGTGGTTGGCGAACGTGTGCACCGTCCCGCCGGGGGCGAAGACGTACTCGCCGGCGCCCCGGGTGAACACCTCGTCGTCGACGCGGAACGTCAGCTCGCCCTCGAGCACGTAGAACAGCTCGTCGAACGGGTGGTGGTGCAGCGGCGGCCCGCCGAAGCCGGGCTGCGTCGTGCTTTCGACGACACCGACCCGACCGTCGTTCTCCTCGCTTCGCACCAGCACCTGTGGACCGAATCCGTTGCGCATGGTTGTCTCCTTTCCGCTCAGGCGGCCGCGGCCGCCGGCTTGCCTTTCTCGCCGCCGTCCTGGCGCGACTTCGCCGCCTGGCGCAGCGGGACCTCGCGCAGGAAGAGCACGATCACCATGCCGATCAGCGCCACCGGCGCGGCGACGAGGAACACCGCGTCGACGCCGTCGACTCGCGCCTCCACGCCGGCGCCCCCCGACACGTGGCCGGCGAACACGGCCCCCAGCGCCGCGGCACCGATCGCGCCGCCGAGCCCGCGGAACAGGTTCGCCGATGCGGTTGCGATGCCGATGTCGCGCCGGTCGACCGCGTTCTGGATCGCCAGGACCAGGACCTGCGAGACCATCCCGAAGCCGACGCCGAACACGACCATGAACAAGGCGGCGACCGCCCGCGAGGTCGAGGCGTCCATGGTCGAGAGCAGAAGCAGCCCGACGCCCATCACGCCCAGGCCCACTGCCGGGAACACCTTGTAGCGCCCGGTCCGCGAGATCACCCGCCCCACGACCGCGGTGGTCGCCGTGGTCGCCACCAGCAGCGGGAGCAGGAGCAGACCCGAGCCCTCAGCGCTCGCGCCGGTGACGGTCTGCAGGAACACCGGGAGGAACACGATCGCCGCGAACAGCGCCAGGGTGGCGGTGAACAGGGTCGCCGAGACCACCACGAACACGCGGTCGCGGAACAGCCGCAGCGGCAGGATCGGCTCGGCGGCACGCCGCTCCTGCAGCACGAACCCGGCCAGCAGCGCCAGCGCGCCGGCGCCCAGGCCGAGGATCTCGGGCGAGGTCCAGGCGTAGCGGTCGCCGCCCCAGGTCGTCACGAGCAGGATGGCCGTCAGTGCACCGGCAAGCAGCGCGGCGCCGAGGTAGTCGATCCGGTGCCGCTCGTGCCGCCTCGGCAGGTCGAGCTGGGTGGTGATGACCGCGAGCGCGATCGCGCCGATCGGCAGGTTGACGTAGAAGACCCAGCGCCACGACGCCTCGTCGGCGAAGAAGCCGCCAAGCAGCGGCCCCGCGACGCTCGCGACGACGAAGACCATCTGGATGTAGCCCTGGTAGCGGCCGCGCTCGCGCGGCGCGATGATGTCGGCGACTATCGCCATCGCCAGCGTCATCAGCCCGCCGGCGCCGAGTCCCTGCAGTGCGCGGAACGTGACCAGCTCGCCGAGGCTGGCGGCCGCACCGCTCAGCGCGGACCCGAGCAGGAAGACGACGATCGCGCCCTGGAAGAGCCGCTTGCGGCCGTACAGGTCGCTGATCCGCCCCCACAGCGGCATCGACACCGTCGCGCCGAGCATGTACGCGGTGACCACCCAGGCGATCTGGTCGAGGCCGCCGAGGTCGCGGACGACGGTCGGCAGCGCGGTCGACACGATCGTCTGGTCGAGCGAGGCGAGCAGCATCGCCAGCAGCAGGCCGCCGAAGCTGAGCCACAGCTGGCGGCCGGTCAAGGTCGGATTCTCGGGCATTCGATCGCTCCTTCTGTACCTAGAACTTTACTGTCACAGTAAGATAGCAGCCACTATAATCAACGTCAAATGGCGGCCACCAGCGGACTGCGAGAGCGCAAGAAGCAGCGGACGCGCGAGCTGATCGCCGAGACGGCGCGGCGGCTCTTCGTCGAGCGCGGCTTCGACGCCGTGCCCGTGGCGGAGATCGCCCGCGAGGCCGAGGTCTCCGAGAAGACGGTCTTCAACTACTTCCCGACGAAGGAGGACCTCGTCTTCTGGCGGCTGGAGAGCTTCGAGGACGAGCTCCTGAGCGCGGTGCGCGACCGCGAGGCCGGCGAGTCGATCCTCGACGCCTTCGGGCGCTTCGTCATGCGCCGCCGCGGCCTCCTTGCCGCCGAAGACCCGGAGGCGACCGAGCGCCTGGCCGCGATCACGCGCATGATCGTCTCGAGCCCCGCCTTGCTCGCGCGCGAGCGCAAGATCTTCGATCGCTACACCGCGTCGCTGGCGGACCTCATCGCCTCCGAGCGCGGCGCCGATCCCGGCGACGTCGAGCCTTGGGTAGTGGCCAACGCGCTCATGGGCGTGCACCGCGCGCTCGTGGACTACACGCGCCGGCGCATCGTTGCCGGGGCACGCAACCCGGGACTGTCGCGCGAGGTGCGCGCTCAGGCCCGCCGGGCGCTCGCGACCTTGGGCGCCGGCCTGGGCGGGCGCTGAACGTCACGCTCGGGCGGCCGTGGCCGCGCAGCCCGGCTGCTTCGGCGCCCTCCGGCGGCTACATGGTCGCCATCGCGAGCATCCCGTCTGGGCCCACCGCCTGCGACCGCGCTTCCGTGCTCGTGCTCACGTACGGCAATGTTCACAAAACTCGCGGAATACTGGGGCGATGGCCTTCGTCCCGTCCGCCCGACACCTGTTGCGCGCCAAGGACCTCGCCGACGCCCGCTACTTCGAGCCGTTGACCGTCGACGACCTCGCGCGCGCCGCCGGGCTGTCGCGGGCGCACTTCAGCCGCGCCTTCCGGGCCGCCTTCGGCGAGTCGCCCCACGCCTACCTGCTCACGCGCCGGCTCGAGCGCGCCGCCGCGCTGCTGCGCACCACCGACCGCTCGGTGGCCGAGATCTGCCTCGACGTCGGCCTGCAGAGCGTCGGCTCGTTCACGACGAGCTTCACGCGCACCTACGGAGAGTCGCCGACCGCCTACCGGGCGTCCTTCCCGCCGGCGGCGCGCCTCGCACAGGTCCCGTGGTGCGTCGCCCGCTTCTACGGCCGCCCGCAACGGCGCACATTTCGAGAAGACAGGGCCGTCGTCGCCGACTAGCGTGCCGCCATGCCCAAGATCCAGATCGCGAACGCGCACCTGTGGGTGCACGACCAGGACGAGGCGCTCGCCTTCTACACCCAGAAGGTGGGCATGGAGGTCCGCGCCGACGTCACCCTGCCGGAGCTCGGTGACTTCCGCTGGCTTGCCGTCGCACCGCCGGACACCCCTGACGTCTCGATCGTCTTGATGGCGATCCCGGGCCCGCCGGTGATGGACGCCGAGACCGCCGAGCAGGTGCGCAGCTTGATGGCCAAGGGGTTCGCGGGAACCGTGTTCCTGACCACCGACGACGTCCGCGCCGCTTACGAGGAGCTCAAGGCGCGCGGCGTCGAGTTCACCGAGCCGCCCGAGGAGCGGCCGTACGGGATCGACACCGGCTTCCGCGATCCGTCGGGCAACTCGCTCCGCCTGACCGAGGTGCGCGAGATCGGCTAGAGCGCGAGCCGTTCGGCCATCCGATCGAGGAAGCCGCCCCAGCCGGCCTTGGTGTGCTCGTACTGCTCTGGAGGCATGTGGCCGCGCTGCTCGAGGCGGATCTCGGTGCGGCCGTCGCCGAGGTCGGCGAAGTCGACGGTGACGAGCTCGTAGATCTCCTCGGGCTGGTCGGAGATCGTGAACACGAGGCGCTCGGGCGGGACGACCTCGCGGTACTCGCCCTTCCAGCGGATCTCGCGCCGGTTCGGCGGCGCGTACATGGTCAGCCGCAAGCGACCGCCGGGACGCACGTCCATCGACACGGTGTCGAGCGGCACGTCGCACTGCGGGCCGCCGAACCAGTCCGCGAATGCGTCCGGCTCGGTCCACTCCCGCCACACACGCTCGCGTGGCGCGTAAAAGACCCGGGTCAGCGTGAAGCCGTACTCAGTCATCGCGCAATCGCTGATCGAGGCGGTCGAACCCCTCGCCCCAGAAGGCACGGTACCCCTGCAGCCATACGGCCGCCTCCCGCAGCGGCGCAGCGCGCAGCCGCGACGGGCGGAGCTGCGCTGAGCGGGCGCGCTCGATGAGCCCCGCTCGCTCGAGGACGCGCAGGTGCTTGGAGACCGCCTGCGCCGTGATCGGGAACGGCTCGGCAAGCTCGCCCACGGTGGCCTCGCCGGCGGTCAGCCGATCGAGAATCGCGCGCCGGGTGGGGTCGGCCAGGGCGGCGAACGTGGCGCTGAGCTCGTCCGTATTCATCCGCGAGGTTGTTAAACCACGAGGTTGTATAGGGTACCGGGCGCACCCGACGAGAGGAGGCAAGGATGGGAAGAATCGTGGTGACCGAGTTCGTTTCGGTGGACGGCGTCGCGGAGGGCCCGGGCGGCGACAACAACTTCAAGTACGGGGCCTGGACGTTCGAGTACGACCGCGGCGCCGAGGGCAACCAGTTCAAGCTCGATGAGACGACGAATTCCGACGCGTTGCTGCTCGGCCGCAACACCTACGAGGGCTTCGCGGCGGCCTGGCCGGAGCGCGACGACGCGTTCGCCAAGAAGTTCAACACGATGCCGAAGTACGTCATCTCGTCCACGTTGCAAGACCCGGAGTGGAACAACACGACCGTGATCGGAGGCGACCCGGTCGACGGAGCGAAGCAGGCGCGCGACCGCCACGAGGGCGACGTGACCGTGCACGGCAGCCTGACGCTGGCGCAGGCGCTGCTCGATGCCGACCTCGTCGACCAGCTGAACCTCATGGTCTTCCCCGTGGTGCTCGGGTACGGCAAGAGGCTGTTCGCGGACACCAGCGACAAGCGGCCGCTGAAGCTGGTCGACTCGAAGATCGTCGGCGACGGCGTAGCGATCCTCGTCTACCAGGCGGCGCGCGACTAGCGATACTGCCCGGTGTGATCACGCGGGTCGACGAGGGCGAGACGATCACGGCGCGCGAGCGGCGCGACGTCATCCTTCTCGCCGAACACGAAGAGATCTCGATCACGCGCTCGCGCTACGGCCCCGGGGAGCGCGGGCCGGATCCCCACGTCCACCGGGAGCACACGGATTCCTTCTACGTGCTCGAGGGCGAGCTGCGCGTCGAGGTCGGGCCGGGCCTCGAGCCGGTGCAGGTGGGACCGGGCTGGTTCGTGGCGGCCCCGCCGAACGTCGTCCACACGTTCGTCAGCGACGGCGACGTCGACGCGTGCTTCCTCAACTTCCACACGCCCGACTGCGGCTTTGCGGCATCGCTGCGCGAGCGCCGCGATGGCAACGAGGTCGCATGGGACAGCTTCGACCCGCCGCCCGACGGCGGCGAGCCGGCCTCCGAGGCGGTAGTCACCGGTCCGGGCGAGGGCGAGCGGCTCGTCACCGGCAGCCGGGTGGTCTGGCTCAAGGCGGTGCTGCCGCACCTCTGCTTCGCCGAGTGGGCGCTGGACGGGCCGTTTCAGGGCCCGCCCGTCCATCACCACGATCGCCAGGTCGACTCGTTCTACGTGCTGGACGGCGAGCTCGAACTGACCGTCGACGACCGCGTCGTCACCGCCGAGCAGGGCACGCTGGCCGCGGTCCCGCGCGGCGTGCGCCACACCTTCACGCACGCGGCGGCGGGTGCCGGGCGCCTCCTGAACGTCCACGCCCCGGAGGAGGGATTCGCGGACGTCCTGCGGCGAATGGCCGACTAGGCGCGGACCCGCACCCAGTGCGAGCCGGAGAGGACGAGGTCGTCGCCGTTGGTCACGCAGAACTGGACCCAGGCAGTACCGTCCTTGAGCTTGCCCTTCGATCCCTTCTCGACCTTGTCGATGGAGAACCTCGCCGTGTGCGGCTGCGTGTCGCAGACGAACGTGTTGCGATGGCTCTGCCACCACGCCGACGCCGCCTTGGACGAGCCCTCCTTTCGCAGGCGGCGGTCCTTCTTGCCCGACGCGCTCTGCTTTGCCGAGACCCAGAGGGCCTGGCCGGCGTTGCAGCTGTAGGTGACCTTCAGCGTCGCCTTCTTCTTCCCGACCTTGATCGCGCCGACGAACTCGGCCTTGGCATCGGGGTCGGTCTGCTCCTGGGCGTGCGCCACGATCGGTACGGCGGCGGCGGCCAGTGCGGCGGCGACCACCGCCGCGTATGCACGCTTCATCGAGCGGCACCTCCTGGTTCCTCGGGGGTATTGCGGCGCGCCACTCAAGCAGTCGCACGGTATGGATTTGGATCAAAGCGCGTTGGCGGCGTCTTTGACGGCGGCGACGAGCGCCCGCGTCGAGGGCCGCGCCGCGTCGCTTGCGCGGGTGACCGCGAAGACGGACCGGGTCAGCGTGCCCTCGGCGATGCGCCGGCCCGTGATGCCCGACTGGCGCTCGGCCGGCACGAGCCCGGGCATCAGCGCGACCGCGAGCCCTCGCGCCACGAGCGCGAGAGCAAGGAAGGCGTCGTTGGTCCGGTGGCGGATGTCGGGCTCGAAACCGCCGTACTCGCGGCACGCACGTAAGGTCATCTCCTCCCAGCCCATGCCCGACGGCGCCGACGCCCATGCCTCGCCGGCCAGCTCGACCAGCGGCACGGCGTCACGATGCCGTCGGGCGGTCGGGTGGCGATCCGGCAGGAACACGCGCACGGGATCCCGCAGCAGCTCGTGCCGCTGGAGCGCCGGCTGCAGGCGCCAGGGGTGAAACTGCCACTCGTCGCCTAAGACGAGATCGAGGTCGCCGAGGGCCAGCGCCGGCAGCGCATCCTCGGGCTCGGCCTCGATCAGCTCGCAGCGCAGGCCAGGCGCCGCCCGCCGCAGCGCTTGCATGGAGGGCAGGGCGAGCCGCAGCGACGCCGACTGGAAGGAGGCGATGCGGGCGCGGCCGGTGACCGCGCCCGCCGCGGCGGCCAGGTCGGCTTCGGCGCGCGCGGCGCGTTCGAGCAGGGCCTCGGCATGCTCGACGAGCACCAGGGCCGGGTCGGTCAGGCGCACGCCGCGGCCCGAGCGCTCGAGCAGCCGCACGCCGGTCTCGCGCTCGAGCATGGCGAGCTGCTGCGAGACCGCCGACGGTGTGAATTGCAGGGCTTCGGCGACGGCGGCGATCGTGCCGCGGTCATACAGCTCCCGGAGGAGGCGGAGTCGGCGGAGGTCGAGCACAGTGAAGGAACGCTAACGGTTGAACCGCACGAATCATCATGGATTCTGACACTGTTGTGCTCCACCATGCCGCTCATGCGCTCGTCCTCCGTCGGCACGCTCTTCTGCCTCGGCTCCGGGGCCGCGTTTGGCGCGATGGCGATCTTCGGCAAGCTCGCATACGGCGAGGGCGCCACGGTCGGGACATTGCTCGCGGTGCGCTTCCTCATGGCCGCTGCGCTCTTCTGGGTGTTGGTGCTGGCCGGCGGCGGCGTGCGCGAGCTTCGGACGCTGCGTACCCGCGACGTCGCCGCCGGGCTCGGGCTCGGCGCATGCGGGTACGCGCTGCAGGCCGGGTGCTACTTCGCCGCGCTCGAGCGGATCGATGCCTCGCTGCTCTCGCTCCTGCTCTACACCTTCCCGGCCATGGTCGCCGTCGCCGCTTTCGCGCTCGGGCGCGAGCGGCTGGACCGGCGGCGCCTCGTGGCGCTCGCGGTCGCGCTCGGCGGGCTGGTGCTCGTCGTGGCCGGCGCGGGAGCGGGCGCGATCGATGCGGTCGGCGCTGCGCTGGGGCTCACCGCGGCCGTGGTCTACACCACGTACATCCTGGTCAGCGACGGCGTCGTGGCGCGGGTGTCGCCCGGAGTGCTCGCGGCGCTGGTGTGCACGGGCGCCGCCTTGACCCTGACGGCGGGATCCTCGCTGCTCGGCCAGTTCCGCCCCGAGGCGCTGAGCCCGGCCGGCTGGGGATGGCTGGCCTGCCTGGCGGCGGTGTCGACCGTCGGGGCCATCAGCCTCTTCTTCGCCGGCCTGCGACGCGTCGGTCCGACGACGTCTTCGATCCTCGCCACCATCGAGCCGCTGGTGACCGTCACGTTGGCCTTCGTCGTCTTCGGGGAGACGCTGCTGGCCGTGCAGCTCGTGGGCGGCGCGCTCGTGCTCGCGGCGGTGGTGGGGCTGTCGGTGCAGCGGCGCGGGCGGCTCGCCACCGCCTGATTGCGCGGCTTGACACGCAGCCGATCGGCTGCTCGCCGCGCTGGAGGCCGCGAATCTCGTGACCAGCGTGCGGCGCGGCCGCGAGCGGCTGCACTACCTCAACCCGGCGCCGATCAACGCGATCTCCGAGCGGTGGATCGATCAGTACGACCACGCGCGGGTTCACGCCCTCGCGGACCTGAAGAGAGCGATGGAGGACACCCCGATGCACAAGCCCTCGTTCGTCTATACGACGTACATCAACACCACCCCGGATCAGCTCTGGCAGGCGCTGACAGAGCCGGCCTTCACGGAGCGCTATTGGGGCACGACGCTCGAGTCCGACTGGCAGGTCGGGTCGACGATCACCTGGCACGACAGCGGCGCGACGATCGCCGACCCCGAGCAGGTGGTCCTCGCGGCCGACCCGCCGCGCCGTCTCGCGTACACCTGGCACACCTTCACGCCCGAGTGGGCCCAGGCGCACGGGTTCGACGAGGACCTGCGCGCCAAGCTCGCGGCCGAGCGTCGCTCCAAGGTCACCTTCGAGATCGAGCCCGCGGGCGCGGCGTCCAAGCTCACCGTGGTGCACGACGACTTCGAGCCCGCCAGCACGGTCGCCGAGATGATCAGCGAGGGCTGGCCGGCGCTGCTCTCCGACCTCAAGAGCCTGCTCGAGACCGGTGCGACGGTGCCGACCGAGGCCGTCGAGGCGGCCTGATCAGAGGGTGACCGGCACGCGCCGGTCGCCCTCCTCGAGCAGGTAGAGCCCCGAGGCGGTGGCGCGGTAGAGCCGGTGCGCGGCCTCGCCGCTGACGTCGCCGGCGTCCCACCCACGTAGGCCCGTGGCCACCGACCGGCCCGAGAAGATGGCGATCGCGGCCTCGCGCTCGGCCGCGCCCAGCTCCTCGGCCACGGCTTCGGCGTAGAGCGCCGCGGCGCCGCCGACGGGCACGGTGGAGTCGAAGATCACGAGGCCGACCTCCGGTCGCTCGCCGATGTTCGTCGAGTGGCGGGCGTCCGGCCGGGACACCCACAGGAACGCGCGGTACTGGTCGTCCGCGTACCAGACCGGCGACGCCCAGGGCCGGCCGGCCGCATCCGCGGTCGCGAGGGTCAGGTAGCGGTTGCGGTCGAAGATCTCCCGGGCCGTCGCTCCTGCGTCCATCGCGCAATGATCGCGCGATGGGTCACTTCACGGCCGGGAGGGAGGCGTACGCGCGCCACGTGGGCCGCTACGGCGGCGCCCTGTCGGCCGCGCACGCCGATGCTGCCGGCCTCGCGGCGGGGGACCGCGCGCTGGACGTCGGCTGCGGGCCGGGCGGGCTCCTCGCCGAGCTGGCTCGCCGGCTGGGCGCGGCGCAGGTCGCCGGGGTCGACCCGACCGAGCCGTTCGTGGGCACCGCGCGCGCCGCGGTACCGGCCGCCGACGTGCGCCGCGGATCGGCCGAGCGGCTCCCGTTCGACGCGGGCGCGTTCGATGTCGTGCTGTCGCAGCTCGTCGTCAACTTCATGGACGACGCCGAGGCCGGGGTGGCGGAGATGCGGCGCGTGGCCCGCCGAGCGGTGACCTCGTGCGTGTGGGACTACGCGGGCGAGATGACCATGCTGCGCGTCTTCTGGGACGCCGCGCTCGGGCTCGATCCCGACGCGCCGGACGAGGGCCGCACGATGCGTTTCTGCACCCCGGGCGAGCTCGCGGCGCTGTGGGAGGGCGCCGGGCTGCGCGCGGTGCGCACCGACGCCCTCGTCGTCGAGGCCGGATACGCCGACTTCGAGGACTACTGGTCGCCGTTCCTCTCCGGCCTTGGTCCGTCCGGCGCCTACTGCGCCTCACTCGACGACGACGCCCGCGCCGCCCTGCGCGAAGCGTGCTTTGGACGCCTAGGCTCACCCCGCGGCCCGTTCAGGCTGAGCGCGCGCGCCTGGTTCGTGCGCGGCGCGGCCTGACACCGTTCCTCGCAGCGAGCGATCGGCCACCACGAGCGCCAGCTTTCCGCCGGGCGGCCGCTCCAGGCGCTCGACGACCTCGAAGTCGATCACCGGCCGCGCGACCCCGGCCTTGCGCAGGCGCTCGGCCAGCGCAACCTTCAGGCGCGTGGCCGCTCCGTTGGCGCCGGCGCGGAGCACCAGCCGGATCCGGAGACGCTCCCCCTGCTGGACGACCTGGAACACGAGCACGTCGGGATCGCTGCTCAGCGTCGCGAACTGCGTCGGGTGCACGACGACACCGCCGAGGCGGATCACGTCCTCCGATCGACCTTCGATTCGCGCAGCCGCAGCAGCATGCGCCCACACGCACGCGCGACCGCATCGATGTCATCGTCGAGCAATGGCGGCGCGAGCGACCCGACCTCGACGTCGCAGCGCTCGCCGTCGTCGGACGCCTCTTTCGCGTCGTGGACCTCGCCGCCACCGCGCTGGCCCGGCCGTTGCGCGCGCATGGCTCGAGAGCGGGTGGTTGGACCTGATCGCCGCGCTGCGCCGGGCGGGACCGCCGTACGAGCTCCACCCGACCGAGCTGATGGCGACGAGCCTGCTCTCGTCCGGCGGGATGACGAAGCGGATCGACCGTCTCGTCGATGCGGGCTTGGTCGAGCGGCGCCCGGATCCGGGCGACCGCGGGGCCACGCTCGTCCGGCTGACCCGGCGGGGGAAGCGGATCGCGGACGCCGCCCTCCAGACCCACCTCGCGGGCGAGGAACGCCTGCTCGGCGCACTGAGCCGGGCGGAACGCCGCACCCTCGATGTTCTTCTGCGCAAGCTGCTTCAGGCGCTCGATGATCCGTCTCGCCCGTCGGGCTGATCGCGCGTTCGCATTGCGCTTCGGCGCGCTGCCCGACTTCGCCGGCGAGCCGCGCGACCTGCCGCTAGGCCGGGTGCCGCCGGCGTCGTTCGCGATCTAATCCAGCAAGAAGTCGTCGAGCACCGGCGCCAGCGCATCGGCGGCGAGGTCGTGGCCCTGGCCGGCGAGCGTGCGATGCCGGCCGTCGGGCAGCGTCCGCGCGAGCGCGGCGGCCGCCGGCTGCATGATGGGCGGGCTGTGCTCGCCGTCGATCGCCAGCGTCGGTGCGGTGATCGTCCCGATTAGGTCGGCCGGCAGGCTGAGGTCGCCCACCAGCGTCGCCTCGTAGACCAGGGTATGGGCGATGTCCTCGAGGGCGGGGCGGAAGGGCGCGCGGCGCATCCGGACAACGACGTCCTCGGGGATGCCGATCGCGACCCGCTGGTAGAGCTCGACCGCGTCGCCGCGGCGGCCCGACGCGATCAAGCCGTCCAGCTCCTGCGCGAAGTTGGGCGGGAGCTTGGGCCGGCTGTCGTCGACCTCGAACGGTGCGTCGTAGAGCGCAAGCCGGGTGATCGGCAGCCCGTGGGCGGCCGCGTGCAGGGCGAGCGTCGCGCCGGACGAGTAGCCGAACACCGCGGCCGATCCGCCGGCCTCGGCGATCACCGCGTCGAGATCCTCGATCTCGCGTTGCACCGCATAGGGCGCGGTGTCGCCGCTGTCGCCGCGTCCGCGGCGGTCGACGTTGAGCACGGTGAAGCGGTCCTGCAGTGCGACGGCCAGCGGCTCAGTCGTCGTGCGCGTGTTGAAGGCGCCGGCGACGAGCACGATCGGCGGGCCCTCCCCATAGCGGTCGTAGGCGATCCGCGTCCCGTCGGCGGAGATGGTGGCGTGCATGGTGTTCATGGCCGTTGAGACGCACCCGGGCCAACAAACTGATCTGGCCCAGCGTCACAACGTCAACGGCAGGCCGAAGACCGCGAAGAGCTCGGGCCGCAGGAACGCCGTGATCTCGGTGACGAGGCCGTCCTCGATCCGCAGGACGTCGATGCCCATGGGCTGGTACTCCGATTCCCCAGGCGCCCGGAAGTAGCTCGCGGCGGCCTGCTGCCGGTTCGCCGTGGTGGCCAGGAAGCGAAAGCGCCCGGCCACGGCGCGGTGCCGCGTCGAGGCCACGAGCGCGTCCCGGCCGTCGTACCACAGCGGCAGTGGCGGGGCCGACGCGCGCACGTCATCGCGCAGCAGCCGGGCGAGGCCCTCGGCGTCGCCGCTCTCGTGCGCGGCCATGTAGCGCCGCAGCACGGCCCGGTCGCCGCCGCTGGGAGCGTCCTGCGCCCACTCGATGCGCCGCCGCGGCAGGCGCGCGCTCAGCGTGGAACGGGCGCGCTGCAGGGAGCTGTTGACCGAGTTGACGCTGATCCCGAGCGTGGCGGCGGTGTCCCTCGCCGACCAGCCGACCACGTCGCGGAGGATCAGCACGGCCCGGCGACGCGGCGGCAGGTGCTGGATCGCAGCAAGGAAGGCAAGCTCGATCGTCTCTTTGCCGACGAGCACCGCCTCCGGTTCGTCGTCCTGGGCTGCGATGCCGTCCAGGAGCCGGTCCGGGTAGGGCTCGAGCCACGGGCCCTCCGCAGCGGCCGGCAGCGGTTGCGCCGGATCGGCCGCCGCGAAGACGTCGGGAGGGAGCACCCGCGGGCGGCGGCGCCGCAGCGCGTCGAGGCAGGCGTTGGTCGCGATCCGGTACAGCCACGCCCGGAACGTCGACCGGCCCTCGAAGTCGCCTCGCTTGCGCCAGGCCCGCAACGCCGTCTCCTGCACCATGTCCTCGGCGTCCTGGACCGAGCCCAGCATCCGGTAGCAGTGCAGCTGCAGCTCGCCTCGGTGCTGCTCGAGCGCGGCAGCGAACGCGTCCTGAGACGTCTCCATGCCGACTATGACGCGATCGGGGCTCAAAGCTGATCGCTTTCAGCCTCGAGGAAGGCACAAGTCGAGCCGCGCGAGCCGTTCGGGATCGCGGTAGGCCACCGCCCGCAGCCGCGGCCGCTCCTCCTCGAAGCGCTCGGCCAGCCGCTCTTGCCCGTGCACGGTCACGTTGCGCATCGTTCGCGGGTCATAGCTCCTAGACCCCCACGTTCGAACGATGTGACGGCGAAAGGAGCAGATGATGCGAATCTTCGTTGCGGGCGCGACCGGCGCGATCGGCAGCCGGCTCGTCCCGCGCCGTGCGCGAGACCGAGCCCGAGGCCATCGTCCACCAGGTGACCGCGCTGGCCAACGCGCGCTTCGGCCGGAGCCTGGACCGCACGTTCGCGCACACGAACCGGCTGCGCCCCGAAGGCACCGACGCGCTGCTTGCCGCGGCGCGGGAGGCGGGGGTGCGGGGGTTCATCGCGCAGAGCTTCGCCGGCTATCGCTATGCCCGCGAGGGCGGATGGGTCAAGACCGAGGGCGATCCGCTCGACGCGCACCCGCCGGCGAACACGCAGCAGACCACCGCCGTGATGAGCCACCTCGACCGGGCCGTCACCGACGCCGGCGGGATCGCGCTCCGCTACGGCGGCTTCTAGGGGGGAGACAACGATGGGCTGGTCGAGCCCGTGCGCAAGCGGCGGCTCCGACCGTCGGCGACGGGACTGGCGTCGTGTCCTTCGTCCACCTCGACGACGCCGCTGCGGCGACCGTGCCGGCGCTGGAACACGCAGGCCCGGCCATCTACAACGTCGTCGACGACGAGCCGGCGCCCGTGCGCGAATGGCTGCCGCTGCTCGCCGAGGCGCTCGGCGCCAGGCCGCCCCGCCGCTTCCCGCGCTGGCTCACGCGGCTTGTCGCGGGCGAGGCCGCGGTGTCATGGGCATCGAATCCCGCGGCGCTTCGAACGCGAAGGCCAAGCGCGAGCTCGGCTGGACGCTGCGCCACCCCAGCTGGCGCCACGGGTCCAGGGCCGCGTACGGGCACGAGGGCTCCGCGGCGATGGAGCTAACCGGACTCGAACCGGCGGGCGGCGCGCGATCGCGCGGTTCGTCGGCCACCGAGTGACGTCAGCGTCTGGCCCTGGCCGGGGCGCCCTTCGGACTCGCAGGCCGGCGGTCGCAGCTCTCCGCCGCGCCCTGGTCACGCGGCGTCGCGTACGAGGCGGCCGGTGACCATCAGCTTGCTCGGGGTGCGGATCATGCTCAAGCGGTTCCAGCTCATGCCGAGCTGACGGTGGTCGGCCTCTGTGGCGGCCTCGATCTCGAGGTCGTCGCCGATGCGACGCAGCGTCGCGTCGAGCTCCAGCGGGATGCTGCTGCCGCGGGCATGCAGCCGGCCTCGGACGTGAAGCCGCTGGCCGTCGAGCGTCGCGCTGTCGGAGACGAACCGGATGTACGGGTGCTGCTCGGCGTCGAAGAAGTCGGGGGAGCGGAGATGCGTGTCGCGCTTCTCGTTTGTGGTGTCGACGCTGTCGGCCTCGATGGTCAGTTCGATCGCCGGCTGGGTGGAGAGGTCGAGGGTGCCGTGGTAGCGGGAGAAGCGGCCCTTGACGGTCGCCATCCCCCAGAAGCCCTTGACGTGGAACTCGACGCTCGAACGGGCGGGATCGATCCGCCAGCGCGTCGTGGCGATCGTGGGCGTGCCGACGGAGTCGACCGTGTGCGTGCTCATGGGGTGACCTCCTTGTGGTCGCGATCGTGTCCGGCTGCTCGCAGGTCTGACAGGGCAGCCGGCCGCCGCGTGACAGCTCAGAGATGGCCGAGCTTGTCCGGGTTGCGCACGATGCGCACGGTCTGGATCCGGCCGTCGACGACATCGACCGTCAGCACGTCGACGACCCGGGCCTCACCTTCCCGAGGGGTTCGGCCTCGGGCGGCGAGTTCTCTGATCACCACCGTGGCGATCTGGTCCGCGTCGACCTCGCCCGCCTTCAGGAGCGCCAGCGCCTTCCGGACCGCCAGCCGTTCGGCGTCCCCATACTGCTCCTCGCCCGGGCCGCGCAGCAGGCGGCCGGGTTGGCCGTTGACCCTCACCAGCCGGGTCTCGAACTCGCCGAAGGCGCGGCGGACCTGGGCCACGCCGACCAGGAAGCGGGCGATGACCGCGGCGCCGAAGAGCGGCTCCGGTGACGCCATCGCCTTGCCGCCGCCGTCGGCGTACAGGACGGCGTCCTTGGCGAGCAGGTCCTCCAGGGCCGCCAGGTCGCCCTCCTCGGCCGCCGCGAGGAACCGTTCGAGCAAGGCGTCGCGGGCGGCCTCGTCGGCGTCGAAGCGCGGGCGGGCGGCCTCGAGATGCTTGCGCGCCCGCGTCACGAGCTGCCGCGCGTTCACCTCCGTCCGCTCGATGATGCGGGCGATCTCCGTGTACTCATAGCCGAAGACCTCGCGCAGCAGGTAGGCCGCCCGTTCGACCGGCGTGAGCCGCTCAAGGAGCGTCAGCATGGCCAGCGACAGGGAATCGGCGAGCTCGGCCCGCGAGGCCGGACCGGGCGTCGGGTCCTCGACCAGCGGCTCGGGCAACCAGGGCCCGACATAGGCCTCGCGACGCGCGCGCGCCGACCTGAGGACGTTGATCGACAGCCGCGTCGCCACTGTCGTCAGCCAGGCGGCCGGCTCCTCGATCCGGTCTTCCTGGCGCGTCAGGCGCAGGAGCGCCTCCTGCGCGACGTCCTCGGCCTCACTGACGCTCCCGAGCATCCGGTAAGCCACGCCGAAGGCGTGGCGCCGCAGCGCCTCGAGCTCGGCGTCGGAGATCGACGCGGGCATGGCTCTCATTGTGCATCTCTGACGCTGCACCCAGGCGGTTTGTGACAGGTCCGGCGCCTGTCACAGCCTCGGGGCCCAATGCGTCAACGGGGCATGCGGACCCCCATCGCCCCCGCAGACTCCCCACCCCTGAGGTGATCATGCGTCGAAGCGCCACCCGACAGGGGCGCTCCAGACCGGCAAGGAGCACCGCGTCCGATGCGCGTTCGGCCACGACGACCCATCGTCCTCAGGGCCGTCCTGCGAAGGGCGTAGAGCCGTGACCCTCGAGCATCTAGAACGGCGACGGCGGTTTGTCACGACGGCGGACGGTTGTGTGAGTCTGCTCGACGTCGGCTCGGGCCCGGCGACGCTGTTCGTTCACGGCATCGCCACGAACGCTCTTCTCTGGCGGCATGTCATCGCGGAAGTCAGCGAGAGCCGCCGGTGCATCGCCGTCGACCTGCCGCTTCACGGACAGTCGCCGCTTGCGGAAGGACAGCCGCTCGGCCTTACCGCTTTCGCAGACCTCCTCGAGGCGGTGTGCGCCGAACTCGAGATCGAGGATGTCGACCTCGTGGCCAACGACACCGGCGGCGCGGTCGCGCAGATCTTCGCCGTCCGCCATTCGGAGCGCATGCGCTCGCTGGCGTTGACCGACTGCGAGACGCACGACAACGTGCCGCCGAAGGCGGTCAAGCCCGCAGTCGTGCTGGCCCGCGCGGGCGCGTTCGCATGGGCGGGCCCGCGGCTCGTCCGCAATCCCGCACGGGCGCGGCGCGTGCTCTTCGGCAACGGCTACGAGCGTGTCGATGCGCTCCCCATGGACATCGTGACGAGCTTCCTCGACCCCGTGCTCGGCACCCGCGCGCGCGCCCGCGGCTTCCAGCGCTGGCTGCTGTCGCTGCGCGCCACCGAGCTGCTGGCAATCGAGCCCGGGCTACGACGCCTCGACGTGCCCGCCCTAGTCGTGTGGGGAACCGACGACGTCTTCTTCGAGGTGCGCTGGGCCCATTGGCTCGCCGAGACACTGCCCGGCGCGGACGGCGTGGTCGAGCTCGACGGCGCCCGGCTGTTCTTCCCCGACGAGCGCGCCTCCGAGCTCGTGCCCCACCTGCTCCTCCACTGGAGCAGCGCGGCGTGACCGTGGCGGGCGAGCAGCGTCAGCCCACGACTGCGCAGCCGCGTCCGCGCGTGTCCGAGCGGGAGTTGGAGTCCGGGCGTTCACTTCGCGAGGCGATCAACCGCTTGGCGCGTCCCGGCGTCGTGCCCGAGCCGGGAGATCGACTGGAGATGAACCGGTGGGGGGCGTACCCGCCGCTGGCGCCGCAGCTCACCGCGCAGGGCGAGCTCGTCTGGGTCTCGGAGCGGCCGGTCGTGGCAGCGTTCGCGGCGATAGCCCGAGATGGGATCGACCTGCTGACCGGGCCGCTTGCCGGGCGCACCCGCGAATGCGCCGCACCAGATTGTGCGCTCCTGTTCGTGGACAGCTCCCGGCCGGGGAGGCGCCGCTTGTGTGCGGGGGAGGCGTGTGGCAACCGCACTCGTCGTCGGGGCGCCACGGGAGCCCGCGAACACACTCCAGATGACACCAGAGGACCTGGATCGGCTCTATCCAGACGGACCGAAGGTGCTGCCGCCCGAGCTGCAGGCCGAGCGGCAGGACCGAGCCACCTGACGCCATGCCAGCAGGGAGGAACCTGCATCGACTGACGGGACTCGCATCTCGCCAACGGCGGGCATCAACGCTGCCGCTCGGGTGAGAGCTAGACCCGACCTCCCAGGCGCCTCATGACCACAGCGACGGCCTGGGAGCGCGCCCGAGCGACCAACGGTCTGCGCCGCTACTCATGGTTTATCTCTGGCCGTTTCCGTCAATAGCGGCTGTCCGCTGAGCTCGCGCTTCGACGACATGTCGCCGAAGCGCCGAGGACCGGTCCCGCAAGCGGATCCGCTTGCGGCAGACGCCGGCGGATCGGGTGAGCGCGCCGTTGGAGGTGTCAGTCCGAGTCATCGCGGACGCGCCCGTAGCGCTCGTAGATCACGCGCGAGCCGAACGTCCTGGTCTCGATCAGGGCGAGCGGGACATCGTCGGTGACCGGCGGCAGGAACGGCGTGCCGCCACCGATGACGACCGGATTGCGGAACATGCGCAGCTCGTCGACAAGGCCGAGCTCGATCGCCGCCGCGGCCAGGCCGGCGCCGCCGATCGAGACATCCATGTCGGTCGCGTCGAGCGCCGCGGCGGCCTCCTCGGCCAGTGACGCCTCGGCGAGCCAGGCATTGCCCTGGACGCTGTCGAGCGTGCGGCTGAAGACGACCTTCGGGAGCGCGCACCAGACCTCGGCGAACGCGGCCCCAAGCTCGTTGGCGCGCAGCGACGGATCCGTCTCCCACACCAGCATCGTCTCGTAGAGCCTGCGGCCGCATAGATAGCCGCCAAGCTCGCGTGTCTGCGTAGCAGGAGTTAGTTTGGCGGGCAGGAGCTTCGTCGCGACGTACGGGTCGAGACCCGCATCTCGTGTCCTGGATGGGCAGCTCGCAGCCGGCGAACGGCACTAGCGTGAGCCCTATTGGCTGTTGGCGATCGAACAGGGGCGGCCGGAGGGTTTCTGGCTGGGCGGTCATCCTTGTCTGAGGCTAGGTGAGTGGATTACGATCGCCTTGGTGAAGATCGCGGCGTTGATCGCGGGGGTAACGCTTCTCGCCACGGCCGGGTTGGCTCCACCGGCGCTGGCGGCCGGCAGGGCGTTCAGGCCCTCGAACGGCCAGTACGCCTACGCCACCCAGGGCAACAGGCCGCCCGGGAGCCCGGCGATCTCCTTCAACGCCCAGGTGCGTAACAACGTGATCACGGCGGCCACGTACGGGCAGCAGCCGTGGACCGCCGCGGTGGGCGTCACGTGGACGGTTCCCGGCATGCCGGCCACGACGACGTTCGGACGCACGCGAATCTCGCGGAGGGGGACGTTCACCCTCGGCAAGGTCACCGCGTCGAACGGCCAGGGCAGCCCTGCCTCGGGCGTGTGCCTAAGCGGCAAGACGACGAAGAAGGGCCTGTCCATGAGCGCCTGTGCCGGCCTGTCCGACTTCAACGGCGGCCCGGTATTCCTCGCCGCCAAGCGGGCCACGAACATCCCCACCGGCCAGTACACGGGCAACTCGTCCTCGGTCCAGGCCGTCGACCCCGACGGGCCCTACGGTCCGCAGATGGGCGCCGTGGGCAGCATCACGCTCAATGCCACCGGGCCGGGCGGTCAGGCGACGTCGGTCAGCGGCACCGGCACGTTCGCGCCGATCGACCCCAATACCGGCCAGGCCACCGGCGGCCCCCCGGTCACCGTGAGCTACGCCTCGTGGACCATCGCCTCTCAAACCACCGGGCTGTTCTCGGTGGCCTCGACCCCGCCCGGCTATGACCTGTGCGGCCAGTTCGTCTCCGGCGCGGGGCAGGGCGCGGTCGGCCTCGTCGCCTGCCAGCAGTCGAGCTACCTGCCGGCGACCTTTGTGCTCTCCGTGAACCGTTAGCCGCGTCCGGCGGCTCCGGGTCGGGCCAGATGTCCCCGCGGGGCACTTTCTTGTTCGCCTCCTCGGGCCCCACGTGCCGGGCTCGTACTCGTGGACCGACACGGCGTCGTCGAGGATCGAGTGGTCGTCGCGCCGCGCCGCTTCCAGGTAGGCCAGCAGCCGCTTGAGGGCGGCCTTCTCCCGCTCCCGGTCCCGTAGCTTGCCCAGATCGCGCAAAGGAGCAGTGGGTTGTCTAACGCGGTGAAGTGGCGGGGATCTGCTTGGACCTG
>JBJMKX010000017.1:0-4465 GCA_045805605.1 Solirubrobacteraceae bacterium
CATGGCCGACTACATGGCGCATCGACGCGCCGGCCTCGCCGCCGGGGTGCAGCTCGGCGTAGGCGTAGACGGCGGCAGAGGGCGGGACCGCCTTGGCCGGATCACGGCCCGATCCCGCGCTCGAAAACGCGCCCGAGGCGAGCAGCGCGACCACGACGACGACCGCGGCGGCCGCGGCCAGAACGAGCGAGAGCCGCAGGCGCCGGGACATCGGGCGCGAAGGCTAGCGGCGGGTGTGGGCACCGCCAGCAACGGCGAAGTGGTGCCTCGGAACGGCCAAGTGGCAGATTTGAAAGGAATTGTGTTGCAGAGTGGGAGAAAGTGGGGTACAGTCGCCGCGCGACAGACGGAACGGACCGGGGTGGCGGGGCTCCTCCCACTCCGCCACCTCGGTTCGAACCACATTCGCTCCCGACGCCCACGAGGCGCATGGCCTTTCGCGGCACCTTCGACCACACGCTCGACGAGAAGAACCGAGTCACCGTGCCCGCCAAGTTCCGATCCGCCTTCTCCGACGGCGTCGTGCTGGCCAAGGGCGTCGAGGCGTGCGTCGAGGTCTGGCAGCCCGCTGACTACGACGCCTACACCGACACGGTGCTGGGCGGGCGCAACCCGTTCTCCGCCGAGGCGCGCCAGCTCACCCGCTTCCTCGCCGCCAACGCGCACGACACCGAGCTCGACTCCGCGGGTCGGGTCGGCGTCCCCGACTTCCTGCGCGAGCACGCCGGGCTGGGCAAGGAGGTTGTCGTCGCGGGGGCGGGCGACCGCCTCGAGCTGTGGGACCGCGACGCGTGGGCCGACCAGAACGCGTCGCTGACCAAGACGGTGCCGGATATCGCGGCAGCGCTGGGGTCGTCGACGTAGATGGCCATCCTTGTCGACATGACCTCGTTGCACGTCCCCGTCCTCGCCGGCGAGCTCGTCGACGTGCTCGACCCCCAGCCGGGCCAGACCGCCATCGACTGCACGGTCGGCGGCGGCGGCCACGCGCGCCTTATCGCCGAGCGGCTCGGGCGCAGCGGGACGCTGATCGGCATCGACCGCGACCCCGTCGCCGAGGAGCGCTTCGCCGAGCTGGCGGCCGAGGTCAGCTGCCAGACCCGCTTCCTCCGCACGAGCTTCGTCGACGGCCTGGCCGAGCTCATCGACGAGGGCATGCGCGTCGACCTCGTCTACCTCGACCTGGGCGTCTCCAGCATGCAGGTCGACACCGCCGAGCGGGGGTTCTCCTACGCCTACGACGCGCCGCTCGACATGCGGATGGACCCGGTGGGCGAGGACGTGACCGCCGCCGAGATCGTCAACACCTGGGACGAGCGCCGCCTGGCCCGCCTCTTCCGGACCTACGGCGAGGAGCGCTTCGCGAACCTCATTGCGCGGGCGATCGTGCGCCGGCGCCGCGACGGCGAGCTGGAGACCACCCAGCAGCTCGTCGATGTGATCAAGGCCGCCGTCCCCGCCCCCGCACGCTTCGCCGGCGGCCACCCGGCCAAGCGCACGTTTCAGGCCCTCCGCATCGCCGTCAACGACGAGCTCGAGCAGCTCGACGCCGCGCTGCCGCTGGCGTGGAAGGTCCTTGCGCCGGAGGGCCGCTTGGCCGCCGTCTCGTTCCACTCGCTCGAGGACCGCCGCGTCAAGCGCTTCCTCGCCGAGCGCGCCCGCGGCTGCATCTGCCCGCCCGACCTTCCGGTGTGCGCCTGCGGCCGCGAGCCCGAGGCCGAGCTCCTCACGCGCAAGTCGGTAGCGCCCACTCCAGGCGAGGTCGAGGCCAACCCGCGTTCGAAGTCCGCGCGCCTGCGCGCCGCGAGGAAGCTCTAGATGGCCGCACCGACCGCTGCGCCGAAGGGCCTGCGTCGTCCGGTCGCACCGCGCATCCCGCGGCGGGTCTCAGGTCCGGGGCGGAGTCGGCAGGCCGTTCGCCCGACCCTGTGGCAGCGGCTGCTTGCGCTGCCGGACCACCGGCTCGTCGACCGCCTCGTGCGCGGGCGCGTGTGGATTCCGCTCATCGCCTTCCTGCTCATCGGCATCGTCTTCATGCAGGTCTCGATGCTCAAGCTCAACGCCGGCATCGGCACCGACGCCCAGCGCATCTCGACCCTCGAGCGCGTCAACGGCGAGCTGCGGGCCGCGCAGGCCCAGGCCGAGTCGGGCGACCGGATCCAGCGAGCGGCGGAGAAGCTCGGGATGGTGATGCCGGCACCCGACCAGGTGGAGTACCTGAAGGTCAGGCGTTGATCTAAGTGCCGGTCATCGAGCGGCGCATCGGGCTCCTCTTCCTCGCCTTCTGCGCCCTCCTCGTCTTCGCCGGGGCACGGGCGGTGCAACTCGGCGGGCTCAAGGGGCGCTCGCTGCGCCAGAAGGCCGACAGCCAGCAGGTCTCGAAGGTGCCCGTCCCGGCGCGGCGCGGCACCATCACCGACCGCAAGGGGATGGAGCTCGCGGTCTCTGAGCCGGCCGACGACATCGCGGTCACGCCGTACCTGATCAAGGACCCGGCCAAGGCGGCGCGTCGCCTGGCGCCGCTGCTGCACCAGCCCCTCGACGCCGTGCTGCGCAAGGTCGCCCAGCGCGGCACCGGCTTCGTCTACCTCGGGCGCCAGCTGCCGGCCAGCCAGGGCCAGCGGATTGGCAAGCTCCACATGGCGGGCGTCCAGCTGATCCCGTCCAGCCGGCGCATCTACCCGCAGCGCTGGATGGCGGCGCAGCTGCTCGGCGCGGTCGGTACCGACGGCGGCGGGCTCTCCGGCCTCGAGTACACGCGCGACCGGGTCCTGCGCGGCACCGACGGCGAGCGCCGGCTGGTCAAGGACGCGCTCGGCCAGCCGATCTCGCTGAGCGACGTCGAGCCCGCGCGCCCGGGCCAGGAGGTGCGGCTCACGCTCGACGCCGCCATCCAGGACAAGGTCGAGTCCGTCCTGCAGCAGGTGGGGCAGAAGTTCTCACCCCGCGGAGCGACCGCCGTGGTCATGGATCCCCGAACGGGCGCGATCATGGCCCTGGCCAACTGGCCGCGCGTCGACGCCGACAACCTCACCGGGGCGCCGGCGTTCGCGCGCCAGAACCGCGCCATCGGCTCGACGTACGAGCCCGGCTCGACGTTCAAGGCCTTCACGGTGGCAGGCGCCCTGATGGACCGCAAGGTCACGCCGGCGACCCCCTTCAACGTTCCCCCGCAGCTCCAGGTCGCCGACCGCACGCTGCACGACGCCCACGACCACGGCTACGAGATGCTGACGGTCGCCCAGATCCTGGCGCAGTCCTCGAATATCGGAGCGGCGATGATCGGCATGCGCGACGGGCGCACCCGCTTCGACCACTGGGTGCGGACGTTCGGGTTCGGCAAGCCGACCGGCATCGACCTTTCGGGCGAGGAGGCGGGCATCGTCCCGCAGCTCAAGCAGTACTCCGGCTCGTCGATGGGCAACCTGCCGATCGGCCAGGGGCTGGCGGTCACGCCGATCCAGATGGCGGCGGCGTACTCGGCCATCGCCAACGGCGGCATCCTGCGCCCGCCGCACGTCATCCAGCGCGTGGGCGACCGCCGCCTTCAAACGCCGCGCGGGCACCGGATCATCTCGGCCGCGACGTCCGC
Source organism: Solirubrobacteraceae bacterium (assembly GCA_045805605.1). Taxonomy (GTDB): domain Bacteria; phylum Actinomycetota; class Thermoleophilia; order Solirubrobacterales; family Solirubrobacteraceae; genus DATBDE01. The sequence goes on from JBJMKX010000017.1 coordinate 3,593, forward strand.
CCAGCTGCGCTCGATGCTCGAGGGCGTGCTGGGGCCGGGCGGCACGGCCAGCGAGGCGTCGATTCCCGGCTACCGGCTCGCCGGCAAGACCGGCACGGCGCAGAAGCCCGACCCCGTCAGAGGCGGCTACTCGAACGACAAGTTCGTCGCCTCGTTCGTCGGCTTCGCCCCCGCACGCCACCCGCGCCTGCTGGTGACGGTCATGGTCGACGAGCCGCACGGCGAGATCTACGGCGGGGTCGTCGCCGCGCCGGCGTTCCAGGACATCACGAAGTTCGCGCTCCCCTACCTCGGCATCCCGCCGAGCTGAGCGTCCTACACTGGCGCGCGCCATGAAGCTGAGCGAGGTGATGGCCGGCGCCGGCGTGCCGGCGGTCGCCGACGTCGAGGTCACCGACCTGGCCTACGACGCCCGCGCGGCGGGGCCGGGCACCCTCTTCTTCTGCGTGCCCGGGTTCGAGGTCGACGGTCACGACTTCGCCCCACGCGCGGTGGAGCGAGGGGCGGTGGCGCTGGTCGTCGAGCGGCCGCTCGCGCTGGGCGTGCCCGAGGTCGTGGTTCCGAGCGCGCGCGCCGCCATGGCGCCGGCGGCGGCCGCCTTCCACGGCGATCCGACGGCGCGGCTGGACGTCGTGGGCGTGACCGGCACCAACGGCAAGACGACGACTGCGTTCCTGCTCTACTCGATCCTTGCGGCCGCGGGCCGGCGTCCCGGCCTTCTCGGGACGATCGAGTGCCGCGTCGGCGGCGAGCGGCGCCCCGCGATTCGCACGACGCCGGAGGCCATCGACCTTCAGCGCACGTTCCGCGAGATGGTCGACGCGGGTGACCGCAGCGCCGCCGTCGAGGCGACCTCGCACGGCTCCGAGCTCG
>JBJMKX010000018.1:0-23858 GCA_045805605.1 Solirubrobacteraceae bacterium
TCACCTAGCCGTATGAAGCGGCTTGCGCGAGACGCGCACACTCTCGGATCTCATCGGAGAGGAGCACGCCCATCCTCGAAGAGTGGGTGCGGGAGCGGTGCGATCGGTTGGAGGACGAGGGAATGATCGGCGAGCTGACTACCAGCACAAGGTCGAACTCGGCGCAGTGCCGATGGGAAGAGGAAAGCGCCCGCGCCTGCGATTCGACTTGGTCCTCGTCGAGGCTGCGTTAGACGAGATCCGCGCTGCGCAGTTCAGGCCGCCGCCCCGTCGCGGTCGTCCGAGAAAGCGGGATTCGGTACCGAGGATCACGGCCGGGGTGGCACCCGGCCGGTGAAGCAGGGCCTATGCTCGGTGAGATGGCTCCGCCAGCTCCTGGTTCGGTGGTCCGGCGGCCCCGCGCCGACGGGCTGACGAGCTTCTGCTTGCGGTTTCGCGCCTACGGCGCTCGGCGGTTCGTGACGCTTGGAACCGAGGAGAAAGGGTGGACTCCAGCGCGCGCGCATGCCGAGCTGCGAAAGGTTCTCGCACTGGTCGAGGCGGGCGTCTGGCGGCCGGAGGACGTCGCAACGGCACGGCTGACTCTCGATCCCGGCGTCCGCTTCGAGACGTACGCCGCCGAGTGGGTGCGACGGTGGAGAGGCGGCGAGTTCGGTGACCCGCCCGACTCGGCGACGGTTGCCGACTATGTCGAATGGCGGCTGCGCAAACACCTGCTGCCGTTCTTCGGGCGGACACCGCTAATCGACATCGACCAGCGCCTGTGCGCGCGATTCAAGGCGCACAAGATCGCCGCGCGTGAGGAGCTCGCGGCGGCGGTCGAAGCCGGCGCGGATCTGCGCGATGAGCGGGGGATGCGCGTCAGGCCGCTCAGCAACCGGTCGATCACGATGTTCTGCCGCCTGCTTGGGCAGATCCTCGAGCAGGCGGTCACGGATGGGCTGATCGAATCAAACCATGGGCGCGGCAAGCACATGAAGCTTGCCTCGCCGAGGCCGGCGCGCACGTTCCTTGAACTTGGACGAGCTCGCCGACTTGCTCGACGCCGCCTCCGCGATGGATCGCGGCGAGAGCGACAAGACCCAGCAGGTCCGCGCGGTTGCCGATTCGGGCGAGAAGCCGGCCGACATCGCCGCGGCGTTGGAGATCGCTGTTCCGACGGTCTACTACCACCTCGCCAAGGCTCAGCCATGCGCCGGGGGGCCCCGTCGGGCGGTCGTCTCGACACTGGGCTACGCGGGCCTGCGGATCGGGGAGCTGTGCGATCTGCGGCGGCGGTCGCTGCGTCTGCATGTGGGTCGCTTCGACGTCGAGGACGCCAAGACGCCGACCGGGGTCCGAGAGGTAGACCGCACGCCCGTGCTCCGCGATGAGCTCGTCGCTCATCGGGCGTGGATGGTGGGGGAGGGGATGGACGTATCGCCCGACGCGCTCGTGTTCCAGACGGCCGACGGCCAGCCGCAGACCCCGAGCAACGTACGACGGCTCTTGCGCGTGCTGCGGCAACGGACCAACGGCAGACGCGAGGCCGGAGGACTCAACCCGCTGCCGCACGTCACGCCGCACACCCTGCGGCGCACCTACATCTCCATCCTGCTGCTCGCATCACGCGGAGACGTCGAGTACGTGATGGACCAGGTAGGTCACGCGGACGCTGAAACGACGATGCGGATCTACTCACAGCTGCTCAAGCGCGCCAAGCGCGAGCACGGCAAAGCGTTCGACTCGCTGGTCGCTGACGCTCGGCAGACCGTGCTGGGCACGCGCGAAGGCGTTTCGGGCGGCCCATTCTTGTCCGGCCATCGCGGGGATTGGGCACACGATTGGGCACAAAAGGCCGAAAACCCCTGACATGCTGCGCCGCGCACGTACTGCAACAGCTCAAACATGCGTATTTGCAGCCAGTTCTCAGCGCGCCCGGCAGGATTTGAACCTGCGACCTCTCGCTCCGGAGGCGAGCGCTCTATCCACTGAGCTACGGGCGCCGGGCGACCCAGCCTAGCGGCGCGGCGCGCTACATCAGCCTGCCGAGCGGACCGAGGTCGAGGTTGAGATCCTCCTCGGTCAGCTCGAAGTGCTCGCGCAGCTCGTCCATCCGCCGGTCGAGCTCCATGAACGCCCGGCCGAGCCGCTCGACCTGCTCGTCGGACAGGGTCCCGCCGTCGATCCGGCGCAGCGCTTGGCGCTCCATGATCTGGCGCAGCAGCTCAACGATTGTCAGCACCAGCTGGGCCAGGCCGCGCTCGACGCGCTCGGGGTCGGCGTCGATCCGGCGGGAGAGCGCGTCGTCCAGGCGCGGGAGCTCGCGCGCGAACGGGTCGAGGTCGGGCGGGGCGTGGAGGACCTTGTCCGTCCTCATGGCGTCGCGAAGCTGTACGGGGGCCACGGCCCGGTGCAGAGGACCTGCACGTTCGTCGTCGTGCGCTGCAGCGCCGCCACGGTGTCGACGAACTCCTGCACCGCGGCGCGGTCGACGAGATAGGCGGCGCGGTGGGTCTCCGGCGCCTGCGGACGGCCGACGACCGCGTCCCGGGCCAGCGCGAGCAGCGGCTCGTGCACCGCTCCGCCGGCCTCCCCGACGGCGCGCACCGACAGCTCCACGGCCCCGCGCACGCGTTCGAGTGCGGCCGCGAGGTGCTCGCGCCGCTCCTCCACCGCCCGCGCGGCCGCCTCCTCGTCCTCGACCCGGGTGCCGTAGCGCACCGGAAGCAGGTTGCGGTCGGCCATCAGCCCCTCGAGCACCGTCTCCCGGTGCCACAGCGTCTCCGGCGTGACCTCGTCATCGGCCGGCCCGCACACCGCCACCAGGCTGCCCGCCGGCACGGTCACGAGGGGGGAGGGCACGTCGGGTGGAGGCTGCTCGGCGATCGCGTAGAGCTCGATCACAGCGCGTTCCCCATCCGCGGCATCACGCCCTTCTCCTGCGCGGTGGCCACCGCGCTTACCAGCGCCCGCAGCTGGACGTAGACGAGGTCGACGTCGGCCACCGCCAGCGTGATGTCGCCGGCGATCACCACGCCGCCGCCGAGCAGGCGATCGACCAGGTCGACAAGCGCGACCTCCTGCTGGGCGATCGTCGTCGTCATGCCAGCGCCGCCGCGTCACCGCGAGGCGCGAAGTTGTACGGGGGCCACGGTCCGGTCAGCTCGATGCGCACGCCGAGCGTACGGTGGCGCTCCTCGAGGTCGGCGACGAGGTCGCGCAGCCCGTCGACCCGGTCCGCGTCGACCAGATAGGCGCCGTTGAGCAGCATCTCGCCCTCATGCCCGGAGAGCTCGCGATTCTGCGGCGGCCGGGTGACCGCGTCGACGGCCCAGTCCTGCACGCGCGCGTGCACCTGATCGGCGACCTCGGCGGCCAGCGCGCCGGCCCGTTCACGGACGTCGCGCTCGAAGCGCCGGCGCTGCAGGTACGCGCCGCCCTCCGTGCTTCCCTCCGGAGGCGCATCCATCCCCGCCTGTGCCGCGCGCTCGAGGCTGTCCCGGTCGGCGATCACCTTGACGCCCCATTCCTCGCGGCCCTCGAGCGCGTCGAGCGCCTCGATGAATGCGTGGTGCTCGCTCTCGAGCATGTCGAGCACGCGCTGGTCGCGCTCGAAGATCGTGCACATGCGCAGCGGCACGACGGTGGCATCCGCGAGCGCGGCATCGAGCACGGCCTCGTGCGCGCGCGCCACCTCCTCGAGCCACGCGAGGTCGTTGAGGTTGCGCCGCAGCGGCTCGGCCCCGAACTCGGCGAGCGGCACTCGGCTGACGAGCGCGGTGAGACCGGCCCCCTTGACGCGCTCGACCGGCTTCTTGGCGACGCCGGCCGGGAGCGGCGGCGCATCCCCACGCAGGATCCCGTAGACCCAGATCCCTTCGCCCGCGGGCTCGGGCGGCGGTGGTGGCGCGGGCGTCCGTGCCCGCACACGCTCCTCCGAGAGCGCCGCCGCCACCAGCGCGTCGCGCAGTGCCGCCACCGCCTCGGCCTCGGCCCGCGCCCGCAGCGCCGGGGCGCGCTCGCGCGCCCAGCCGGCCAGGTCGTCAGCCATCGCCGCCGGACTCCAACCGGCGCTCGAGCCGCTCGATGCGCTCCCGCAGCTCGCGGTTCTCGTGCTCCAGCTGCGGCGCGCCGCCGTTGTCCTCGAGCTTCTGCAGCGACGCGTCGCTCTCCCACCAGTTGATCCCCATCTCCTTCGCCCGGTCCACCGACGCGATCAGCAGGCGAAGCTTGATCGTCAGCAGCTCGACGTCGAGCAGGTTGATCTGGATGTCGCCCGCGATCACGATCCCCTTGTCGAGGACTCGCTCGAGGATGTCGGCGAGGTTCGCCTGCGGCTCCGGCCGGCCGGGCAACGGGCTCGACGAGCGGGCGGGGAGCGGGCGGCCCTCGGCACTCACCGGTTCTCCTCCATCGGCTTGCCGCGCTGGAAGCGGCTGATCCGCTTGTAGCCGCGCAGCGTCCCCTCCTCGTCCAGCGAGACGAGGTACTCGCCGATCATGTCGGTCGTATTGGGGATGCGGGCAAGCTCGAGCACGTCCACGCGCACCTGCCACAGTTCGCCGTCCCATTCGAGTCCGGTGACCGCCTCCGGTTCGTAACCCGTCAGCTCCTGCACCGTCGCGAGCGCCGCCTGGCTGAGCTCGGTCGCCGACAGCTTGCCGTCGTCATCCGGATTAGCCATACCTCTCCTCCACCGCCATCTCGCGTGTGGCCACCAGCCGCTCGAGCAGCTCGTTCTCGGCTGCGACAATCTCCTCCTCGTCGAACGTGCCCGCCTCGCGTGCCGCGTCGAGCTCGAGCAGGGCGGCGTGGATCGCCGACTCGTCGTAGAGCTCCGCCTCGGCCTCCTCGGTGATGCGCTCGGCCAGCCAGACGGTTCCCCGCACGGGGGCCAGAGGCAGCGTCAGCAGGCCGGTGATCAGGCCCATGCGGGACTCCCGGCTCGGAGCTCGTCGTCCGCGAAGCTGTAAGGCGGAAGCGGGCCGACGAAGCGGATGCGCACGCGGTCGCCGGCCTGCTCGCGGAACCGCGCGACTGCCGCTCCGAACGCATCCACCGCGCCCCGCTCGACCAGGAACGCGAGCGCGAATGCGCCGTCGGCCCCGCGCGGCTCCTCGACCCGCGACGCCACCGCATGAGGATCGAGCGCCTCGAGCGCTCGACGCGCGTCATCCTCGCGAACGCGGGCAACCTCGCCCGCAACCAACTCGCCGAGCCGGATGCGCTGGTAGTAGGCCGCCTGCGCGGGCAAGCCCTTGACGCGCTCGCGCATCGCCGCGACGGCGGGTGAGGCGCGGACCACGTCGGCCAGGAGCCGCTCCTCGTCGTACTGACCGCGGACGTTGAGCTGGACGCGCCCGTCCAGCACCTGCAGCAGCTCCACGATGCGCGCGGCGTTGGGCTCGAGCAGGGAAGCGCGCACGGCGTCGTCGTCCTCGAGCACCGTGCCGAAGCGGACGGGCAGCACCGTGACCGAGCGCGAGACCTCGTCAAGGACCCCCCAGTGCGCGCGAACCTCGCGCGCCGCGGCGAGCACGGTCCCGTCGAGATCGCTGACCAGGGCGACGAGATCGCCGTGCTCGACGCCCCGAATCGGCGCCTGCTCCACGCCCGCCGCCGCCACCTCGGCGCGACGTCCGCGGCGCAGGACGCCATAGACGTAGATCACGAACTGCCCTTCGAGCTGCGGCGCGACCGCGAGCCGGAGCGCGATGAGGACGACGAGCGCCGGCTGCGGCTCTCGCTCTGGCCCTTGTCCTCTTCGTCCTCGTCCTCGTCGCCGCCGGTGATCTTCTCCTTGACCCCCTCGATGACGCCCTTGGTCTTGGACGATGCCCCGCCCGAGGTCACTTCCTCCATCAGCTCGGGCAGGCCGGGCTGCTGGTTGGCCTGCGCGATGTCGAGGCGGTTGACCGCCTCCGCGAAGCGGAGATAGGTGTCCACGCTGGCGATGACGATGCGCGCGTCGATGGTCAGGATCTCGATTCCGATGAGGGCGACCCGGACGTAGGCGTCGATGACGAGGCCCTTGTCGAGGATGACGTCGATGACGTCGGCGAGGCCGCTCGGGCGTGGCCTCTCGATGTACCCGCGTGGCGTCGTGGCGATGGACATGCGTGTGCTCCTCCTCTTACTTCTGGTCGGTCTCTTGGGACGGCAGGGGCTCCTCCGGCTCGCCCATCAGCTTGCGGCGGATGTAGGAGCGGTTCCTCGCGAGCGCGCGCGAGATGTCGACCTTGTGGATCCCGTGCAGGTACCCGATGGCCCAGTCGAGTTGCTGGAGCGCGTCCTCGGCGGCCCGCCGGTAGCGGTCGGCCTCACGCTGTTTGCTGTCGCCGTTGTCGGCCATGCGCTAGCTTCCGGCCTCGGTCGACTTGGGAGCCTTCGGCGGGCGGCGAGCCGGCCGCACGCGCCGGCGCCCTCCGCCTTCGCGCACGAGGGAGAGACGAGCCGGGCGATCGCCGCTGAGGGCGCCGAGGAGGTCAGGCGCGTCGTCGCCCTCGCTGTCTGCCTCGGATTCCTCGGCTTGAGGCTCCTCGTCGGCTTGAGGCTCCTCGTCGGCCTGGGGCTCCTCGTCGGCCTGCGGCTCCTCGTCGGCCTGCGGCTCCTCATTGACCTGCGGCTCCTCGTCGGCCTGCGGCGCTTCGTCGGGTTGAGGCTCCTCCTCGCCCTCCGGCTCCTCGTCGGCCTGAGGCTCTTCGTCGCCCCCCGGCTCCTCGTCGCCTTCGGGCTCCTCGTCGGCCTGCGGCCCCTCGTCGCCTTCCGGCTCCTCGTCGCCTTCTGGCTCCTCTTCCTCGGGCTGCGGCTCGGCGTCGGCCGCCGGCCCCTCGTCTGAAGCTTCCGCCTCCGGATCGTGCTGGTCGTCCTCGTCGTCCTCCGGCAGAAGGCCGCGGTCGGCCAGCCGGTCGCGGACGAGGTCGGACAGGCGCGCGAAGTCGGGAACCGGCGCCCGGGCCACCGCCACACGCGCCGCCGTGCCCACGGCTGCCCCGAGGACGACGGCGCGCACGCTTGTGAGACCGCGCCGGCGCGGCTTTCCTTCGTCCAGCGCAGCCGCAACGGCTGCCGAGGCGACGCGACTGAGATCGAGGCTCACGACGGCGAGCTGCTCCCCCGGCGCGCGGTGGTCTTGCGCGACGTCGAACGCGAGCGCGAGCCGCTGCCGCTCTTCGACCCCGAGCCGCTGCCGCTCTTCGACCCCGAGCTGCTGCCGCTCTTCGACCCCGGGCCCTTGCTGCTCCCCGAACGCGAGCTTCCGCTGCGCGACCGCGACGAGCTGCTCCCACCGCTGCTCGAGCTCGTGCCGCTGCGGCTCCGAGACCGCGACGAGGCTTGGCTGCGGGCGTTGCGCGAGCCACGACTGGACGACGTGCGCTGCTTCTTGACTTCGCCGTCGTCGACGGTGCCGCTGCGCCGGTCCTCGCCGACGTCCGGCGGCGTCTCGCCCATGCTGTCACCGGACACGGAAGGGGAGCCATCGTCGCCGCCCTCGCCACGGCTGCTGACGAGCGTCTGGATGCCCTTGACGGCGAGAGGTGCGAGCGCGGCGAGACCGGCGCCGGCCGCTACTCCCTTGACCCCGGACAGCGGCCCACGCGAGCTCGCGCGCACGTTCGAGGCCACCGTCTTGGCGACGTCGCGTGCAGCGTGCCCCAACGTTGTGCCGATCGCATCGCCCAGGTCCCTGGACATTTTTCCTCCTTGGACTTCTTCCCTTCCTCAGCGCGGGATTACCCACCCACGGACACCCGTAACGCAGACTGCCTGCAGTGCAGCTCGCGATCGTGGCCGATACCCACCTGCCACGCGGCAAACGCCTCCTTCCGCACGCATGCGTGCAGCGGCTCCGAGCGGCCGATCTGATCCTGCACGCGGGCGACCTCTCGACCGTCGAGGTGCTCCGCATGTTCGAGGCGCTGGGCCCGCCGGTCGCCGCCGTGCACGGCAACGTCGATGCGCCCGACCTGCGCGCGCTTCTACCGGCCACGCGCATCGTCGAAGCGGATGGTGCCCGCATTGCGATGGTGCACGACGCCGGACCGGCGAAGGGGCGGCTCGCCCGCATGCGCCGCCGCTTCCCGGATACCGACGCCGTCGTATTCGGGCACTCGCACGTCCCGCTGCACGAGCGCGCCGACGACGGCTTTCAGATCTTCAACCCCGGCAGCCCGACCGATCGCCGGCGCCAGCCGCGCCACACGATGGGCCTCGCGCGCGTGTGCACGCGCGCGAACCTCGAGTTCGAGCTGGTCGAGCTCTAGCCCTGCTGCTGCTCTGACCACCGTGGCCGAGCACTCATACTTCGAGGGCAGGCGAGCGTCGGGGCCTGCGGCGACCGTACTACGCTCGCGCGTATGGATCTGGAGGTGTTCTTCGCCGGGACGGCGGGTTCGGTGCCGACCGGTCGGCGAGGGATGCCCGCGCTCATGGTGCGCCGCGGCGGCGAGCGCATGCTCTTCGACTGCGGCGAGGGGACTCAGCGCCAGCTCGTCGCCTCCATCGGGCTCGCCGACCTGCACGCGCTCTTCCTGACGCACTTCCACCTCGACCACTGGCTCGGGATTCCCGGCCTGCTCAAGACGTTCGCGCTCCGCGACCGCGACCGCCCGCTCGCCATCCACGGCCCACCCGGGCTGCGCGACCTCATGGGCGTGCTTCGCCCCGTGGTCGGCCGCCTGCCCTACGACGTCCGCCTCGTCGAGCTCGAGCCGGGCGACGCCGTGGGCGGCGACGGGTACGCCGTGGCCCCGTTCCGCGTTGAGCACCGCACGCCCCGGGCCTTCGGCTACGCCGTGGTCGAGGACGAGCGGCCGGGGGAGTTTCATCCGGTCCAGGCCGAGCGCCTGGGCGTGCGGCCCGGCCCCGACTTCGGCCGCCTGCAGCGCGGCGAGACCGTCGATGGCGTGGCGCCGAGCCAGGTCATGGGCCCGCCGCGGGCCGGGCGCAAGGTCGTGATCTCCGGCGACACCGGACCCAGCGACGCCGTGCGCGTCGCCGCGCACAAGGCCGACCTCCTCATCCACGAGGCGACCTTCCTCGAGGAGGAGCGCCGGCGCGCCGTCGAGACGGCCCACTCGACCGCCCGCCAGGCTGCTGAGGTCGCGGCCGAGGCCCAAGTGCGCATGCTCGCACTCGTGCACCTCTCGACCCGCTACTTCGCGCGCGACGTTCGCGACGAGGCGCGTGCGACGTTCACCAATGCCGTCGTCCCGCGCGACTTCGATGCGATCGAGCTGCCCTTGCCGGAGCGGGGCGAGCCGCGCCTGGTGCACTGGGACGAGCGCGACACCGAGCCGGTGGCATCCTCCTAGGCCGCCTGGGGCGCGGGCTCGGGCGGGCCGCGCGCCGCATCGGCCCGACCGGGGAGGCGGCGCGTCATCAGGAACGCCGCGCACGCCAGAAGGCCGGCGAACAGCAGCCCGGTCTTCAGCGCCATGAGTTGGGCGTCGGCGTAGCTGTCGACCAGCGCGTCGGTGGTCGCCTGGTCCAGTCCCTCCTTCTCGGCGGCCGCGCGAACCTGTTCGGTGGACACGAAGCTCACGTTGGCTTCGAGCTTTATCCCGACCTGCTGCTGCACCGCGTCCGAGATGCGCGGGTCGTCGGCGACCTTGGCCGAGAAGCCCGCGACGAGCCCGCTGATGACCACCGCGCCGATCAGCGCCGTGCCCAGCGAGGCGCCGAGCTGCTGCGCCGTGTACTGGAGGCCGCCGGCCTCGCTGCGGTCCTCCTCGCCCACCGATGACTGCACGACGTTGCCGAGCTGGGACACGATCAGCCCCATCCCGATCCCCAGCACGGCCATCGCGATGCCGAACGCCACGTCGGCGATGTCCGGCCTGATCGTGGCCAGCAGCAGCACCGAGGCGACTACGAGGAGGCCCAGGCCGGTGCGGACGATCGCCTTCGGCGAGTAACGGCCCGTCAGGCGGGACCCCACCAGCGCGGTCACGAGCAGCGCGACCGACACCGGCAGCATCCGCAGGCCGGTCTCGAACGCGTCCAGGCCCTGCACCACCTGCAGGTACAGCGGGATGGCGAAGAAGATCCCCATGAGGATCAGGTTCTGGAACAGGAACGTCCCCAGGCCGCTGCGCAGCGCCGCGATCCGGAACAACCGGAAGTGCACGAGGGGCTCGCGCTTGTGCGCCTCGCGCCGGCGCTGCCACCAGTGGAAGAGCGCGAGAACGGCAAAGCCTGCCGCCACGACGAAGGGGGTCAGCGAGAAGCCGAACGGCTCGATCGGGGAGTTGCGCGGTTGGAGCCAGCCCCAGGTCCCGGCCTCGAGCACGCCGAGGACGATCAACGCCAGTCCGAGCGAGCACAGCGCGGCGCCGACCCCGTCGAGCTCCGCGCCCGGCCGCGGGGCGTCCTTGCGCAGCACGCGCGGAACGGCGAGCAGGATCGCGATCACGACCACGACCTCGCCCACGAACACCAGCCGCCAGGAGAGGTTGGTCGTCACCCAACCGCCGAGGATCGGGCCCACCGCGATCCCGGCGCCGGACACCCCGCCGAGCACCCCATAGGCAAGTGCCCGTGCCTTGCCCTGGTAGGTCAGCGCGGCGAGCGCCGCCAGCGCCGGCAGCACGAGCGCCGCGCCGATGCCCTCGAGGACGGACCAGCCGATCATCAGCGCCGGGACGCTCCACGCCAGCGCGGTGAGCAGCGAGCCCACCCCGTAGATCGCGTGGCCGAGCCGAAACGCGCGCCGGCGGCCCCAGATGTCGCCGAGCTTGCCGCCGGCGACCATCAGGGCGGCCATGACCAGGGAGTAGAACGCGATGACCGCCTGGATCGTCGTCACGCTCGTGTGGAAGTCGGCCACGAGCTGTGAGATCGAGACGTTCATCACGGCCTGGTCGAGGACCATGACGAACTGCGCAGCCGCGAGGACGGCCAGCGGCTTCCAACTTGCGCCCCCCATGGAAAGACCCTACGGCCTGGCCCCGACACGGTGGCCAATCCGACCAGGCCCGCTGCTAGCCTCCCGGCCGTCGGTTCCTTTAACCCGGTCCAGCGAGGCCAGGAAGGGGCACGCTCATCGAGCCTGAGAAGGTCGTCCTCGATCGTGAGGCAATGCGCCGCACACTCGTGCGGATCGCCCACGAGATCGTGGAGGGCAACGCCGAGCGCCAGGTCGCGATCGTGGGCATCCACCGGCGCGGCGCGATCCTCGCTGTGCGGCTGCACGAACTCGTCGCAGATCTGCTGGACGCGGACGTGCCGCTCGGCGACCTCGACATCGCCTTCTATCGCGACGACGTCGGCACGCGGCCGCAGCATCCAGTCGTGCACGCGTCGCACCTGGACTTCGCCCTCGAGGAGCGCACGGTGGTGATCGTCGACGACGTGCTCTTCACCGGTCGCACGGTGCGTGCGGCGATCGAGGCGCTGTTCGACTACGGCCGCCCGCAGCGCGTTCAGCTTGCCGTCCTGGCCGACCGCGGGCACCGCGAGCTGCCGATCCGCCCCGACTACGTGGGCAAGAACCTGCCCACCGCCCGCTCGGAGCGGGTCAACGTGCGGGTCGAGGAGCTCGACGACGTCGACGAGGTGACCATCACCCAGCTCCAGGAGGCCCTTGCATGAGGCACCTGCTGTCCATCGAGCCGCTCACGCGCGGGCAGATCGAGCGCATCCTGGACCGCGCCGACTCCTTCGCCGAGGTGTCGGACCGCGAGATCAAGAAGGTGCCCGCCCTGCGCGGCCGCACGGTGGTCAACCTCTTCTACGAGGCCTCGACGCGCACCTCGTCGAGCTTCGAGCTCGCGGCCAAGCGCCTGAGCGCCGACGTCGTCTCGGTCCGCAGCGCCGGGTCGAGCGTCGACAAGGGGGAGTCGCTCAAGGACACCGTGCAGACGCTGTCCGCCTACGACCCGGCGGCGATCGTCATCCGCTCGCCGCACGTGGGCGCGGCCGAGCTGGTGGCGCGCTGGAGCCCCGCCGCCGTCGTCAACGCCGGCGACGGCAAGCACGAGCATCCGACGCAGGCCCTGCTCGACGTCTACACGCTGCGCCGCCGGCTCGGCTCGCTCGAGGGACGCTCGATCTGGATCGTCGGCGACGTCGCCCACTCACGCGTGGCGCGCTCGAACGTCCTCGCCTTCCGCAAGCTCGGAGCCGACGTGACGGTGTGCGGACCGCCCACGCTGATCCCCCGGGAATTCGAGGCTCTCGGCTGCCGGGTCGCCTACGACCTCGACGCGGGGCTGTCCGACGCCGACGTCGTCTACGCCCTGCGCATGCAGCGCGAGCGCATGACCGAGACCTTCGTCCCGTCGCTGCGCGAGTACGCCGCTCGCTACCAGATCGACGGCCGGCGACTGCACCCCCGCCAGCTGCTCATGCATCCCGGGCCGATCAACCGCGGCGTGGAGCTTTCGGCCGAGGTGATCGACTCGCCCCAGGCGGCGATCGTCGCGCAGGTGCAGGCGGGAGTGGTCGTTCGGATGGCGGTTCTGTACGAGCTCCTGGCACATGCGCCCGAGCGCCTCCCGACGCCCGACGCCCAGCGCCCAACGCCCCAACCCGCATGACCCTCTCGAGCATGCCAAGCCGCCCCGCCGACCTCCTCGTCGCGGGCGCCCACGTGCTCGACCCGCGCGTCGGGCTCGACGAGATCCTCGACGTCCTCGTGCTCGACGGGGAAGTCGCGGAGGTCGCCAAGGAGATCGCGCCGCCCGCCGGCGTCGAGGAGATCGCTGCCGCTGGCGCTCACCTGTTTCCGGCCTTCGTCGATCCCCACGTGCACCTGCGCGTCCCCGGCGAGGAGCACAAGGAGGACCTCGAGACGGGCACCCGCGCCGCCGCTGCGGGTGGGTTCGGCGCCGTGATCGGGATGCCCAACACGACGCCGCCGATCGACAGCGCCTCGGTCCTGCGCTCGGTGCGCGAGCTGGCCGAGGTCGACGCGCGCGTTCCCGTGGGCTTTCTCGCCGCCGCGACCGTGGGCCAGCGCGGGGTGTCGCTGACCGAGATGGCCGAGCTGCGCGACGCCGGCGCGCTCGGCTTCACCGACGACGGCCGGCCGATCGCCAGCGCCAACGTCCTGCGCCGCGCCCTCCAGTACCAGCGCCTGTGCGGCGGCGTGGTCGCCCTGCACGAGGAGGACCCGACGCTCTCGGGCGACGGCGCGATGCACGAGGGGTCGGTGAGCGCGCTGCTCGGCCTCGCCGGCATCCCTTCGATCTCGGAGTCGACGATGATCGCCCGGGACGCCGCCATCGCCGCCTACGAGGGGGGCCGGATCCACGCGCAGCACCTCTCGGCGGCCGAGTCGGTCGATGCCGTCGCGGCCGCCAAGGCGGCCGGGGTGCGCATCACCGCCGAGGTCACACCGCACCACCTGGTTCTGACCCACGAGGACGTACGCACCCTCGACACCGCGCTGAAGTTCAACCCGCCCGCGCGGAGCGGACAGGACCGCGCCGCGCTGGTCGACGCGCTGCGCGACGGCACCATCGACTGCGTCGCCACCGACCACGCGCCTCACGCCCCGCACGAGAAGGAGGTGCCCTTCGAGGAGGCGCCCATGGGCACGACCGGGCTCGAGACCGCCTTCGCCGCGCTCAACACCTTCCTGGTCGAGCCGGGCCTGCTGTCGCTCGACCTGGTGGTCGAGCGCATGACCGCCGGCGGCGCGCCCTTCGGCCTGCCCGAGCCCCGCATCGCTCCGGGCGAGCTTGCCAACCTCGCGCTCGTGGGCCTCGACCGCGCCTGGCAGCCGATCGAGGCCGGCTACGAGAGCCGCTCGGAGAACTGCTGTTTCCACGAGCGCGAGCTGCGCGGCCGCGTGCTGATGACCGTGGCCGCGGGCGCCATCGCCTACCGTGAGCGCAGCTTCGCGCTCTCCGCGGCATGAGCGCAGGCTCGGCCTACGTCCTGCTCGAGGACGGTGCCCGCTTCGGCGGCGAGGCCGCCGCCGCCGACGGACCGGTCACCGGCGAGGTCGTCTTCAACACCGCCATGTCCGGTTATCAGGAGGCGGTCACCGACCCGTCCTACGCCGGCCAGATCGTCACCTTCACCTACCCGCACGTCGGCAACTACGGGGTCTCCGGTGACGCAATGGAGTCCGATCGAGTCCACGCGCGCGCCGTGATCATGCGCGCTGCGGTCAACGCCAAGCACGGGCGCTCCCGGCGTCCGGCGGGTCGACCGCTCCCACTCGAGGACGCGCTCGCGGCCGAGGGCGGCTGGCTGGACTGGCTGCGCGACTGCGGCGTGCCGGCGATCACCGGCGTCGACACGCGCGCGCTCGTCCGCCACCTGCGCGACCGTGGGGCGATGCGCGGAGGGATCTTCCCGGCGGACCTTGCGCAGGACGAGGCCGCAGACCGGCTGATGGCCGAGCCGCCGATGGCGGGGCAGGACCTCGCCAGGGAGGTCTCGCCGGACCGCGTGCTCGAGGTCGGCAGCGGCGACGGTCCCCGCATCGCCGCGATCGACACCGGGATCAAGCAGTCGATCGTGCGCAACCTCGTCGCCCGCGGCGCCCGGGTCGCGCTGCATCCATGCACTGCCACGCCGGACGACCTGCTCGCGTCAGACCCCGACGCGATCTTCCTGGCCAACGGCCCCGGCGATCCCGCCGCGCTCTCCTACGTGGTCGAGACCGTGCGCGCGCTGGTCGGCCGCCGGCCGGTGTGGGGCATCTGCCTCGGCCACCAGCTTCTGTGCCGGGCCGTAGGACTGGAGACCTTCAAGCTGCCGTTCGGGCACCGCGGCGCCAACCACCCGGTCAAGGACCTCGAGACCGGCCGGATCGAGATCACCTCGCAGAACCACGGCTTCGCCGTGCTGGGCCCCGACGGCGCGCAGCGCATCGAGGCCGATGAGCCCGTGCGGTGGGAGACCGACTTCGGCGCGGCCCAGCTCAGCCACGTCAACCTCTATGACCGCACGGTCGAGGGCCTGACCATGCTCGACGTGCGCGGCGGCACCGTGCAGTACCACCCCGAAGCCGGGCCGGGACCCCACGACAGTTTGTATTTGTTCGACCGCTTCCTGGAACGGATCGTTGCTTAGGGATCGGGAGAACGGTGGCCCGCCCGCCGGTTCCTCTTGGAGTGCGGAGACCGGCCCCGGCGGGCGGGCAGTTACACGCGACCACTCGCGCTTGGGCCTCGGCCCTTTGCTCCGCGCTCGAAGGAACGCCACCCTCGATGTCCGCGGCAGGATCGACCGCATTGCCGCGTAGGGACGACATCCGCAAGATCCTGGTCCTGGGCTCGGGGCCGATCGTCATCGGCCAGGCGGCCGAGTTCGACTACTCGGGTGCGCAGGCCTGCAAGGTGCTGCTCGAGGAGGGCTACGAGGTCGTGCTCGTCAACTCCAACCCGGCGACGATCATGACCGACCCGGAGTTCGCCACCGCCACGTACGTCGAGCCACTGCTGCCGGGGCCGGTCGAGCAGATCATCGCCCGCGAGCAGCCGGACGCCCTGCTGCCGACGCTTGGCGGCCAGACCGCGCTCAACCTCGCCAAGGACCTGGCCGAGTCGGGCGCGCTGCAGCGCCACGACCTCGAGCTCATCGGCGCTCAGCTGCGGGCCATCCAGACCGCCGAGGACCGCGACCTGTTCCGGACCGCGATGCAGGAGGCGGGGCTGCGCTGCCCCGGCTCGGCCATCGTGCACACGGTCGAGGAGGCCCGCGGCGTGGTCGCCGAGCTCGGACTGCCGGTCGTCGTCCGCCCGGCCTACACGCTCGGCGGCCGTGGCGGCGGCGTCGCACGCAACGAGCTCGAGTTCGAGAAGGTGGTGCGCCGCGGCCTGGCGACGTCGCCGATCGGCCAGGTCCTCATCGACGAGTATCTCGAGGGCTGGGGCGAGTTCGAGCTCGAGGTCATGCGCGACCGCAACGACAACGTGGTCGTCGTCTGCTCGATCGAGAACATCGATCCGATGGGCGTGCACACCGGCGACTCGGTGACGGTCGCGCCGCAGCAGTCACTGACCGACCGCCAGTACCAGGCGCTGCGTGACCAGGCCCTGACTGTCATCCGCGCCGTCGGGGTCGAGACCGGCGGCTCCAACGTCCAGTTCGCGGTCAACCCGGAGACCGACGAGATCGTCGTCATCGAGATGAACCCGCGCGTGTCGCGGTCCAGCGCGCTCGCGTCCAAGGCGACCGGCTTCCCGATCGCGAAGATCGCGGCGCGGCTCGCGGTCGGCTACGCGCTCGAGGAGATCCCCAACGACATCACCGCGCTCACGCCCGCGAGCTTCGAGCCCACGATCGACTACGTCGTGGTCAAATGGCCACGGTTCGCGTTCGAGAAGTTCCCGGGCGTCGACGAGGAGCTGACGACCCACATGAAGTCGGTCGGGGAGGTGATGGCGATCGGCCGAACCTTCCAGCAGGCGTTCGCCAAGGCGATGCGCTCGCGCGAGCTCGACGCCCCGCCCGACCTCGACGGCGACCTCCTGCACCGCCTCGAGCGTCCCGGCGCCTGGCGTTTCGACGTCCTGCTCGAGGCGTTTCGGCGCGGCGCCGCCCTCGACGAGGTCCACGCGCGCACGAAGATCGACCCCTGGTACCTGCGCGAGCTCTCGGAGC
This sequence comes from Solirubrobacteraceae bacterium, assembly GCA_045805605.1. Classification (GTDB taxonomy): domain Bacteria; phylum Actinomycetota; class Thermoleophilia; order Solirubrobacterales; family Solirubrobacteraceae; genus DATBDE01. Next base: position 16,546 of record JBJMKX010000018.1, read on the forward strand.
TAGCCGCCGACCCGGAGGCACCGTTTGCCGGCGAGCGGTCGTTCAAGTCGGTCGACACCTGCGCGGCGGAGTTCCCGGCCGCCACCCCGTACTACTACTCGGGCTGGGAGCGCAGCGCCGACCACGAGGTGCGGCGGGGGTCGCGGCCCAGCGTGGTGATCCTCGGCTCCGGGCCGAACCGGATCGGGCAGGGCATCGAGTTCGACTACTGCTGCGTGCACGCGGCCATGACCGTGCGCGAGCTCCAGCGCGACGCCGTCATGGTCAACTGCAACCCCGAGACGGTCTCGACCGACTACGACACCTCCGACCGCCTCTACTTCGAGCCGCTGACGCTCGAGGACGTGCTCGGCGTCGTCGAGGTCGAGAAGCCGGAGGGCTTGATCGTCCAGTTCGGGGGTCAGACGCCGTTGCGGCTGGCGGCCGGGCTCCAAGAGGCCGGCGTGCCGCTGCTCGGGACGAGCGTCGACGCCATCGACCTGGCCGAGGACCGCGGCCGCTTCGGCGCGCTGCTCGACCGGCTCGGCTACCGAGCGCCGGCCTACGCCACCGCGGGCTCGGTGGCCGATGCGCTGGCGCGCGGCCCCGAGGTTGGCTTCCCGCTGCTCGTGCGGCCGTCGTACGTGCTCGGCGGGCGGGCGATGGAGATCGTCTACGACGAAGCGGGCCTGCGCTCCTACCTCGGGCGGGCCCAAAACGGCACCGACCGCGAGATCTACCTCGATCGCTTCCTCGAGGACGCCGCCGAGGTCGACGTCGACGCCCTGTGCGACGGCGAGGAGGTGTGGATCGGCGGGATCATGCAGCACGTCGAGGAGGCTGGGGTGCACTCCGGCGACTCGGCCTGCGTGCTGCCCCCGCACTCGCTCGGGCCCGACATGCTGCAGGAGATCCGCGAGCAGGCGCGGGGCATCGCGCTCGCTCTCGGCGTGATCGGCCTGCTCAACGTCCAGTTCGCCGTGCACGGCGGCGACCTGTACGTGATCGAGGCCAACCCGCGCGCGTCACGCACCGTCCCGTTCGTCAGCAAGGCCACCGGAATTCCGCTGGCCAAGATGGCGTGCCGAATCATGCTCGGCTCGAAGCTGGGCGAACTCGACCTGCCGGCCGACCCGATGGCGGGCGGGCACGTCTCGGTCAAGGAGGCGGTGCTGCCCTTCGACCGGCTGGCCGGCTCGGATGCCCTGCTCGGGCCCGAGATGCGCTCGACCGGCGAGGTGATGGGGATCGCACGCGACTTTCCCACGGCCTTCGCCAAGGCGCAGGCTGCGGCGGGCGCGCGGCTGCCGAGCGCCGGGACCGTGTTCATCACGGTGGCCGACCGGGACAAGCCGGCCGCCCTGGGGATCGCGGCGCAGCTACACGACCTGGGGCTGCGCATCGTCGCCACCCGCGGCACGGCGCAGGCGATCGCGCGGATGGGCGTGCCGGTGGACACGCTGAACAAGATCGGGGAGGGCTCGCCGCACGTCGTCGACTGGATCGAGCGCGGCGAGGTCGACCTCGTCATCAACACGCCGGTCGGCACCGGCGCGCGCTCGGACGGCTACGAGATCCGCCGGGCGGCCATCGCCGGCGGCGTCCCGTGCGTGACGACGCTGTCGGGCGGCATGGCCGCCGCCCGGGCGATCGGCTCCGCGCGCGCCGGCGACGCCTCGCCGGTGCTCTCGCTGCAGGAGTTGCACGGCGGCGGCTTGAGCGCGGCGGTCGAAGCGGCGTGAGGCGAAAGGCCACCACGCTGCAGGTCCGCCGAGTGGGCCCCTACCGGCATCTGACCTGCACCAATCCCGGCCCCTCGCCCCGCCCGGGCCAGTTCTACATGCTCGCGACGGTGGAGCGCTGGGGGGGAGGGGAGGCCGAGCGGCCGTTCCTGCCCCGGGCGTTCTCGTACCTGCGTGCCGAGGGCGACCGCCTCGAGTTCCTGTGGGAGGACGTCGGCCCCGGCACGCGCCGCCTGTCCGAGCTGCGGCGAGGCGAAGAGCTGTGGCTGCTCGGACCGCTCGGCAACGGGTTCGAACGCGATCGGCGGCCGCTGCTCGTCGGCGGCGGCATCGGCATCGTCCCGCTTGCGTGCTGGCAGGACGAGCTTGGCGATGTCCCGGCGCTGCTGGGCTTCCGCGACGCGCTCCATGCGCAGGCGGCCGGGCTGATGGGAGGCGAGGTCCGCCTCGCCACCGACGACGGCTCGGCCGGCCACCGCGGGTTCGTCACCGAGCTGCTGGCCGCCGGGCTCGACGGAGACGACGACGTCACCGTCTACGCCTGCGGCCCGCCGCCGATGCTCGAGACCGTGCGCGCCATCTGCGCCGAGCGCGACGTGCCCGCTCAGCTCGCGCTCGAAGCCGGGATGGCGTGCGGATTCGGCGCCTGCTTCGGCTGCGTCGTGCCGACCCGCGACGGCTACGTCCGCCTCTGCCTCGACGGTCCCGTGCTCGACGCGGCCGCGCTGGAGGGCGTGCGGTGATCGACTTCTGCGGCATCCGGCTCGAGCACGAGGTCATCAACGGCTCGGGCACCTTCGACGCCATCGCCGCTCGGCGCGCGTTCGGCGACGAGCTGCTCGAGCGCTTTCCGTTCAGCGCCTTCGTCTCCAAGACCGTCACGCTCGAGCCGCGGCAGGGCAACCCGCCGCCGCGGTTGTGGGAGCTCGGCGCAGGGATGATCAACTCGATCGGGCTGCCCAACAAGGGGCTGCGCGGCTATCTGGCCGAGGACCTGCCCAAGCTCAGGGAGCTGCCCGTGGCGCTGATCGTCAACGTCATGGGCTCCACCCGCGAGGAGGTCGCGGCGCTCGTCCGGGCGTTCGGTGAGTGCGACGAGGTCGCGGCGCTCGAGCTGAATCTGTCTTGCCCCAACGTCAAGACCGGCTTGGACTTCGGCGTCGAGCCGAGCGCCACGGCCGGGCTGGTCGCGCACGTACGGCCGCTGGCCGACAAGCCGCTGATCGTCAAGCTCACCCCCAACGCCAGCGATCCGGCGGCGGTGGCGGCGGCGGCCGAGGGGGCCGGCGCCGACGCCGTGTCGCTGATCAACACGCTGCGGGGCATGGCCCTGCATCCCCACACGCGCGGGCCGTGGCTGGGCGGGCGCACGGGCGGCGTCTCAGGTCCCGCCATCCGCCCGATCGCGCTGGCGCAGGTCGCCCAAGTCGCCTCGCGGGTGCGCGTGCCGATCGTGGGCATGGGAGGCGTGCAGCGGGGAGCGGACGCCCTCGACCTGCTCGAGGCCGGCGCGACGCTTGTGGCCGTTGGCACCGAGAGCTTCCGCGAGCCGCTTTGCGGGTCGAGGATCGCTCGTGAGCTGACACAACTGCGCGGGAAGCCTCGACTGGAGGTGCCCTCGACGGTGCGTTGAAGGATCACGGCGCGACCGCCGCCGTAAGAAACACCCGGAAATTTCGCCTTTTCACCACTTCGTGACAAGTGACAACTTGACCTCAGGTTGAGGTCGAAGTGAATTTGGGCGTTCCCGCTTGCAGAGCGGAGATGGAGAGGTAGACTCGCGCCCCGATGCCGCCGGCAGCCAATACGACGTCTCGCACGCCGGCGAGCACCCCTGAGAGGTCACTTGTGCAACGGATGGACGCGCTCAGCCGGGCGAACCAGATCCGCACGCGACGTGCGCAGCTGAAGCGCGACCTCAAGGCCGGCCGTGTCTCGATCCAGAACGTGCTGCTCGAGCCGCCGGACTGGGTGGAGACGGCGAAGGTCTTCGACATGATGCTGGCCGTGCCGAAGTACGGGCGGGTCAAGGTCAACAAGGTCCTGCAAACCTGCCGCATCTCGCCCTCGAAGACCATCGGCGGCCTGTCCGAGCGCCAGCGCACCGAGCTCATCACGCTCCTGCGCTCCCGCTGACTCCGAGCCCTGTCTTTGTCATCACCGGCCCCTCCGGGGTCGGGAAGGGCACCCTCATCCGCGGCCTGCGCGAGCGCATCCCCGAGATCGAGCTGTCGGTCTCGGCGACGACCCGACCAGCGCGTCCGGGCGAGCGCGACGGCGTCGACTACCACTTCCTCTCCGACATCGAGTTCGACAGGCGCCTGCGCGCGGGGGACTTCGTCGAGCACGCCGTCTACTCCGGCCATCGTTACGGGACGCTGCGCTCGGAGCTCGAGCGCCGCGCCGCCTCGGGGGTCCCGGTGGTGCTCGAGATCGAGGTCCAGGGTGCACGGCAGATCCGCGAGCGCATGCCCGCGGCGGTGCAGGTCTTCATCGCGCCACCGTCGCTCGAGGCGCTTCGCGCGCGCCTCGTCGGCCGTGGCACCGACGCGCCGCAGGACGTCGAGCGGCGCCTCGCGACGGCACGCGAGGAACTCGCGGCCGAGCCCGAGTTCGGCCACGTCGTGGTCAACGACCGGCTGGAGGGCGCGGTCGCCGAGCTGGAGTCCATCGTGCGGGGCGCCCTGCGGTGCCCGCTAGACTCGGGCCCGTGATCAAGCCAAGAATCGACGAGCTGCTCGACGAGGTCGACTCCAACTACGCCTCGGTCGTCGTCGCCGCCAAGCGGGCCCGCCAGATCAACTCGTACTACCACAACCTCGGCGAGGGCACCTTCGACGAGTTCCCGCCTCCGATGGTGGAGACGCGCTCGAAGAACTACCTGACGATCGCTCTCGAAGAGGTCGCTGCCGGGAAAATCAAGTACCAGTACAGGTAGGACCGAAGATTGGCGCGGCTGCTGCTCGGCGTCTCGGGGGGCATCGCCGCCTATAAGGCGCTCGAGCTGGCGCGGCTCGCCACCGTCCAGGGCCACGCCGTGCGCGTCGTGTGCACCGAGACCGCCGTGCGCTTCGTCGGCCCCGCATCCTTCGAGGGGATCACCGGCGCACCCGTGCTGGTCGGGGAGTTCGAGCCCGATCCCGCCCGCGGCGCCTTCCCCGACCAGGCCCCGCCCGACCATGCGCCGATGTCGCACCTCGAGCTCGCGGCCAACGCCGACGCCTACCTGATCGCCCCTGCCTCGGCCAACACGGTGGCCAAGCTCGCCACCGGGCTGGCCGACAACCTGCTCACCACCGCCGCGCTGGCGGCGCGCTGCCCGCTGCTCGTGGCGCCCGCGATGAACAACCAAATGTGGGAGCATCCGGCGACCCAGCGCAACGTCGACACCCTGCGCGCGCGCGGTGTGACCGTCCTCGCCCCGAACACCGGCGCGCTCGGTTCGCGCGGCGAGTGGGGCGACGGCCGGCTGCCCGAGCCGCCGGAGCTGCTGGCGGCAGTGGAGGCCGCGGTGGCCGACGGCGACCTGGCCGGTGTGCGCGTGCTCGTCACCGCCGGCGGCACGCGCGAGCCGATCGACGCGGTGCGGTTCGTGGGCAACCGCTCGTCGGGCCGGATGGGATTCGCGGTCGCCGACGAGGCCGCCCGGCGCGGCGCCGCCGTCACCTGCCTGGCCGCCAACGTGACGCTGCCGCGCCACGCCGGCGTCGAGTACCTCGATGTGGAGAGCGCATCGGAGCTGGCCGAGGCGACGCGGGCCCGCTTCGAGGCATGCGACGTCCTCGTGATGGCGGCCGCGGTCGGGGACTTCCGGCCCGCCGACGTCGCCGGCGACAAGATCAAGAAGGACGGAGCCTCCGGCGGGATGGAGCTGCGCCTCGAGCGCACCGAGGACATCCTCGCCGGGGTGTCGGCGCGCCGGCGCCCCACCCAGGTGCTGGTGGGATTCGCGGCCGAGTTCGGCGCCGGCAACGCCGTCGCCTACGGGCGCGACAAGCTTGCCCGCAAGGGGTTGGATGCCGTGGTGGTCAACGACATCTCGCGCTCGGACATCGGCTTCGACGCCGACGCCAACGAGGTCACGATCCTCACCCGGGCGGGCGAGCGGCACGTCGCCCGCGCGGCGAAGGCCGCCGTGGCCCGGGAGGTGCTCGACGCGGTGGTCGCGCTGCGCGGGGAGGAGGGACATGGAGCCGATCGAGCTCCGCAGGGTCGAACCGCAAGAGCTTGACTCGGCCGCCGCGGTCGGGCGGCGGATCGCGGCCAACGTGGCGCGGGCCGTCGAGGTGCGGGCCGACGTGCTCGATCACGTGCTCGTCGCGCTGGCCGCGGACGGCCACGTGCTCATCGAGGACTACCCCGGCGTGGGGAAGACCGCGCTGGCGCGGGCGCTCTCGCGCTCGATCGACGGGGCGTTCGCGCGCATCCAGTGCACCGCAGACCTGCTGCCCGCCGACGTGGTCGGCGCCGCCGTCTACAACCAGCGCGAGGAGCGCTTCGAGTTTCGCCCCGGTCCGATCTTCGCGAACGTCGTCCTCGTCGACGAGATCAACCGCGCCTCCCCCAAGACGCAGTCCGGGCTGCTCGAGTGCATGCAGGAGCGCCACGTGACCGTGGACAAGCAGACGCACGAGCTCGCACGGCCCTTCATCGTCGTTGCCACCCAGAACCCGGTCGAGTACGAGGGCACCTACCCGCTGCCGGAGGCGCAGCTCGACCGCTTCATGGTGCGCGTGTCGCTCGGCTATCCGAGCGCGCAGTCCGAGAGCGAGATGCTGCTCGACCACGCCGAGCGCGACCGCGTGCTCGACCTGGAGCCGGTGACCGATGTGGCCGAGGTGCTCGCCGCGCAGGGCGCCGCCGCGGCCGTGCACGGCAGCGAGGCCCTGCGGCGCTACGTGGTCGCGATCCTCGACGCCACGCGCGCCGACCCGCGCGTGGACCTCGGCGCCTCTCCGCGCGCCGGGCTGATGCTGTTCCGCGCCGCCAAGGCGATGGCCGCGCTCGACGGGCGCGACCACGCGCTGCCCGACGACGTGCAGGAGCTGGCCGTGTCGGTGCTGGCGCACCGGCTGCTGCTGTCGCCCGGCTCGAGCGGCGACGAGCGCGGGGGCATCGTGCGCGACGCGCTGGAGCGGGTACCCGCGCTGTAGATGGCCGAGCTGGGATGAGGCCGCTCGGCGTCGCCCTGTTCGGCCTGGCCCTCTGTCTCGCCGCCGCCATGTTCGACGCGGCCTCGCTGTACGTGCCCGGCGTGGCGCTGATGGCGATCGCGGGCGGCGCCGCCGGGTGGGTGGCGCTGGCGGCCAGCGGCGCGGCGATCGAGCGCCACACCGGGCCGCACACCGTGCTCGAGGAGCAGTCCTACCCGCTCGAGATCGAGGTTCGCTCCGGTGTGCTGCCGCCGCCGGGCGGGGAGCTGATCGAGCCGCTGCTCGGCTGGCCCGTGGCCGTCGCCTGGCGCTGGTCGCGGCGCGTGCGCATCAACGTCCACTTCTCGCGCCGCGGCCGGCGCGTGCTCGAGCCGGCCCGGCTCGTGATCCGGGACCCGCTGCGGCTGACCGCGCGCGAGCTGGCCAGCAGCGGCGGCCA
>JBJMKX010000019.1:0-58515 GCA_045805605.1 Solirubrobacteraceae bacterium
AGATCGGGCCGAGCGTCGGGTCCATCGTCGGGAAGTACGAGCGCTTGGTCTCCAGCGTGTCGACGGGCTTGCCGCCGCGGGTCACGCGCATCACGGCGCCGAGGTCGATCCGCTCGAGCCGCCCGTTGGAGGCGGCGACCACCTGGCTCGTCGGCTTGACGTAGGTGATCGTGTAGCCCTTCACGGTGCGCGACTGGCCGGGCGACAGCTGCGCGTCGATTTGGCGCTGGAACGCCGACGAGGCCGCGATGCCGACGAACAGCGTGATGACGCCGAGGTGCACGAGGTAGCCGCCGTAGCGGCGGCGGTTGCGCCGGACGAGCGACACGAGCGCGACCGGCACGCTCTCGCGCGCCATCGCCCGCCGCGCGCGGACCCCCCGCACGTACTCCTGGACTGCCACCGTGGCGGCGAAGCCGGCGAACACGAACAGCAGCAGCGACGTGGGCTTCGTCGCGCCGAGCGCGACCACGAGCACGAGCGTCGCGACCGCAGCCACCGCGGGCACGGTCAGCTGGCGGCGCACATTGGCCAGCGTCACCCGCCGCCAGGCGAGCGCGGGGCCGAGGCCGGTCAACAGCACGAGCACGAGCGCCGCCGGCACGATCGCGCGGTTGAACCACGGCGGGCCGACGGCGGACTTGGTGCCGGTCGCGGCCTCCGAGATGAGCGGGAAGAACGTGCCCCAGAAGACCACCACGCACATCGCGACGAGCACGAGGTTGTTGAGCAGGAACACCGCCTCGCGCGAGAAGAGCGAATCGAGCCGGTGCTCGGAGCGCAGCGACGCCCGCCGCCACACGACGAGCCCAATCGACCCCGCCGCCATCGTCGCGATGAGCGCGACGAACGGCACCCCGAGAGTCGACGCCCCAAAGGCGTGGATCGAGTCCAGGATCCCCGAGCGGACGAGGAACGTCCCCAGGACCGCAAGCACGCCGGTGGCCAGGACGAGCGAGACGTTCCAGACCTTCAGCATCCCGCGCTTCTCCTGGATCATCGCCGAATGCAGGAACGCGGTGCCGCACAGCCACGGCATGAGCGAGGCGTTCTCGACCGGGTCCCAGGCCCAGTAGCCGCCCCAGCCGAGCTCGGAGTACGACCAGCGTGCGCCGAGCAGAATCCCCAGGCCGAGGAAGAACCAGGCCGCGAGCGCGAAGCGCCGTGTCGAGGTGATCCAGCTCGCGTCCAGCCGGCCCGCGATCAGCGCGCCGACCGCGAACGCGAACGGCACGGTGAACAGCGTGTAGCCCGAGTACAGCGCGGGCGGGTGAACCATCATGCTCGGGTGGCGCAGCAGCGGGTTGAGCCCCGCGCCCTCGAGCGGCGCGTTGGCCAGCGTCGTGAACGGGTTGGCCAGGAAGATCGTGCAGAACAGGAAGAAGCCCGCCAGCCCGCACAGCACGGCGGTGGCGTAGGGAGCGACCTCGCGCAGCTTGCCCTTGCGGGCGAGCACCCACAGGATCAGGCTCGACCACGCGGCGAGCAGGAACACCCACAGCAGCAGCGAGCCCTCCTGGGAGGACCATGCGGCGGTGGCGCGGTAGAAGAGCGGCGTCGTCGTCGACGAGTGATCGACCACGACGCCGAACGAGAAGTCCGACCGGATGAAGGCCGCGATGAGGACGGCGAACGCGATCGTCGTCACGCCGGCCAGCGCGTAGACGGCGCGACGCCCGGACTCGATCCACGCCCCCTTGCGGGTGCGCGCCCCGTAGATCGACGCGCCCGCGCCGTAGACCGCGAGTCCCAGCGCGATGATCAGGCAGGCCCGGCCGAGGATCGCCATTCAGGTGGAGTGCGCGGCCTTGAACTTGCTCGGGCACTTCGTGACCAGCGAGTCCCGCTCGCCGACGAACACCGAGCCCTGCTTGCGGACGTCGACGATGACCTCGCGGCCCTCGCGGAAGGGGTCGGGGACGGCCCCGACGTAGCGCACGGGCACCGACGTGTTGCCCGATCGGTCGCGCACACGGAAGAACAGCGCGCCGCCGTCATGGTGGACGGACCCCGCCGCCACCTTGCCGGTGAGCTCGTAGGAGCGGCCGGGCTGGGCCCCGCTGGCGAGCTGGCTCGGGGTCTTGGCCTCGGAGGAGGCGCTGAACGACGTGTACGCCAGCGCGCCGGCCAGGAGCAACGCCGCCCCGAGCGCCACCACCAGGCGGATCTTGCGCTTCCGGGAAGGATCCATGCTGTTCGCTCAGTATTACGTGCGAGGGCCGAGATCCGACCGGTTAGGTCGAAACCTCCTGCGTCTCGGCGCGTTTATTGATTATGCGCGTGCGTCTGGACCGAGACATCCGCCGCAAGGACCCCGTCGTCCGGCGGGGCGGCCACGTCCGCCCCCGCGTGGTCGGGACCGACGACTTCGCCGAGCCCGAGCGCCCGGTCGACCGGCACCGCCGCGCCGGCGGGCCGGAGGACACCGCCCTCTACACCTGCACGTGCGGGTACCAGTTCGAGGCCCCGGTCTCGGCCTCGGTCGCTTGCCCGCACTGCGGGCAGGGCCAGGCCTGGTAGCCGCCCCCGGGCTCTAGGATCGGACGACGACCCGCTCGATCATCCCGACCGGGTGCAGCTCGCAGAAGAACTGGTAGGTCCCGGGCTTCGTGAACTGCTTGGTGAACGTCTTGCCGCCCACCAGGCGGTCCGACGAGAAGCCCTCCGGACCGCTGGCCAGCGTCAGGTTGTGCAGCTGGGGGCCGAGGAACCGCCATGTCACGGTGCCGCCGAGGGGGATCGAGAGGCTGCCGGCGGAGAAGCCGGCGTCGGTGACGTCGACGCTCGCGTCGCCATCGGCGACCGTCGGTGAGGCGCCGCTGGGCACGGCCGCCCGCACCGCCTGGCCGTCGGCGTCGTAGCGATAGGTCGGGATGGGCACGCGCGGGGCGTGGCTGCGCCCCGGCGTTGCGCTGCCGATGGCCTTGACGTCGCTCGGGATCGGCCCGCACGGCGCCGTCACCCGTGGGTCGGGCGCGATGTAGGCGAGCATGAGGCCCATCGCGCGCACGTGCGGGAACTGGTTGTCGTAGCGGGAGGTGAGCGTGAGCGGCTGCCCGGCCGCGACCGGGATCCCCTCGCTCGACTGCAGCAGGCGCATGTGGATCGGGCCCGGCTCGTGCAGCACGTGTTCCAGTGCCGCTTGTTGAGGTGGATCCGGGAAGCACGGCCGCGTGCGCGCCCCGCAGCCCCTCGGCCAGCTCGGGCTCGCACTTGAGGCTGACCCGAAGCGGCTCCGCGCCGAGTCTGCGGGATTCGTCGCCCGGCCGGTGACTGGTGGACCGTGGGCCAGCCCTACGGATACGCCCGGCGGCGCAGCCTGGAAGCATCGACCACACGCGTCCGGCCCCGGGCAATGTCAGGGTTCCGTACTCCTCCTCCTCGCGCAGCACGCGGTTCACGGTCGCGCGCGACGTGCCCGCCAGCGAGGCCAGCTCCTCCTGGGTCAGCGGCACCGTGACCTCCTCGCCCTCGCCGTAGATCACGGTCATGTCGAGCAGGCGCCGGCGCACGCGCGTGTCCGCGGGCACGTAGAGCGCCTCTGCCAGGTGGGTCGATAGCCGCCGCACCTGGGCGGCGAGGATGGCGATCAACACGTCCGCGGTCTGCGGACGCTCGGTGCGCAGGCGGCCGAAGTCGAGCTCGTGCACCGACAGCGTCTCGGCCTTCTCGAGCGCGATCACCGTCGACGCTGCGCGGCGTCCGCGGGTTCAGCAGGGGCCAGCTCACCGAAGAAATCGCCCGGCCCCATGACGTTGAGCGTGGCGACGTCGCCGAACTCGGCGTGACGCGCACCGCGAACCGCCCGCGCTGGATCAGGTGCAGGGTGTCCGCGGGGTCGCCGGCATGAAAGACGACTTCACCCGCGTCGAACGACCGCCGGCGCGCGCGCTCGAGCAGCCGCGCGGCCTCCTGCTCCGTCGCGCCCTCGAACAGCGGCCCGTGCGGCGTCACGCCTCTCCTCCTCTGTCGTCGATTCGACCCCGGGAAGTGTCGCGTGCAGGACGGACCGCCTGCCGCCGCGTGTTGGGAAGCCGCCGTGATCGAAGATGACAACAAGCGAGATCGCCGACGTACTCGCGGCGGCATGAGCTTCAACCGCCACACTGAGAGGATGGGAAAGCGCGCGAGGCGGCGCGGACAGCGACAACGGATGCAGGCGCCTTCGGCGGAGTATGCGTCGCCCGGCGGCGACGTACTGGTGCTGCGCTGCGCCCTCACGGCGAGGACGCGCACCGACTACGCCGCGCTGCTCATCGGCTCTTCAGGGACCCCCGCGGCTACGCGCGAGGACCTGTGGGCGCGCGCGGGCGAGTTCCTGTTCGAACGCCTGGCCGTGCGCTGGGAGGTCACGGGTGTGAGCTACGCGCGGCAGGACGAGCTACTCGCGCGGTTCCGGGTCGCGTCGGCGGACGAGCGGGCGTGGGTGCGCGCTCAGCTCCGGGCGCACGCCGCCGAATGGTTCCCGGAGCTGGAGGCACCCTGAAGCGAGGCGCGTCCCGGGCCCCTGCCTCGTCGCTGGGCCGGCGCCCTCGACCGCGCTCCCTCACGCGAGCCCCGCGCTTGGAGACACCGCTCCGCCGAAGCCGAGCTCCAGATGTTCCCGCTCGGCCCACCCGCCTCAGGCCGTGGCGAGCTCGTCGAACACGTCGTCGGGGAGCTCCAGGCTCGCCGCCGCCATGTTCTCCTCCACGTGCGCCACCGACCCGGTGCCGGGGATGGGCAACGTCACCGGCGAGCGCCGCAGCAGCCATGCGAGCGCGACCTGGCTCGATGTGGCGTCGAGCGCACGCGCCGCGCGGTCGAGCGGCCCGCCCGGCTCGGCGAGCTCGCCCGCCGCCAGCGGGAACCACGGGATGAAGCCGAGCCCCTCGTCCTCACAGTGGTCGAGCACGTCCTCGGCGCCGCGGTTGGCCAGGTTGTAGTGGTTCTGCACCGAGACGATCTCGACCGCCTCGCGGACGCGCCGGAGGTCCGCCACGCTCACCTCCGACAGCCCGATGTGCCGGACCTTCCCCTCGCGCTGCAGGTCGGCCAGCGCGCCGAGCTGGTCTTCGAGCGGCACGTTGCGATCGATGCGGTGCAGCTGGTAGAGGTCGATGCGCTCGAGCCGGAGCCGCCGCAGGCTCCCCTCGCACGCGGCGCGCAGGTGCTCGGGGCGGCCGTTGACGTGCCACCGATGCGGCCCGCTGCGCTCGAACCCCGCCTTGGTCGCGATGATCAGCCCTTCCGGATACGGGTACAGCGTCTCGCCGATCAGGCGCTCGGAGACCTCGGGCCCGTACGAATCGGCGGTGTCGATCAGCGTCGCGCCGAGCTCGAGCGCCCGCCGCAGCACCGCGCGCGCCTCGTCGGGGTCGGCCGGCTCGCCCCAGATTCCGGGGCCTGTCAGCCGCATCGCCCCGAACCCGAGGCGGTTGGCGACGTGAAGGTCATCACCGAGCGTCAGTCCGTTCATGGCGTCCCCTCGATTACCCAGACCGAGCCGGCCGAGACCCGGCCGTGGGGGTCGGCGCCTGCGGCACCCACGGCGAGGTCGGGCCGGTGGTCGCCGTTGACGTCGCCCGGGCCGGCAACCGCGGTTCCGGCCTGGTCGCCGCGCTCAGCGCCGAGCAGCGGTATCGCCCGCGACGAGCGCCGGGCGAGTTCGATCGTGCCGCCCACCCCGCCCAGCACGAGGTAGGCGCCGCCGGACTCGCCGGCCCCCAGCAGCGGCATGCCGACGAGGATGTCGGCGTGGCCGTCGCGATCGACGTCGCCGGGACCGGCGATCGTGGCCAGCCGCACCTTGGGCGCGGGTGCCTCGACCGCGATGCCGCCCTTGTCGAGCCGCCGCAGGTCCACGCCGGCGCCTGGCCGTGCGCCGCCGCGGCCTGTGAACACGGCGTAGGCGTGCCCGCCGCTTGCCGGCAGGCCGCTCGGCGCTGTGGTACCCACGTCGCCGCCCCGGTCGCCGTCGACGTCGCCCAGACCCGCCACCGCGAAGCCGGCGTTGTCGCCCGCGCGGGCGCCGTCGATCTCGAACCCGCGCTCGCCGAGGCGGCCCAGGTTCAGGGGCGGGCCCGAACGCAGCGGCCCCCGCACGAGGTAGGCGGCGCCCGCCTCGGACCGCCCGCGCGCGTTGTGGACGAGCGCGCCCACGAGCACGTCCCCGAACCCGTCGTGGTCGACGTCGCCCGCGGAGGCGACCGCATTGCCGGCGTCGTCGCGAAACGCCTCGCCCCCGGCGATTTCGCCCTCGAGGCGGCGGGCGAGCGAACCGGGACGGGCGAGGTCGACACGGGTGGGCGAGCCGGACCTGGATCCGGCGCTCCGCGCGCGGCCGACCGCTGCCGAGGCGGCGGCGCCAAACACCACGTCGGCCGCCCCCTTGCCCGCCAGCGCGTCCGGCGAGCCGACGATCAAATCGTCGCGCCCGTCGCCGTCCACGTCCCCGGCGCCGCCCACCGCCTGGCCCGCGTGGTCGTCGTCGCGCGCACCGGCGATCTCGAACCCGCGCGTCCTCAGCCGGGCGAGGCGCACGTCGTCGCGTGACCGCGACCCGAACACCACGTACGCCGCGCCCGAGTCCGTGTTCGGGCCGCGCGCGTCTACCGTGCTCGACCCCACGATCACGTCGTCGAGGCCGTCGCCGTTGACGTCTCCCGCACCGTCGACCGACTCGCCGGCGCGGTCGCCCGTCGCCGCGCCCTCGATGCGAAAGCCCGCGTCGCCGAGATGCGCGAGATCGACGTCGGCGGCACCGCGCCGGCCCAGGATCACGTACGCGGTTCCCGCCGCCGGCGCCGCGCCCGACGCGCCCGCGGCGCCAACCACGAGATCGCCGAGGCCGTCGCCGTTGACATCGCCGGCCGCGGCCAGCGCGCCCCCGATCGCGTCGCCGGCCTGCGCGCCGGCGATGCGCACGCCCGCGACGCGAGCGAGGTCGACGCGCGCGCCGCCCGCGAGCGCCCGCTTGGGTGCCGGCGGAGCGGAGGAGCCCCCGCCGCAGCCCGCGAGCAGCGCGAGCGCGCCGGCGCAGGCCGCCGCGGCGGCGCGCCTCACCCAACCAGGGCCTGTGACCGCGCCCCCACGCGATCGAGCGCGTCCAGCAGCCGCTGCGCGAACGGGCCCGACTCGGCGACGACCGCCCCATGGTCCCCGGGCGCGTCGATCGCGGGCGCGCCGAGGACCTTGGCCAGCTCACGCTGCTTGTAGACGGGCACGGCGCTGTCGGCGGTGGTGACGATCACGGCCGAGGGCATCGACAGCGATCCGAGCCACGGCCGTCCGTCGTAGCGGCCGAGCTCCCGCCCGGCCTCGGCGATGTCCTTGGCGCTGCCGCGGGTGAGCTCCGACGCGTACCACGTCGTGACCGGCGAGTCGGGAAAGCCGGCCAGGCGCAGCGCTCGCCGCCACGACGCGTTGGGAAACGCCCCCAGCACGCCGCGAAACGCCGCCATGGTCCGCCACACGCGCTTCATCCGCGGGTGCTGCCAGTCGGGCGCCGTCGCGCAGAGGATGAGGCCACTCACGCGGTCGGAGTGCGAGCGGGCCAGCAGGCTCGCGATTGGCCCGCCCATCGAGTAGCCGACCACGAACGCCGCCGGCACGTCGATCGTCGCCAGGACCGCGGCGGCGTCGTCGGCACAGTCCGAGAGCCGGAAGTCGGCCGGGGTCCGCAGCCCGCGCCCATGGCCGCGGTGGTCGACGGCGAGGACCCGGAAGCCGGCCTCGGCCAGCGGCCGGTAGGTCGGAAACCAGTTCAGGTCGGCGGAGACGCACCAGCCGTGCAGCAGCAGCACGGGCGGGCCGTCTCCGCCCGTGTCGCGCAGGAAGAACTCGCCCCGCCCGCGCACGTGCACCAGCCGCCCCGGCGGCAGCTCCACCGGCGGCTCCGGCGCCCAACGGGGCGCGCCCCGGTGGCGGGCCGCGATCCCACGCGCGCGGCGGACGGTCGACTCGGCAGGCATGATGCGCCCGTGAACGATACGAGCCTGCGCGTCGCGCTCGCCGGCTTCGGCCTCGCCGGCGCCGTGTTCCACGCTCCCCTGATCGCGGCGACGCCGGGCCTGGACCTGGACACCGTCGTGACCCGCGATCCCCAGCGCGCCGACCAGGCGCGCCGTCGCGGCGCGAACGTGGTCGCGTCCATCGACGAGGCGCTCGCCACCAAGCCCGACCTCCTCGTCGTCGCAACTCCCAATCGCCACCACGTCGACTCCGCGCTCGCCGCCATCGCGGCCGGGGTCGCGGTCGTCGTCGACAAGCCGCTCGCCCCCGCCGCGGCCGATGCCCGCCGCGTCGTCGAGGCCGCCGAGGCCGCGAACGTGCCGCTGACGGTCTTCCACAACCGCCGTCTCGACGGCGACTTCCTCACCGTGCGGCGGTTGCTCGACGCCGGCGACCTGGGCGAGATCCTGCGCTTCGAGTCGCGCTTCGAGCGCTGGCGTCCCGAGCCCAAGGCCGGCTGGCGCGAGAAGGCCGACCCGGCCGAGGGCGGCGGCGTCCTGCTCGACCTCGGGCCCCATCTCGTCGACCAGGCGCTGCAGCTCCTCGGCCCGGCCGTCAGCATCCACGCAGAGATCAAGACGCGCCGGGCGCAAGCCGAGACGGACGACGACGCCTTCATCGCGCTCGAGCACGAGAGCGGCGCAATCTCGCACCTGTGGATGAGCGCGATCGCCGCCGCCCCCGGCCCCCGCTTCCGCGTCCTCGGCAGCCACGCCGCCTACGTCAAGGCCGGCCTCGACGGCCAGGAGGCGGCGCTTCGCGACGGCGCCGACCCCGCCGCGCGCGACTGGGGCCGCGAGCCGCCCGAGGCGTGGGGCCGGCTGCACGCCGGCGACGAACAGCGACCGGTCGAGACCGTGCCGGGGGCCTACCCGCGCTTCTATGCGCTGGTGCGCGACGCTCTGCTGGGCGAGGGGTCGCTGCCGGTGGACCCCGCCGACGCGGTGACCGGGCTCGAGCTGCTGACCAGGTGACGCTCGACCTCGCGAGCGCGTCACGCACGCTCCCCCGGCGTCGTTCGGCGGCTCGGGCCGATCAGCCCGCGTCGGTCATCTTCAGCTTGAACGGGCCGGATCCCGAACGGCGCACGACCACGAAGGTCAGCGCGGTCGGCGGCGGCACGACGGGCGCCGCGCACAGCGTCCCGGCGACACGGTCGCGGCTGCCCTTTCGGTTCGTGCGGTCCACGACCCGGCCCCCAAGCCGGACCTGAAGGTCGTAGTTGGCGCTCCGGGGGCCGGTGAGCCGGGCGATGACCGGGCCGTCGAGGGAGACGACGCGGCTGAAGCGTCTTTGGCTGTGTCCCCCGAGCGACCCGTTCACGGTCTGCGAGACCAAGCCCTGCCAGGGGTCGAGCACGTCGCGACGCACGGCGTCGAACGCCGCCTGGTCGCGACGGAAGTCGTCGCTGAACTGGAACGGCTGCGACTCGAACCCGTTCTCGGGCAGATGGGCGTAGGTGTCGGCCCAGCCCTCGCCGGGGTTCTGGAGATAGTGCTGGTCCTCGTCGCCAGGAAAGAACACCGCGGGGTCGCTGAGCGCCCCGGCGCAGATGAACTGCGATGTCGCCCAGTACTCCGGCCCCAAGACAAAGGCGGAGCCGAGGGCGTTCTTGCGGTGGTTGGCGATGTGGTGGCCGTACTCGTGAGTGATGATGTACTCGACCGGCACCGGGCTGTTGGGCGGGGCCTCGCCTGGCACGTACATGCGCTGCTCGTTGGGCGCGTAGCAGGCCAGGGCCTCGCTGGCGCCGCAGATCTGGCCGATCTCGCCCGGCCGCCCCACGAACACCTTGAGCAGCCCGAGCTCGAACGAGTGCAAGCGTCCCGCGAGGAAGTTGACGGTGTTCTGGGCCGCCTGCACGGTCTGCTGGTTCTGCCCGTACTGGTTGGAGATCGTGACCGTGACCGCGGTCCCGTCGGGCGCCCGGAGCACCACGTCGCTGCCGCTGGCCGCGGCGGCGCGCGCCTTGCGGCCGGGATGGCGCAAGATGGTGTCGTGGAAGCGGACGTGGTCGGAGACCGCGAGGCCGCTCATGTGCAGGTGGTCGAGGCCCCACGGCGTGGCCGCCGAGGCCGGCGCAGCAAGCACAAGCGCCGCGAGTGCGGCCCCGAGAACGAGTGGAATCAGGCGGCGGGACACCTTCGGACTGCAGCGAGAGTAGTCGGCATCAGCTGTCCAAACGCGCGAACGACGACAACGGTGCGGTTCGTTGCCGCCGTTCCCGGCGCACCGCAGGGACCAGGCTCGCCACCGAAGCGATGCCGGTCAGGCTCTGCAGGCCCAGCGCGACCGCCCGGTAACACGCGATCGCGGCGCCGGCGAGGCCGGCGTCGACCCCCGACGCCACCAGGATGCCGAGCATCACGGGCTCGACGCCGCCGACGCCGCCGGGCAGGGGCAGCAGGTTGCCAAGCTGCCCGAGCATGTAGGCGAGCACGATCACCCCGAGGGCGGGCGCGCCGCCGCACGCCTGGAAGGCCGCCCACAGCACCGCGCAGTCGCCTGCCCAGTACACGAGCGCCCCCGCCGGTCCGAGCGGGTGGCGGGCGAAGAACGGCACCTCGCGCAGCCCCTGCGGGAAGATGGCCAGGACCTCGCGCGTCAGCCGCTTCCAGCGCCGCGACCCGCGAAACCAACGTGCGCGCCGGGCGGCGAGAGCCCCGAGGACGAGCGCCGCCGTCAGCGCGACGACCCCCAGCGGAGCGAGTGCCACCGCCGTCGGCGCATGCCCGGGCACCACGCCGCTTACGACCCCGAGCCCGAACACGAGTGCCGCGGCGAGATAGGGCACGTTGAAGAGCACGGCGTACGTGACGCTGCGGGCGCCGATCGCGGGCCACGGCATCCCGCCGCCGCGCAGCGCCCAGAACCGCACCGCGGGACCGCCCGCGCCGGCGGGCACGAGCGCGAAGCCGGCCAGCTCGCCGAGCGCGATCTCGGTGCTGCGCCGCACGCGCAGGCGGTGCGGTGGGCGCGAGAAGACGGCGTGGAAGAGCGCGACGTAGCCGGCCAGCGCCAGCGCCTCGAGCGCCACCGCCACCGCCAGCCACGCCGGGTCGGCGTCCGCGAGCCGCGCCCCGGCACCGGGCACGAGGAGGTCGATGGCCAACACGACGACGCCGAGCATCGCCACGAGCCCCACGGCTCGCACGATGACCGCCCGGGGTCGTAGGGACTCGTTCATCGGCGCTCGCTCCGGAGCGTAGGCGGGCTTTTGGAGAAAACTCGGAGAGGCGCGCCTACTGCACGTAGACGGGTGTACCCATGTCGCAGCTACTTCCGCGCGTGCTCGGCCGCTTCGGCGGCGGCCTTGAACAGCCGGACCTTCGCGGCGTCGTGGCCCTGCCGCGCGGCCTTGGCGGCCCGGGCCCAGCGGCGGGCGATGTCGTCGACGGTGCGCGCCGGGCGTCCCTGCTGGGCCTTGTGCTGCTCGCGCTCGACCTCGGAGCGCAGCGCGTCGAGGCCCGGCTCCTCGCTGGCCTCGAGCGCCGCGAGCAGGCGCTGGCGCGCCTCCTCCTGGTAGGCGCGGTCGTCCTGGCTTGGGGCGGCGCGCGGGCGGCCCCGGTCGGGGGCGAGCTGGGTGGGCGAACGCAGGCGGCGGGCCACGCCGCGAGCTTAGCTTCCGTCCAGCAGGTCCGCGAGATCCTCGTCCAGTCGACGTCAGCGCGCCGCGCTCGGGGAGGCGCGGCGGAGGCATGCGTGCCAGCCTATGGGCCGTGCGCGCCGCCGTCCTGAAGGCATACGACCGCCCGCCGGAACCGGGGACGTTTCAAGCCCCGGAGGCCGACGGCGAGGGCATCGTCCAGGTCGCCGCCGCGGGTTTGAACCCGATCGACCTCTACACCGCCGCCGGCGGCCTGCCGACGAAGCCGCCGCTGCCCTCCGTCGTCGGCCGCGAGGGCGTCGGACGGCTGAGCGGGCGGCGGGTCTACTTCGACCGCTCGGTCCCGCCGTTCGGGTCGATGGCGGAGCGCACCCGCATAGATCCCGCCACGGCGATCGAGGTGCCCGACGACGTCGACGACCCGCTCGCCGTGTGCTTCGGCATCGCCGGCCTGGCCGCGTGGCTCGGGCTTGAATGGCGCGGGCATCTGGCCGAGGGCGAGACCGTGCTAGTGCTCGGCGCAAGCGGCGTGGTCGGCCAGATCGCCGTGCAGGCCGCGCGCCTGCTCGGCGCCGGCCGCGTCGTCGCCGCCGCGCGCGATCCCGACGGCCTCGAGCGCGCCCACTCCGAGCTCGGCGCCGACGGCGCCGTCGCGCTCGACGCGGGCGGCGACGAGCTGGTCGAGCGGTTCAGGGACGCCGCCGGAGGGGACGTCGACCTCGTCGTCGACCCGATCTGGGGCCCCGCTGCCGTGGCCGCGCTGCAGGCGCTCGGCGAGGACGGGCGGCTCGTGCAGATCGGCAACGCGGCGGGGGCGTCGACCGAGATGCCGGCCCGGCCCATCCGGACCCACATTCGCTCGATCGTCGGGCACACGAACTTCTCGGCGCCCCACGACGTCAAGCGCGCCGCCTTCAGGACGATGTGCGAGCACGCGGCCGCTGGCAAGCTTGTGGTGCCGGTGGAGATCGTGGGCCTCGACGACGTCACCGACGCCTGGCGGCGCCAGGCCGAAAGCCCGCACCACAAGCTCGTCATCCGGCCGTGACCACAAGCTCGAGCTCGCCTCCCCCGCCGGCCGTCACCTCGGTCCCGAACGGCGCGCAGCGCTCCCGCAGCAGCCGCTCGATGGTCCGCGCCTCGTCGGGCGCGGCCGTGCGCGTGAAGCAGTAGTCGAGCGCGAGCGGAACCGCCCGGATGCGCCGCACGGCGCCGGGCTCGAGGTCGACGAGCCACAGCAGCCCGAGGTCGTTGCGCAGCTCGCGGTGCACCGCGTAGTCGTCGAGGAAGTCCCCGAGGTCGAACAGGACCGCGGGCGCCGCGCCGTGGAACACGTGCGCCGAGTGCCCGGCCACCAGCGTCGCCCCCGCGTCGACGAGCGCGCGTGCGGCGCGGCGGACCCACTTGACCGGTCCGGGCACCATGTTCGGGCCCCAGTGCGGCAGCGCGAGCACGGCGTCGGCGTCCGTGGCCGGCGCGGCGGCCTCGCCCGCCCAGTCCGGGAGGCCCGCGTGCAGGTCGGCGTAGGCGATGCCGGGCCGGCCCGGCGCCGCGGCGTACTCGGGCGGGTGGTCCGAGAGGGCGACCAGCCGCAGGCGCAGGTCGCCGCAGCGCAGCAGGCGCGGCGCACGGGCGGCGGCCTCGTCGACGCCGGCGCCGACGACGGCGATTCCGGCATCGCCGAGATGGGCGAGCGTGTCGAGCAGCGCCTCGACGCCGTAGTCGAGCGCGTGGTTGTTGGCCAGCGTGACGGCGTTGACGCCGAGCGCGCGAAGGCGCCGCGCCGCGACCGGCGGGGCGCGGAAGAAGAACGGCTTGTGCGGGTCGGGAAACCGCTCGCCGCGGGCCGAGATGCAGCACTCGAGGTTGAGGACGAAGGCGTCGGCTTGGGCGATGCGCGCCGCGACCGCCGACTCCACCAGCGGCGCGTCGGGGTCGTCGATCAGCGCGTCCCCGACCTTGCGCCCGAGCATGGTGTCCCCCGCCAGCGCCAGCGTGGCAGCCATGCCGGTCAGCCCTTGACCACCCCGATCGGCTCAAGCTCCGCGACCGGCTCGGCCAAGCCGGCGCGCACGACGACGTCGACGACGGCGTGCACGTCCTTGTACGCGAACGGGCCCTCCTCGGCCAGGCCGCGGTTCGAGGGGGAGCGAACGGTGATCCCCTGCGCCTCGAGCTGCCGGCGCAGCTCCGCACCCTCGACCTGCTTGCGCGCCCGCGTTCGCGACAGCGCGCGCCCCGCACCGTGGCAAATGGTGCCGAACGTCGTGTTCATCGCCTTCGGGCGGCCGGTGAGCACGAAGCTCGCCGTGCCCATCGATCCCGGGATGAAGACCGGCTGGCCAGGGAAGGCCCGGGTCGCCCCCTTGCGGTGCACGCAGAGCTCGCGGCCGCCGTGGGACTCGAGCTTGGCGACGTTGTGCGCAACGTCGTAGACCTGACGCGTGCCGGCGGCGGCGCGGTCGCCGAGCACGGTGCGGACCGCCTCGCGCACGCCGTGCGCGATCGCGTGGCGGTTGGCCCAGGCGAAGTTGGCCGCCGCCGCCATGGCGGCGAGGTACGCGCGCCCGTCGTCGGACGACACCGGCGCGCACGAGAGCTGGCGGTCCGGGAGCACGATGCCGCGCGCGTCGAGGCGCGCATCCATCCGCTTGACGAAGTCGGTGCATACCTGGTGGCCCAGGCCGCGCGAGCCCGAGTGGATCAGGACCGTCACCTGGTCGTGCTCGAGCCCCGCGTCGGCGTCGTGCAACCGCCGGACGAACTGGAGCTCGACGAAGTGGTTGCCGGATCCCATCGTGCCCAGCTGCGGCGCCCCCCGTTGACGCGCCCGCTCGGAGACCTCGGCCGGGTCGGCGCCGTCGATGCGCCCCCGCGACTCGGTGGCGTCGACGTCCTCGGCGAGGCCCATCCCATGGTGTTCGACGAGCGCGCGCGGGCCCTCGACGAGCACGCGGTCGAGGTCGGGCGGGGGCAGCTGCGCCCTGCCGTCGCGGCCGGCGCCGGCGGGGACGCGGCGGGAGATCTCGTGTACGAGCGCTTCCTTGCGATCGCCGAGCTCCCTTCGGGTCAGCGGCAGGGCGAGCAGCCGAACGCCGCAGTTGATGTCGTAGCCGACCCCGCCGGGCGAGACCACGCCGTCGGGCAGCTCGGTCGCGGCCACGGTGCCGACGGGGAAGCCGTAGCCCTGGTGGACGTCCGGCATCGCGATCGCGGCCTCGACGATGCCGGGCAGGGTGGCGACGTTCTGGAGCTGTGTGAGCGCGTCGTCGCCGCGGATCGCCTCGAGGAGCCGGCCGTCGGCGAACACCCGCGCCGGCACGCGCATGTCCGCGCGCGCGCCCGCGTCGATCTGCCACACGACGTTGTCGATGCGGCGCAGGTCGGCCATCACACGTCGAGCACTGCGCGGGCGCGCCAGACGCCGTCGCGCGCCTGAAAGCACAGCCGGTGGTAGGTCGCCGCCTTGACCAGGTTCGCCGGGTCGCCGAGCCAGCCGCGCACGCTCGCGTCGAGCTCGGTCGGCCCGGCCGTGAGGCCCTCGAGCGCATCGGGGACGAAGCCGTCGCGCTCGGCCAGGTACGCGAGCTCGGCCAGGAACTCCACGAGCAGCCGCGCGCGGTCGCGCGCGGCGACCGTCACGCGTCGCGTCGTCGGCCGCCCCTGGCGCGGTCGGTCGCCGCCGAGCAGCTCGGCCATCGCACGCAAGGCGTCCTGGTAGACGCCGTGCTCGCTTGCGGCCTCGATCTCGAGCTCGAGCTCGCCGGTGTGCTCGGCCCAGCGGAACACGTCCTCGATTGTCCTCTCCGATGCGCGTGTGGCGTGGTCGGGCGTGCTCGGGGCCCGTGAGCGCCACGCCCGGTGCGATCCAGATCAACCGGAACGCGCTCGGCCGCAGCGGGCCCGGGGACTCGGCGTTCCGGCCCGCGGGCCCGGTTACCTGACGTCCATGAGCACCGCACGCGCCGCCGCGCGTCCCGGCGCGCCCGCGATGCCGCCCACCGGCGAGGTCCCTGCGCCCGTGACGTAGAGGCCGGCGACCGGCGTGCGGTGGGAGGCCAGCGCGCGGGTCGGGCGCCACGGGCCGAGCTGGTCGAGACCGATGTCGACGTGCATGGGATGCGCGCCCGGCCAGTCGAGCTCGGTGGCCATCGCGGGCGGCGTTCGGACCGCCATGCCCCGGATGGACGCGCGGAAGCCCGGCGCGCGCGCCTCGACCTGGTCGACCAGGTCGTCGGCGAGCTCGGCCGCCGTCTGCTCCCATCCGCCCTCGAGCTCGAAGGGAGCCGCCGGGCACGCGAGGTAGACCGTGTGGTGCCCGGCCGGCGCGAGCGTGTCGTCGAGCGCCGAGGTCGTAAACGCGTAGGCGGCGGCGGGGCGGCGCAGGCGCCGGTCCTCCGCCGCCCGGAAGCTCGCCCGCACGTCGTCGAGGACGTCGACGTAGCTCTGGAGGCCGTTCCAGTCGCCGGGCCGGGCGCCGGCGTAGGGCGGCAGGCGGTCGACGGCGACATGCACGAGCGCCTGCACGGCGTTGCCGACCTGCACCGCCCGCAGCTCCTCCCCGGGCCGGCCGCCGAGCGGCGGGTCGAGCAGGTCGAGCAGCGCCCGCTGCGGCTGGCACGCCGTCACGACGAGATCGGCGGCGATGCGCTCGCCGGACTCCAGCGCGACGCCCGCGGCGCTCCCACCGGCCGCGTCGATGCGCACGACGCGCGCGTCGCAGCGCAGCTCGCCACCGAGCGTTGCGAGCCGGCGCACCAGCGCGGCGATGAGTCCCTGCGCGCCGCCGACCGCATGCCACTGCCCGTAACGGTGGTAGGCGGCCTGCCAGAGCGCGAAGAACGCGCCGCCCGCGGCATCCGGGCCCGCGCCGGCGTGGGCAGCGAACGCGCTGACCGGCCCCCGCGTGATCTCGGAGGAGAGGCGGTCTTCGAGCAGGCGACCGTAGGAGCCGAGCAGCAGCGCGTGCAGTCCCAACGCCCGCGGCGCCGCGCGCGCCAGCGCGGGCAGGCGCCGCGCAACCGCCCCGGCAAGGGCGCGCCGGTCGAAGCGGCCGACCTCGAGCCCCAGCGTCGCGGCGTCGACCAGCGGCATGGCGTCGTCGATGAACCGCCGGTACGCGCCGGCCTCGACGGAGTCGAGCTCGGCGATGGAGTCGACGGTCCGCTCGACCGAGCGGTGGAAGCGCACGCGGCGGCCGTCGGCAAAGAGCGCAACCGCGAACGGATCCATCTCCCGGTACTCGAGCCCCGCCCCGCCGAGGTCGAGCTCGGCCGGGATGCTCGTCATGTTGATGATGTTGTGGGCGACCGAGTGGGTGTCGAAGCGGTACCCAGGCACGGTCTCGTCGGTACGGGACCCGCCGCCCGGCTTGTCCGACTGCTCGAGGACGACCACGTCGAGCCCGGCACGCGCCAGATAGCAGGCGCACACGAGGCCGTTGTGACCGGAGCCGACGACGATGGCGGTGGTGCGCTCGCGCAGAGCGCCGACACTAGAGCGCTGGGTGCCGGTCTATACCGAGCGCGGTCAACCGATCCGGAATCATCCCTCGCCGCTCGAGGAAATCGACACCGGCCCGAGGGACGACAATCAGCGCAACGCGTCGAACTCGTCGTCGGTCAACGCGATGTCGAGCGCGTCCAGGTTCTCCTTGACGTGCTCGAGCGACAGCGTTCCGGGGATCGGCAGCATCGCCGGTGATCGGCGCAAGAGCCAGGCCAGGGCGATCTGGGTGGGCGTGGCGCCATGGCGGTCGGCGATCTCCCGCACCGCGGGCGGCCCCCCCGCGCCCAGCGGGAAGAAGGGGACGAACAGCAGCCCCTCGGCCGCGCAGTGGTCGACCACCTCCTCGTGGCGCCGCTCGCCGAGGTTGTAGTGGTTCTGGACCGCGGCGATCGGCACGACCCGCCGGGCCCGCTCGATCTCCTCGACGCCGACCTCCGAGACGCCGACGTGGCGAATCTGCCCGCGCTCGTGGTATTCGGCGATGACCTCGAGGCTGCGCTCGAGCGGCGTCTGGGGATCGACGCGGTGCAGGTAGTAGAGGGCGATCGTGTCCGTGCGGAGGCGGCGCAGGCTCTCCTCGATCTGCCCGCGCAGGACCTCCGGCTTTCCCTCGCCCGGGCGGTAGCCGCCCTTGGTCGCGACGACGCAGCCCTCGGGGGCGGGCGAGAGCGCCTCGCCGAGGGTCGCCTCGCTCTCGCCCCCGGCGTAGAGGTGCGCGGTGTCGACCATGTCGACGCCGGCGGCCACCGCGTCGCGCACGAACGCGACGTGCTCGGGCGTGTGGCTGAGCCGATTCGTCCCGAGCCCGATGCGCACGAGCTCGGTGTCGCCCAGCGTCGCGGTCACGCAGCGCACGCTAACGAAGCGGTCCGCTCGGCCTCCTGTACGGCGGGCTCCGCAGGCCGTGGGCCGAGTCAGGTCGCCACATCAGACCCAACCCGGCCCAGGCCGACCTCGAGGGCATGGCGCCGGTCGTCTACGCCGCCGCCATCGGCGGCCCCACCACCTCGGTCCCGCGCGCGGTCATATCGGCGACCAGCGCTGCGACGTCGAGCGCGGGGGCATCCGGTCCGGGTAGCCTGCGCGCCGCCGCCGGGACGCCGAGGTCCCGGAAGAGGTGCTCGTACTGCCCTGGCGTCATCAGCCCGAGGATCACGGCCACCGAACTCTCGATGCGGAAGCCGTGCGGTACCCCGCGTGGCATCCACACCGTCGTCCCGGGGCCCGGCGAGCTGCCGGCGACCGTCGACCTCGAAGGCGACGTGGCCCTCGAGGACGTGGAAGACCTCGTCCTCGCGCGTGTGGACGTGCCGCGGCGGCGCGAAGCCGCCCGGCGCGGTGTAGCGGAACACGGTGATCTGGCCGCCGGTCGAGTCGCTGGGGACGAGGAACTCGAACATGCTGCCGCCGAACCACCACGGCTCGCCCTGGTGGGTGAGATAGCCGTCGGTGGGAAGCGAAGCGGTCGTGGTCATGGAGGTTCTCCCTTCGGTCGGTTGACGCCGCCGACTCTGGGACCCGGAGGGCCGGATGTGAAACACCGATTCGCCCGGCCGCTCACCGGGCGCGGTTGTCAATCCGGCGCCCCGACCTCGAGCGCGACGCGCACGAACTCGCGCGCCAGCTCGGTCTCGTGCGCGGTGCGCCAGGCGACCGCAACGTGCGCAGGCCGCGCCCCCACCCAGCCGCACGAAGCGCAGCTGCGGGAAGCCGCCGCCCACCGCTCGCACCGCCGACTCGGCCTGGCAGGTGATCGCCAGCCCCGCCGCGACCGCGCCGAAGGCCTCCTCGAACGAGTTGACGCGCGTTCCGGTCCGGAGCGGACGCCCGCCGCGATGCTCCTCCAGCGACCAGAAGGCCCGGGCCACCGGATCCGCTCCTTCGACCCAGATCCACGGCTCGCCCACGACGTCCTCCGGCCGCACCTCCTCACGCGAGGCCAGCGGATGGTCCTCGGGCAGCACCGCGAAGCGCTCCTCGGTCAGCACCGTCACCATCGAGAGGCCCAGGTCCCGGAACGGCGGGCGCACGAACGCCACGTCGACCACCCGCTGCGCGGCCTCGACTTCCTGCATGCCCGCGTCCAGCGCCTCCAGGACCGCGCGCGCGCGGCAGCAGGAGCTCGCCGGCCTCGGTGAGCCGCACCTGGCGCGTGGTGCGCTCGAACAGCCGCATGCCGAGCCGGGTCTCGACCTGGCGGACCTGGGCCGAGAGCGCCTGCTGGGCGAGCACGAGACGCTCCGCCGCCCGCGTGAAGTTGAGCTCCTCGGCGACCGTGACGAAGGCGCGCAGCAGGCGCGTGTCGAGATCCACCATGGGACGCGCGGAACCTACAACGCGGGCCGGTGAATCAGCCCTTCGGCCGAAGCGAGCGCGCATACGCGACGCCGCGCTTGACCCACGGCTCGAGCTCACCCTTGGTCCGCACGCCCTCGGCGTCGACGCGCAGCCACCCGTCCATCGGGCGGCCGCGCATCTCGAAGGGGCGGGCGTGCGGCTTGCGCAGCAGGGCGTCGGTCTCGCCGGGGTCGATCCGCACCATCAGGCCGCCCTGGCCGCTGGCGGCGACCGCCATGTTGCCACCCACCAGGAAGGCCAGCCCACCGAACATCTTCTTCTCGGCGACGCCCGGAGTGTCGGCGACCAGCTCGCGTATCCGGTTGGCAAGGTCCTCGTCGTACGCCATGTCCCCGGGATGATGCAACAGGCAGCCTTGCTCGGCCACGTGGTACGGTCGTGATCAGCCGGACGACCGTTCGGCGGAACAAGCGTGCAGCGCCCGCAGTCGCGTCTCGAGCAGACCTCCGCGATCGCAGCACACGACCGTGGAGGAATTGACATGCCGACTGGAACCGTGAAGTGGTTCAGCGACGACAAGGGCTTCGGGTTCATCACGCCCGACGAGCCGGGCAAGGACCTGTTCGTCCATCACTCGGGCATCTCCGGCGACGGCTATCGCTCGCTCGCCGAGGGAGCGAAGGTCTCCTATGAGGCAGAGGCCGGGGACAAGGGCCCCAAGGCCGTCAACGTCAGCCCCCTCTAGCTGAGGGTCAACGGCGCGAGGCCTGCCTCAACGGCGGGCCTCAGCGCCGACGCTGGCCCGAGCGCCGGCCATCGCCGTCATTGTCGGGCCTTGCCCACCGCTTGCGCTCGTCCGGCGTCATCTGACGGATCGTCAACGATCCCTCGCGGACCTGCTCGTCGATGAGCGCGAGCCGCTCGAGACGGCGCTTCTCCGCGCGCTCGCGTTGATTGGGGGGCGGCATTGCGTCTCTCTTGTGTTGCGCTGCGGAGGCGCCGAGCGGGACTCGGCCTGGCCTTCAAGCCTACCGTGCCCCCTGGCGGATTCGCGCGGGCACCGTTCGCACAGGGGAGTACGCTGGACCGGTACCTCCTCGGTGGCGGGCGCTTTCGGTCTTCCCTTCATCCCGTCCCCAGAGGCTCAATGCTCGAAGGGACGGCGAGGAGGACACGCCATGCCAGAACAACCCCAAGCGGCGGAGCGCATCAGCGACCGCGAGGCCGCGGAGGTGACGCGGCGCCACGAGGACGCGCGCCAGCGCGCCGCCAAGGAGGTCGCCGACCGCAACCGCAAGGCGCACGAGGTGGCGGTGAAATCCCGCAAGAGCCGCGACGCCCTGCGGGAGGGCCTCAAGAAGGGCCTTTGGTTCTGACCCGGTCGACGTCGCCGACGTCACCGGGTGCGAGGATGAACACCTCGCAGAGCATGTCCGAGTCCTGCTGGCTGCCGCTCATGCATCCGATGACCTTGCGCCCCGTCGCCCGCTCGACCACCTGCTCGAAGCGCTCACGCATCAGCTCCTGAAAGGCCATGCGCTGCTGGGCCACCTCTTGGCTCCGGCCGCCCTCGAGCAGCGTCTTCTCCACGCGGGTGAACCCGCCCCGCAGCAGGCAGACGACGAGGTCGTCGTCGTAATAGGTCTTGGCGGAGGTAGGACCACGGCCGTAGTGCTCCTTGAGCAGGGCCACAAGACCGTCGGAGATCGCCGTGAGGATCTCGCCGCGCTGGGCCTGCTGGTCGGGTGGAATGGGCATGGACGCGGCGAGATCCTAATCACGCGCTAGCCTCCGATGCAGATCGGCCGGTTGGTTCTAGAGGCGTCCTCCACCTCCCCGCTCGATTCGACCCAGAGGGCGCATGAGGCAGGTGGCATGGCTCCCCGCAGTCCACTCGCCGGCGACGATCTGCTGGCCGCCGTGACCGGGCACATGGCGGCGCTTCACACCCGCTATCACGGTCGGCCCCCTGCGACCGCCGCAACGCGCATGATGGGCGACGACCTGATGGCCTGCGTGCTCGGCGGCGTCTACAGCGACATCGAGAAGACCCTGATCGAGCTGGATCGCACGACACTGGTACACGAGGTGCGCAGGGCCTTCCAGGACGCGATGCAGGAGCGCTTCGTCTCCGAGATCGAGCGGCTTTCCGGGCGTCGCGTCGAGTCGTTCGTGTCCGCCCACAGCGTCGGACCGGACCTCGAGATCGAACTGTTCTTCCTGGCTCCGGCGGCCTAGCGGTTCCCCCTGGCGATTCGCCTGCACCGCTGCTAGGTTGGGCCGAGCCGGAGGGCATTCGCGACGGGGTGTGCCGTTGGGGCGCGCAGCGTGGCGTGACTTCTGAGCTTGGCCGACCTCGGCAACGCCAAAGGAGTCACCACCGCATGTCCACAGCTGCTTCGCCGACCGTCTCCGCCCCACGCCGGAAGTCGCACTCCGACCGCGCCCCCTGGCGCGAGACGCTTGCGCCCTTCGCGCAGCCGGTGGTCGCCCGGAGCCTGCTGGACATCGCGACGTCGGCGGTGCCGTATCTCGCCCTTTCGGTGCTCATGTACCAGCTCCTCGACGTCTCCTACCTGCTCGTCCTCGCGGTCGCGATCCCCGCTTCGGGGTTCTTGCTGCGCACGTTCATCGTCTTCCACGACTGCGCCCACGGGTCGTTCTTCCGGTCCAAGCGGGCCAACGCCTGGGTGGGCGCGATCTGCGGCCTGCTGGTCTTCACGCCCTTCGCGAGCTGGCGCCACAGCCACGCCGTCCATCACGCGACCTCGGGCGACCTGGACCGGCGCGGCGAGGGCGACGTGCTGACCCTTACCGTGGCCGAGTACTACTCGCGACCCTGGCACCAGCGGCTGGCCTATCGCCTGTTCCGCAATCCGCTCGTGATGTTCGGGTTCGGCCCCATCTGGTCGATGGTCATCGCTCCGCGCATCGTCCCCCGCTCGGCGCGCCGCCGCCTGCAGCACAGCGTGCTCCTCGTCGACCTCGCCCTGGCCGCAGGGATCGCAGGCCTGTGCCTGTGGATCGGCTGGGACGACTACCTCCTGGTCCAGATCCCCACCGTCATGCTCGCGGGGGCGGCCGGCATCTGGCTGTTCTACGTGCAGCACCAGTTCGAGGACACCTACTGGCAGAGCTCGGACGAGTGGAGCTACGCCGAGGCGGCCCTGCGCGGGTCCTCGTTCCTGAAGCTCCCGAAGGTGTTGCAGTTCTTCACCGGGAACATCGGCCTGCACCATGTCCACCACCTGTCCGCCCGCGTGCCGAACTACAACCTGCCGCGAGCGCACGAGGCTGACCCGATGTTTGCCGAGGTGCCGACGCTCACCGCCTGGGAGGGCCTCCTGGCGGTGCGGCTGAAGCTCTGGGACGAGGGCAGCGGACGTCTCGTGAACTGGCGCGACGCGCGCCGGGCCCACCGTCGCGCAGCCGGGACCGACTGACCGGCGCGGTACAGTGATCATGCTTTGCGGGCCGGTGCGCGGAGCGCGCATGTAGTCGCCCGGACGGGACCTCAGGTCTGTTTCCTCTGCCTGTCGCCTCGGTTTGACCGAAGAGGTTGAGAGGAGCAGATGACGCCGTTCTTCATCCCGGAGCTGGGTCTCGACGGCACGAGCGACGAGGCGGCCTACGCCGCCATCAGGCGCACGGCGCGGGACCGGACCGGATACGAGCCGGACACGGCCCGGATCTTCAAGCTCTTGTGCAGGCGTGGAGGGATCGACTGCGAGGCCGAGGTCGGCAAGCCCGATCCCGTCTGCGGACACGTGGTCCTCGCCATCCTCGACCTCGGGCGTCACGGCCCCTACCTGGTCGAGTGCCGGTCGTCGAACGGGCGGCCGGCACGGCACATGGTTGAGAAGCCCGTCTACGCGGTGACGGAGTTCAGCGCACCGCGGGCGGCCTAACGGAAAGGACCTTGCATGTCGTCGAGCTCGAAACGAAAGACCACCATGGCCAAGCGCAACCGCGA
Organism: Solirubrobacteraceae bacterium; assembly: GCA_045805605.1. Taxonomy (GTDB): domain Bacteria; phylum Actinomycetota; class Thermoleophilia; order Solirubrobacterales; family Solirubrobacteraceae; genus DATBDE01. Next base: position 23,379 of record JBJMKX010000019.1, read on the forward strand.
GAACTCGCTTCGGGAGCGGCGGCTGCGCAAGCAGGCCCGTAAGGAAGCCAGGAAGCTGGCCGCCGCGGAGCTGCGAGCGGCGGAGGCGGGCAGCCCGCCGGCCGCCGAGGCGGAGACCGGCCCCCCTGAGGACGCCCCGGCGGCTCACTAGCATGACGTGTAGCTCGACGTAGCCGGCCTGCGGGTTGGCGTCAGCGCGGGATGCTGAAGCGCAGCTCGACCATCCCGCTGGCGCGGGGAATCACACGCTCGAGCTGCATCGGGCCGCCCTCCAGCCGGCGTCCGAAGAGCGGTTTGCCGGCGGCGAGCACCACCGGGACGACGGTCACCTCGACCTCGTCGAGCAGCCCCTCGTCGGCGAACTGCGAGGCGACGCTGCCGCCGCCGACGACCCAGAGCCTGCGCTCGCCGGCCGAGGCGACCATGTCGTCGAACAGCTCGGCGACCGAGCCGCGCACGAAGCGCACGTCGACGCCCTCGCCGCCGGGGACCGCGAGGTCACGCGAGCTGAGCACCCAGCAGGGCTTGCCCGCATACGGCCAGTCGCCCGCGCCGATGTGGTCGACGATCCACTCGTAGGTGACCGACCCCATCACCAGCGCGCCGACGCCCGCGTAGAACTCCTCGTAGCCGCGGGCCGGCGCGGCGTCCTCCCCGTCGTAGCGACCCTGATAGCTGGTCAGCCAGTCGATCGTGTCGTCTTCCTCGGCGATGTAGCCGTCCAGGGTGGTCGCTGCGTAGTAGACGACGCTCACACCCGGCAAAGGAAGCGCGGAGCCGCCCTGGGGGTCTAGCTTCGGCGCGTCAGCCGGCCGAGGACGAAGCCGACGACGAAGGCCGCGCCAGTGGCCACCGGCAGCGGGTTGTCCTTCGCCGTGGTCGCGGCCTGGCCGGCGAGCAACTCGTCCTTCTTCTCGGTCGCGCGCTGCTTGGTCTCCTCAGCCTTGGCCCTGGCCTGAGCCTTGACGTCGGCCTTCGCGGCCACCGCCGCTGCGGTGTCTCCCAGCTCGCGGCGGGTCCGCTCGATGTCGGCGCGGATCTCCTCCGGCGAGCGGTCCTGGTCGGCGTCCGTGTCTACTTCCTGGCTGCCTGTGCGCGCTGCTTCGTCCACTGCACGTCCTCCTTCGTGCTCGCGATCGCCTGCTCGGGTGCCGGCGGCGTCGCCTCCTGCACCTTGCCCTTGCCCACCAGCGCAGCGATGCCGGCCGCAGCGAGGTAGACGACCGCCACGATCAGCGCCGCCAGCCATGCATCCATCGCCGTTGCGAGGGCCAGGACCAGGCATGCCGTCAGCGCACCGACGCCGAATAGCGCAATCAGCCCTGCAGCGCCGAACATGCCGGCGCCCACGCCGGCCGACTTCCCTTTGGCGCGAAGCTCGGCCTTGGCCAGCTCGATCTCTTGACGGATGAGCTCCGTCGATTGCTGCGAGAGGTCTCGCATCAGCTCGGCGAGTGGACGGTCGTCGGCCGCGCCGTTGCGAACCCCGTGCTCTGTCTGGATCTGGCCGTCAGCCATCGCACGCCTCCTTCTCGGTTACGAGTCGAGTACCACCGCCGTGGCTCGCCATTCATTCGATTTGCAGGCTGATCGGCGCCACCCGATCGAGCTCGAGCAGGATCAGCGATATGCGCGCGCCCAGGTCCCCGCGCGGAGCGCTGCGGTCAAAGAGGGGCCCCGTGGCATCGACGAGGAGCCGACGCGCCTGCGCGACGCCGACCGGCGACACCGGCAGCTCGTCGCGCAGCCGCATGACTAGGGCAAGGATCTCCGGAGCGGCGTCCGCGACCTGCTGGGTGCGAAACGAGACCGCATGGGTCAGCGGCTTCGGTCGCAAGCGGACCTCGTCGAGGATGCGCTTCCAGTGCGCGGCCGCGCTGCGACGCGCGCGCGGCCGCGCCAGCTGGGCCGCACGCGCCACGAGCAGCGGACCATCGGCGGGGTCCACGCCGTCCGCGAGCCGGCGATCGAGCACCGCCGCGAGCACCCGGGCGAGCAAACCCTCCAGCGGGTAGCGGCGCAGGGCGCCCGCCGGAAGCAGAACGGGCGCGCGAGCTGCGCTGTCCCCGGTGACCATGACCACCGGGATACCCGGCCGCGTCGAGAACTCGCCGGTGATGTCAGCAGCGAAACGTGGCCGCGTATGCTCGCCTTCCCATGCCCGCGGAACGCCGCCCAGCGATCGTGGTCGTCGACGACGAGCCGGCCGTGCTGGCGGCTGTCGCCCGCGACCTCAGGCGCGGCTTCGGGGAGAGGTTCCGCATCCTGCGGGCCGGCTCGGGACCCGAGGCACTGGAGCTCTTGCGCGAGGTGCGGGCGCGGGGGGACCAGGTGTCGCTGCTGATCGCCGACCAGCGCATGCCCGGCATGGCGGGCACCGACTACCTGGTCGAGGCCCGCACGATCTTCCCCGACGCGAAGCGCGCGCTGCTGACGGCGTACGCCGATACCGAGGCCGCCATCGCCGCGATCAACGAGGTCGCGCTCGACTACTACCTGCTCAAGCCGTGGGACCCGCCGGAGGAGGAGCTGTTCCCGGTCGTGGAGGATCTGGTGACGACCTGGGAGGCCGGGGCGGCGCTGGAGGCGGGCGGCGTGCGCATCATCGGCCACCGCTTCTCGAAGGACTCCCACGAGGTGCGCGACTTCCTCGCCCGCAACCGCGTGCCGGCGCGCTGGCTGGACGTCGAGCGCGACGCCGAGGCGCGGGAGCTCCTGGCCGTCGTCGACGTCGGCCCCGACCGCCTGCCCGTGGCGCTGCTCGAGGACGGATCGGTGCTCGAGCGGCCGACCGTGCTCGAGCTGGCCGAGCGCCTGGGCGTGAGCGCCCAGCCGGTCGAGGAGCACTACGACCTCGTCATCGTCGGCGGCGGCCCGGCCGGCCTCGCCGCCGCCGTCTACGGCGCCTCAGAGGGCCTGCGGACGGTCATGGTCGAGCGCGAGGCCCCCGGCGGTCAGGCGGGACAGTCCAGCCGGATCGAGAACTACCTCGGCTTCCCCAGCGGCGTGAGCGGATCCGACCTCGCGCGCCGCGCCACCGATCAGGCCCGCCGGCTCGGCGCCGAGCTGCTCAGCGTGCAGGACGCGGTGGCGCTGCGGCCCGATGGAGCCGGCCGCTTCGTGCAGCTCAGCGGCGGCAGCACGCTGAGCTCCCACTGCGTCCTCGTGGCGTCCGGCGTCTCCTACCGCAAGCTCGAGGTCCCCGGCTTCGCGGAGCTGACCGGCGCCGGCATCTACTACGGAGCGGCGGTCGCCGAGGCCCGCTCGTGCTCCGACCAGAGCGTCGTCGTGATCGGCGGCGCCAACTCGGCGGGGCAGGCCGCCGTCTACTTCAGCGGCCACGCCAGCAAGGTGACGATGCTCGTGCGCGGGTCGTCGCTGCAGGCGTCCATGTCGCAGTACCTGATCGAGCAGCTCGAAGCGCTCGACAAGGTCGAGGTCCGCACGCAGACCCAGGCGACGGCCGCCGAGGGAGACGGCCACCTCGAGCGCCTGCGAGTGCGGCACAGCGGCGGCGCCGAGTCGACGCTCGATGCCGACGCGTGCTTCGTGTTCATCGGCGCCTCGCCCCGCACCGACTGGCTCGATGGGGTCGTTGCGCGCGACGAGCGCGGGTTCATCCTCGCCGGACCCGATGTCCCGGCGGACGAGTGGCCGCTCAAGCGCGACCCGTTTGTCCTCGAGACCAACGTCCCGGGCGTCTTCGTGGCCGGCGACGTGCGCGCGCGCTCGCTCAAGCGGGTCGCAAGCGCGGTCGGCGAGGGCTCGATGGCCGTGTCGCTCATCCACCAGTACCTGGCCGACACATGAGCGCACCCGCCGTCACCGTCGCCGACCTGCGGCCCGTCGATCTCTTCGACGACGTCGACGACGCTGCGCTTGAGCCGTGGGCGGCCGTCGCCGAGCTGCGCATGTTCGCGCCCGGCGAGATGTTGGCGTACGCCGACCGGGAGCCCGAGGGCGTGCTCCTGCTGCTCGAGGGAAGCGCCCGCGGCGCGCTGGTCGAGGGCGGCCGCGTGGAGCCGGTGGGCCGGCAGCAGGCGCCGACCTGGGTCTTTGCCGTCGTCGTCATGACCGGCGGGGTGGCGAGCCTGCAGCTCGAGGCCGAGACCCCCTGCCGCGTCGCGATCATTCCGCCCGAGGACTTCCGTCGCCTCACGCTCGCGACGCCTGCGGTGCACGGCCGGGTCATGAGCCAGGTCACGCCGGTCCTGAACTCGCTGGCAGCGGCCGAGCAGAACCGCGAGCGCCTGGCCTCGCTGGGGACGATGGCGGCCGGGCTCGCGCATGAGCTCAACAACCCGGCCGCTGCCGCGCGCCGCGCCGCCGCACAGATGGCCGAGGCGGTCGACGTGGTCAGCGCGTCGGTCGGGCGCTTCGTCGAGGCCGGCATCGACCGCGAGCAGGCCGAGGGGCTCGTCGCCTTGCAACGCGAGGCGCTCGCCGGAGCGAACGAGCGCTGCGCGGTCGACGCGCTCGACGCCGCCGACGCCGAAGACGAGCTGCTCGAGCGCCTGGAGGAGCTCGGCGTACCGGAGCCGTGGCGCCTCGCGGAGCCGCTCGCCGCCGCCGGCGTCGACGCCGACTGGCTGCACCGGCTGCACGCGCGCGCGGGACCGGCCACCCACGCCGCGGTGGCGTGGGTCGCCGCCACGCTTACCGTCCGCGGTCTCGCGGCCGAGCTGCAGGACTCGACCGAGCGGATGTCCAGCCTCGTCGGCGCCGTCAAGAGCTACGCCTACATGGACCGCGGCGACGTGGTCGAGGTCGATCTCCACGAGGGCCTCGAGACGACGCTGGCCGTCCTCGGTCACAAGCTCAAGCACACGGCGATTGAGGTGCAGCGCGACTACGACCGTGACCTACCCAAGGTCATGGCCTGGGGCTCCGAGCTCAACCAGGTCTGGACCAACCTGCTCGACAACGCGATCGACGCGCTCGGGGACAAGGGGACGATCGCGATCACCACCCGGCGCGACGGCGACAGCCTCTTCGTCGACATCTCCGACGACGGCCCCGGCATCCCGCCCGAGATCCGCGAGCGGATCTTCGACTCCTTCGTGACCACCAAGGACGTCGGCGAGGGCACGGGACTCGGCCTGGCAACGGCGCGGCGCATCGTCGTCGATCGTCACGACGGCGCGCTGACCGTCGACTCCCGCCCAGGCGCGACGACCTTCCAGGTGCGCCTGCCGATAACGCACGGCGGCCAGCCCGCGGCCGCCCGGCCCGACTAGACCGGCGGGTCCGAGTCGTCGTAGATCCGGGCGGCCGCGAGCTTGCCGGTCTCGCCGCGGACGTAGACCGCGACGCCGGCTTCCGGCGCCACGTCCGTCTTGCCCCATCGCACGACGTTGTACTCCAAGGCGCACGCGCGGCCGTCGTCGGTAAGCGAGCAGTGCTCCAGCGGGATGCCCCCGCCGTTGGAGAACTGCAGCGCGTAGAAGTCGCGCAGGCTCTGCGAGCCTTCGTGGAAGTAGTTGCCGCCCGCGGGCTCGCGCGCGTATCCGTCCGGTTCGAACGCCGACACGACTGCATCCAGGTCGCCCGCCGCCAGGGCACGCTGGTGCTCGGCCACCGCCTGCGGCTCGCGCAGCTCCGGGTCCGGTTGCAGCAGGGGCGGGCGGTTGCGGTGGTGCCCGGTGAGCGGCCAGCGGCTGAAGTAGATCCGCAGCTCGTCGATCCGGCCGTCGGCTTGGCGATCGGCGACGATCGCGATGAAGAGATCGACGCGCCCCGTCTCACCGTCCAGGTGAAGGACGGCCTCCTCGACGCCGCGGGCCTTGGTAATGACATGGTCGTGGTTCTCCACCGAGAGGTTGCGTTCGGCAATCCAGGCGTTGGTCTCGGTGACGAAGGTCGCGAAGGCCCGCTCGCCCTTGATGCGCCCGCGCACCGGGTGGTGCAGCTCGGGAACGCCGCCGAAGGAGTTGACCATCGCGTCGACGTCCCCAGTCGCCAGGCCGGTGAAGTACGGAATCGGGCCGGGGTGGTCTCGCCGGTGCCTCTCCCCCAACCGCTCGAGCGCCGAGGCAGAGAACAGCTCGGGGACCCAGGGCATCGATCAAGCTTCCCACATCGGACCGGACGCGCCGCCGCGCCGCTCAGCGGCGGCGGGCACGCGGCGCGTGGGCCTCGACCATCGCCGCTTCGAACTGCTCGAACGGCAGGGCGGGAACGTCGAGCGGCGCGGGCGGCTCCGGCCGAGCGCGCAGGCCCTGCAGCACGATGGCGGAGTAGCGTCGCCACAGCTCCGGCTCGAGCGCGTAGGTGAGATCGACGACTTCTACAACCGCGGCGTCCCGCAGGTCGCTCCCGGGGCCGAGCCGACGGCCGCCCGGCACTGAGAGTGACTAGGCCGCCGCCGGCACCTGGTCGGCGGCGTGCGCGTGGCCGGCGATCGCGTCCAGCAGCTCGGGCCAGGCCGCCGAGGGGAGATCGTGGCCCATCCCCTCGATCAGCATCAGCCGGGCGCCGCGGATCGCGCTGGTGGTGGCCATGCCGCCCGACGGGCGCACCAGGCGGTCGGCCGTGCCGTGGACGACGAGCGTCGGCGCGATGATGCGTCGCAGCTCGTCCGTCCGGTCGCCCGAGGCGATGACGGCGCCCAGCTGGCGCCCGCTTGCGGCCCGGTCGGGGTCACGGTCGTAGCTGCGGGCCGCGCGCTCGCGCACGAACTCGGTGTCCTGCGGCAGCCCCGTCGAGCCGATGGCGGCGAACACGCGCGCCGTGTGCGCGATGTAGCCCTCGCGGTCCTCGGGCGCCTGCCGAAGGAGGAAGCGCATGACTCCGAGCGCCGGCTGGCCCTTCCAGCGGTTACCCGTGTTCGACATGATCGAGGTCAGCGAGCGCACGAGCTCCGGGTGCTGGGCGGCCAGCGTCTGGGCGATCATGCCGCCCATCGAGATGCCGACGACGTGCACGGGCCCCAGCTCGAGCGCGCGGACCAGCCCGGCGGCATCGCCGGCCATGTCGGTCAGCCGGTACCGGACCGGCTTGATCCGGCGCAGCACGAGCTGGAGCACCGTCGGCGGGCGCCCCCGTATATGGGTCGAGCGGCCCGCGTCGCGGTTGTCGAAGCGCACGACAAAGAAGCCGCGCGCGGCCAGCTGGTCGCAGAGCTCCTCGGGCCAGCCGATCATCTGCATGCCCAGCCCCTGGATGAGCAGCAGGGGCGGGTTCGTCGGGTCGCCGAACGTCTCGTAGCAGAGCGTGATGCCGTCGCCGACCTCGCAGAGGCGCTCGCCGCTCGAGAGGGCCTCAGCCACGCTGCGAGGCCTTCGGTCGACGCTTGGCTTCGGCCTGCGAGGGTGGCTCGAGGCTTGCCACCTCGCCGCGCAGCCAATCGATCAGCGACCACAGGTCGGGCATCTGCTCGCGGTCGGCCACGATCCCGAAGTCGAGGTGACCGAGATAGCTCATCACCGTGATGTTGAGCCCCATCCCGTCGGTGACCACAGAGACCGGGTAGTCGGCCTCGAGCCTCGCGCCCGCGAGGTAGAGCGGGACCTGCGGCCCGGGGACGTTCGAGACGACGAGGTTCCACGGCGGCCGGCCGCGCCCGCTGGACGCCAGCGAGAAGGTCAGGCGCGCCGCCCGCGAGAAGACGGCGGGCGGCACGAAGTGGTTGGCGTCCTGCAGCAGATCGGCCGGCAGCGCCTTGTGGCGCTCCTTCATCTCGAGCAGAGCGTCGTGGGTGCGCCGCAGCCGCTGCACCGGGTCGCCCTCGTTGGTGAACAGCGGCGCCGACATCAAGAGGATGCGGTTGCCGAAGGTGCCCTGCTCGGCCTCGGTGCGCACCGAGACGGGAATCTGGGCGACGAGCGGCTCGTCCGTCAACTCCCTGTGCTGGACCAGCCAGCGCCGCACCGCACCCGCGCACAGCGAGACGACGACGTCGTTGACCGTCACGCCGTGGCGGTTCTTGATCGCCTTGACGGCGTCGAGCGAGATCTGGCCGAAGGCGAAGCGCCGGTGCGCCGAGATGCGGCCGTTGAACGACGTGCGGGGCGGAACGAGGTCCCGGTGCCCCACGACGCGGCGGCCGCCGCCGAGCGTGCGCTCGGCGACCTCAGCCACCCGGCCGGCGGCCTTCATGCCGGGGATCCCCGCCAGCGAGGGCACCTCGTCGATGTTCGGCAGCGCTCGCGGCACCGAACGCAGCAGGCGCAGCGGATAGCGCGGCACGCCCAGGAGGCCGCGCGCGAGGAGCTCCAGATCGCCGGGCTTGGTGTCGCCCGGACCGGTCAGCTCCGGCGGGACCTCGCGGCCCTCCGGAGTGAGGTCGAGCAGGGCGCCCAGGATCTCCGCCCCCGATATGCCGTCGATGACGGCGTGGTGGATCTTGGTCATCACCACGGACTTGCCGCCGTCGTAGTTGTGGATCAGGTAGAGCTCCCACAGAGGGCGCGAGCGGTCGAGCGGACGGGCGAAGATGCGCGCGACCTGCTGCGCGAGCTGCTGATCGTTCCCGGGCGCCGGAAGCGCCAGCTCGCGCACGTGGAAATCGAGGTCGAAGTCCGGGTCGTCGATCCAGTAGCCGTAGTCGAGGCCGAGAGGGACCTCGACCAGGCGCCAGCGAAACGGCGGGACGAGCGGCAGGCGCTCGGCGATCAGGTACTGCAGGTCGGCGAGCTCGAGGATGCCGCCCGGCGCCGTCGACGGATCGACGACCGCCACGCCGCCGACGTGCCCGTAGTGGCGCGGGCCTTCGAGGGCCAGGAACTGCGCGTCGACGGCCGTCAGCTGGCGCACGGCCTCTGAACCTACCCGTTCCTGGTCCCGCGCTCGTATTCGTCGTGGCGCCGCAGCCAGAAGACCTCCTCACCCTCCTCGTTGCGCCCGATCGGCGTCCGGTCGAGCAGGCCGTAGTACCCCATCACGGGCTCGAGACCGCGGGCAGTGGTCACGTAGGTCCGGTAGACGGCGCCGTCGGATTGGATGTACACGCTGAGCCCAGGCCCCTCGGCGACGTAGCCGGCGACGTCGATGCCGCAAGCGCGTGCGTTCTGTTCGACGGCTGGGGGAATCGGGCCGTCGAGGAACGGCCGCAGCTCCTCCTCGCTGTGCAGGAAGCCGAGATCGCGGTGGAAGTCGGCGCCGACGGTCGAGACCCAATTGAAACGCCAGCCCATCCGCTGCCTGTAGCCCTCGAGCCTGTCCAGCGGTCCCCTCGATGAGCAGATCAGGGTCACGTCCCGCGCCCTGAGGTGGGCGACGTTGGCGCTGAGGTTGTCGGCGATGGAAGAGCAGACCGGACAGCCGGCCTCGTAGTCCGGGCCAAACATGAAGTGGTAGACGAGCAGCTGCGAGCGACCGTCGAACAGCTCCGCGAGCGACTTCGTGCCGTCTACGGTCTCGAAGCGGTACCCCTTCTCGACCGGCACCCACGGAAGGTCGCGGCGTCTGCGCGCCAGCTCATCGTTGCGTCGCGTGAGCTCCTTCTCCTCGGCGAGCAGCTCGTCGCGGGCGGCCTGCCATTCCTCTTGCGTCCCGACCTTGTGCTGGGTCATCGGCCTCCTATCGGTTCGACTCTCTGCCAGTCTGCCCATCCGAACGTGACCACAAATGGACACCTGGTCATCGTCGGCGTCGACTCGCCCGTCGACTCGAAGGTGGGTGAGGCGGGGAGCACCCGGTGGGCGAAGCGCACGGCCGCGCGAGCTGGGCCGAATGCGTGCGCAGCTCGTCGGCGATGGTGGCGGGCGGCGTAGGTGAACGCTCGCGCCGGGCAGGGTGTCTCTGGTGAGCTTCACGGCCGCCGTCACCCCGTTCGGGTGATGCGGGCCCCGCAGCGCATGACGAGAATCGTCCGCGTGCAGCCTGCCGATGTCCTCGTGGTCTTCGGCATCACCGGCGATCTCGCCAAGGTGATGACGGACGGGCCCCCCGGTGTCCACGCGTACGCCGAGGGCTCGTGGAGGCCGGCGGCGGGGGACGGGCTCCTCACCGGCCAGGGTGCCTGGCACGAACCGGGGGTGGCAGCGTGAGCGACAAGCCCTCGGCCGAGGCGCCCCAGAGCGCCGCCGCGCCTTCCCCGTTCCCGCCGATCGCCGAGTACGCGTTTCTCTCCAACTGCCACACCGGCGCGCTTGTCGCGTCCGACGGTTCGATCGACTGGCTCTGCGTCCCCCGCTTTGACTCGCCGAGCATCTTCGGCAGCCTGCTCGACCGCCAGGCCGGCTCGTTTCGCCTGGGGCCGTTCGGCATCAACGTGCCGGCCTCACGGGTGTACGAGCCGGGGACGAACACGCTGCTGACGACGTGGAACACGCCGACCGGATGGATCATGGTCCGCGACGCGCTGACCATGGGCCCGCGCCGCGGCGAGGACGAGATCACCCCGCACACCCGTCCGCCGGCCGACGAGGACGCCGACCACCTGCTCGTCCGCACGGTGCTCTGCCTGGAAGGGCGCGTCGAGATCGAGCTCGTCTGCGAGCCGAGCTTCGACTACGGGCGCACGCCCGCCGAGTGGTCGCTGTCCGACGGCGACCGGCACGCCGCCGAGGCCACCGGCGCAGACGTGACAGTGCGGCTGCAGACCGACATGTCGCTGGGCGTCGAGGGCGACTGGGTCCGCGCTCGGCACGAGCTGCGGGGCGGGGACCAGGTCTACTGCTCGCTCTCCTGGGCCGAGGGCCTTGAGTCGCCCCAGACCGTCGACGAGGCCACTGCGCGGCTCGCCGCAACCACGCGTTACTGGCGCGGCTGGCTCGGGCGCGCTCGGCTGCCCGACCACCGCTGGCGCGATCCGATCCAGCGGTCGGCGCTGGCGATCAAGGGCCTCACCTACATGCCGACGGGCGGGACCGTCGCGGCGCTCACCACGTCACTGCCCGAGACGCCCGGCGGCGAGCGCAACTGGGACTACCGCTTCACGTGGATGCGGGACTCGACCTTCACCCTCCAGGCGCTGCACTGGCTCAACCTCGACTGGGAGGCGGACGAGTTCATGCAGTTCATCGCCGATCTCGAACCCAACCAGGACGGCGCGCTGCAGATCATGTACGGGATCGACGGTCGGCGCGACCTGACCGAGTCGACGCGCGGCGAGCTCTCCGGGTACGCCGGCGCACACCCCGTGCGGATCGGCAACGGCGCCTTCGACCAGCGCCAGAACGACGTCTACGGCGCCGTGCTCGACTCGATCCTCCTGCACACCCGCCGCAGCCAGCGCCTGCCCCGGCGGCTGTGGCCGATCGTGCAGTCGCAGGCCTCATGCGCGACGAGCGTGTGGCGCGAGCCCGACCAGGGCATCTGGGAGGCTCGCGGCGACCCGCAGCACTACGTGTCGTCCAAGCTCATGGGGTGGGTGGCGCTGGACCGGGCGGCCAAGCTTGCCGAGATCCGCGGCGACCCCGGGCAGCAGGCGACGTGGCGCGCCACGGCCGACGAGATCCACGCCGACATCCTCGAGCATGGCGTCCGCGACGACGTGCTGCGCCAGCACTACGACACCGACTCGCTCGACGCGTCGACGCTCCTGGCGGCGATGTTCGGCTTCCTGCCCGGCGACGACGAGCGCATGCGCAAGTCGGTGGACGCGATCGCCGACGACCTGACCGAGGACGGCTTCGTCCTGCGCTATCGCACCGACGAGACCGACGACGGGTTGTCCGGCAAGGAGGGCAGCTTCCTGATCTGCTCGTTCTGGCTCGTGTCGGCGCTGGCGATCGTTGGCGAGGAGCAGCGCGCCCGCGACCTCATGGAGCGCCTGCTCAGCGTCGCATCACCGCTCGGCCTCTACGCGGAGGAGTTCGATACCAGCACCGGGCGGCACCTGGGGAACTTCCCCCAGGCCTTCTCCCACCTGGCCCTCATCGAGGCGGCGGCGCGAATCATCCTCGTCGAGCGGCTCGCGGAGATGCGCTGACCGACGACGCCGCGTACTCGCCGTGGCCTAGCTCGACCAGCCAGCGCCGGAGCTCGCGGTGGACCTGCTCGGCCCCGACGAGCTCGTCGTCGGGGAGTGCGAGCTCGGCGGGATGGAGGACGAACGGGAACGACTGGGTGCCGCCCAGGCCGCCGTGGGAGCCGACGAGCTCCTCGAAGGCGGCGACCTCGTCGACGTCGGCCCAGTAGGTGCTGTTGACCATGATGTCGGCGCAGTGCTCGAAACCGTCGGTCCGCCGGACGTGGCGGGCGGCGTTGGGTCCGTAGGGCGCCAGCGGATCCTCGCCTTCGATGCGCTCCGCGTCGAGATAGTTGATCCCCTTCGCACCGATCGCGAGCGCACCGTGCGCCTCCGATCGCACGAGCACGAACCCGACCCCGGGGTGGTCGCGCAGCGCAGGCACCACCCGCGGGTACCGCGCTTCGAGGTCCTCGAGCGTCAGCCTCCCCGCCTCGCGCGGGAACGACACGAGGCCGAGGCAGCCCGATGCCACGGCGACGATCTCGGGCGGTTGCTCGCCGTCGGCCGGCGCACGGCCGTCGTGGCCGAGCTGCACGGCGCCGTCGACAATCCGGCGCCGCGACGTGCGCCGCACCACCCGTGCGAGGCGGGAGTCGCCGTTCGAGGCCTCGGTCAGCGAGGCGCCGAGGAACCCGAGCGCCTCGTCCGGGTGGCCGTCGGCCGAGGCGGCGGAGGCGTCGGCGGCCTCGCGGACGAGCGCCTCGAGCGTGACGCCGTAGCGGTCGAGGAAGGGCGCGCCCTGCGACTGCCCGTGGTCGGAGAGCACCACGAGCCGGTAGGGGCGCGGGGCGTGCCGGCGCGCGGCCGCGATACGCCCGATCTGGCGGTCGACCTCGCGGAGGGTCGCGAGCGCATCGGGGCGCTCGATGCCGGAGTGGTGCGCAACTTCGTCGTAGGCCAGGAACGTCGTGTAGGCCACCGGCAGGCCGGCGTACATGTCGGCGATGACCGCCGCGACCTGCAGGTCGCGCTGGATGATCGTCGCCCAGGCGCGCATGAGGGAATAGACGAGGCTGCGGTGGATGCGCGGCTGCACGTCGCGCCGGCGTTGCTGGATCGCGCTCCACCGTTCGCTGGCAAGCTCGCGGGCGACCAGCGCCAGGGTTCGCATCAGGTTGTACGGGTTGGCGAAATAGGCGAAATAGTCCTGCCCGATGCGGCCGGCGCGGTCGCGCCGCATCGCGGTGCTCATGGTGAGAAGGCTGTGCGGCGCGTCGCCCGAGAGGATGTTGGCCCGGCTGGCACCGTCGGAGAACAGCAGCCCGCGCCCGTCGGAGTGACGGCGCTCGAGTTCCATCGCGTCGCGCGGGTGGTTGGTGACGATCGCCTTGCCGCGGTCCTTCTCCCACCAGCGGAAGGCGGGCATGTCGTCGTTGTTGCCGTGCAGCAGCCCGGCCTGGCACGCGCCGGTCTGCGAGGACCAGTCGGTCTCCCACCGCGTCAGCCGGTAGGAGCCGTCGCGCACCCAGCGCGCCATCGTCGGCGCGTTGCCGTCGCGGAGGGCGCGCAGCAGCACGGCATGTGCGAGCCCGTCGATCTCGAGGAAGAACAGCCCCGGGACGTCGGTGGCCTCGGGTTTCGCCGTCCGCCGTACCTGGCGCTGGATGACGTTCCGGTACCAGAACTCGTCGTCGTCGATGGCGAGCAGCGACGTCGCCGCGGTGGTGGCAATCGTGAGGCCCAGGGCGACGGCAATGCCCGCGAGCAGGGTCGACACCTCCAAGCCGGGCTCGATCGCCGACACGAGCAGGACCATCGCGCCGTTGAGAACGACGACCCCGAGCCCGAGGGTGAGCACCGTGAACGGCAGGGCGATCCGGATCAGCAGCGGCCAGACGAACGCGTTGACCAATCCGATGAGCGCGGCCGCCAGGAGCGCCGTGCCGAAGTCCTCGACCTGGATGTCGGGGAAGATCGCGCTGAGCAGCAGCAGCGTCGCCGTTGCGACCAGCCAGACCAGGGCGATGCGGACGATCGGCAGGGCGATTCCCCTCATGGCAGCTCGATCCTCTCGCCCGGCTCGAGCACGCGCACGTCGACCTCTGGCGCCCGGCGCGCCGCCAGGGCGGCAAACTCCCGCGCGGGACGACGCGGGTCCTTGGGGCGCCGAAACGGCCATCCCGGCGCGAGCGTCCCCCAATGGATGGGGATGGCGACGGAAGGGGAGATGCGGGCCGCCGCTTCGGCGGCCCGCTCCGGATCGAGGTGACCCGGTCCGAGGTTCGGCCCCCATCCCCACACCGGCAGGAGGGCGACGTCGATGGTGCCGGAGAGGTCGGCCATCGCCCCGAACAGGTCGGTGTCGCCCGCGAAGTAGCAGGCATGCGATCCGCGGGTCACGAAGCCGATCGGAGGCGCGGTGGCGCCCAGCGGCCGCCGGCGCCCGTCGTGCTCTGCCACCGTCGCAGTCACCTCAAGGGACCCGATCGGCAACGAGTCATCCGGGGCAAGCTCGTGCACCGTCCGGACGCCATGCGAGCTCAACCAGCGCGCGGCGCCGACCGGTGCGAGCACGGGCGTCGAGGCCGGCAGCAGTCGCAGCGACGGCGCGTCCGCGTGGTCCGCGTGCAGGTGCGAGAGGAGGATCGCGTCGATCCGCTCCGTCTCGATCGCCGCGACCGCGGCACCCACGCGGACCAGCGGCCCGACGCGCTCGCGCAGGACGGGATCGGTGAGCAGGCGGACGCCGTCGAGCTCGAGCAGGACGGTGGCGTGCCCCAGCCACGTGATGCCGAGCGCGTCCGCCATGACGCGAGTCCAGCAGACGAAGGCCGGGACGCGTTCATCCGAATTGGGTGACGCGGAAGCGCACGACCCGGCCTAGGGTCGGAGGGGTGATCGGCCATGCGCTCCACGCCGGGCCGCGGCCGGATGCCCGCGTCGACTGGGACGGCTGGATCGCCGCAGGCTTTGCGATCGGGTCCGCCTGCTTCTTCGTCGGGCCATTCCCGGGGTTCGTCCAGCTGGTGGGTCAGGGCGCCGACAGCATCGTGTTCTTCGTGGGCTCGGTGTTCTTCACGGTGGCCGCAGCGCTCGAGCTGCGCGAGGGAACGCTGCGAGAGCATCGTCGCTTCAGCGACGCATCGTGGTGGAGCGCGGCCATCCAGTTCATCGGCACGCTGTTCTTCAACGCCAGCACGTTCCACGCCATGCAGACCGGTCTCTCGACCCACGAGCAGAATCGCCTGGTCTGGGGGCCCGACCTCCTCGGCTCGGGCTGCTTCCTCGCATCCGGCGTGCTGGCCTATCGCGCGACGACGGAAGGACGCCGCATGGCCGGGATCAACCTGGCGGGCTGCGTGCTGTTCATGATCGCCGCCGTCGCGTCCTTCGTGTTGCCCTCGACGGGCTCGGTGCTGGCGCTCGCGCCGGTCAACTGGGGGACGGCGCTCGGGGCCCTCTGCTTCTTCATCGGCGCGGTGGTGCTGTGGCATGGCCATGCCCGCCACGGCAGCGCCGGCGTCCAGCCACTGCAACCCAAGGAGGTATGACCGTGCCGACCCCTGCTCAGACCGCGAGCGCACCGCCAGGTCACGAGGCGATCGCGCGCGAGCTCGATGCGCTGGCGCGTGATTACGGCAACCGGTTCCTGCACGAGCCGGCGCCGGACCACCGGATCCCGCCGAAGGGCATGCCGTCGGTGGATGCCATGCGCCTGGTCGGGGAGGAGCTGGTGCTGGATGGCATCCCGATGCGCAACCTGGCCACCTTCGTCACGACGTGGATGGAGCCCGAGGCCCAGCGGGTGATCGCCGACAACCTGCATCGCAACTACATCGACCACGCGGAGTACCCGCAGACGGCGGAGATCGAGCAGCGCTGCATCCGCATGCTGGCCGACCTCTTCAACGCCCCCGGGGAGACGACCGGCACGCGGACGCAGGGGTCCTCCGAGGCGATCATGCTCGGCGCGCTCTCGCTGAAGTGGAAGTGGCGCGGCCGCCGCGAGGCGGCGGGCAAGGACACGACGCGTCCCAACCTGGTCTTCGGCGGCGACGTGCACGTAGTGTGGGAGAAGTTCTGCCGCTACTTCGACGTCGAGCCCCGGATCATCCCCCTGCAGCCCGACAAGTACACAATCGGGCCGGAGGACGTCGAGCCGCACGTGGACGAGAACACGATCGGCGTCGCGGCGGTGCTGGGGACGACCTTCACCGGGCATGCCGACGACATCGCGGGCATCGACCGGCTCCTCGTCCGCCTGCGCGACGAGCGCGGCATCGACGTGCCGCTGCACGTCGATGCGGCCAGCGGGGGCTTCGTGTGGCCGTTCCTCTATCCGGGCACGAAGTGGGACTTCCGGCTCGAGCAGGTGCGCTCCATCAACGTGTCCGGCCACAAGTACGGCCTCGTTTACCCCGGGATCGGGTGGCTGATCTTCCGCGAACGCGGCGACCTGCCGGACGATCTCGTCTTCTACGAGAACTACCTCGGCAAGCGCGACGCGACCTTCACGCTGAACTTCTCGACCGGGGCCGCGATGGTGCTCGCGCAGTACTACAACTTCGTGCGCTTCGGGCACGAAGGCTACCGCTACGTCATGGCGACGATGCAGGCCAATGCGCGGGATCTCGCGGAGCGCATCGCGGGGAGCGGCGACTTCCGCCTCGTCGGCGGCGTCGACGAGGAGCAGCTGCCGCTGGTGGCCTTCCAGCTCGACGGCGAGCACAACTACGACGAGTTCGACGTGGCCTCGCAGCTGGCGGCGGAGCGTGGTTGGATGGTGCCGGCGTACACGCTGCCGCCCAACGCCGATCACGTGAAGATCATGCGCGCGCTGGTCAAGCTCACGCTCGGACAGACGCTGGCCACGACCCTCGCCGACGACCTCGGCCAGGCGTGCGGGGTGCTCGCCGAGAAGGGCCGCCTGCACGAGCACGACCGCCGGCGCGCGAAGACCGGCACCGGGTACTAGGGGCGGCGATGCCGATCGGGCGCCGCCTCGCGGCCGGAGTTGCCCTCCTGACGATCCCGGCGATGGTCGTGGTCGCGGTGGCCGCGCTGTTCGGCGATCCGAGCGGGCTCGTCCTCGCCCTCGTGCTCCTCGCCCTCGCCGCCGGCGCGGCCTGGATGGCGGCAACCCTGCGGGGGCTGGTCCGCTGGCTGAGCGTGATCGCGGCGGCCGCCTGCGTGGTCGGCATCGCCTTCGTGCTCACCCTCGGGACGGGCGGCATCATCGCGCTCGTCGCCATCGGGCTGTTGCTGGGAGCGTTCGGCGCCTGCGCCCGGTACGCGCTCGGCGAACCGCCGCGCCCGGGGAGCAGAGTGCCGCCGGCGGAGCGGGGCGTTCTTATCGTCAATCCCAAGTCGGGTGGCGGCAAGGCCGAGCGCTTCAGGCTGTTCGACGAAGCGGCGCAGCGAGGCATCGAGACCATCGAGCTGACGCCGGGATCCGATCTTCGGGCCCTGGCCGAGCAGGCCGTGGCCGATGGGGCCGACGTGCTCGGCATGGCGGGAGGCGACGGCTCCCAGGCGCTCGTCGCCTCCGTGGCCGCTGCGCATGGCCTGGGTCACGTCTGCATCCCGTCGGGGACCCGCAACCACTTCGCCCTCGATCTCGGCCTGGATCGCGACGACGTGGTGGGCGCGCTCGACGCGTACGGCCCGGCGCTTGAGCGCACGATCGATCTGGCCGAGGTCAACGGCCGGGTCTTCGTCAACAACGCCTCGCTCGGCGCCTACGCCGAGGTCGTGCAGTCCGACGAGTACCGCGACGCCAAGCTCCGCACCTGGGCGCGGATGGCGCCGGACGTCCTGAGCCGCCGCGACGCCCGACCCCTGCGGTACCGCGACGGCGACGGCAACGAGCAGTCCGACGCGGTCGTCGTGCTGGTCTCCAACAACCCGTATCGCCTGGCGTCGCTCAGCGGCACGGGCACACGCGCGCGCATCGACCGGGGGACGCTGGGAGTGGCGACCGTCCGCATCGGGGGCGCCGCCGACGCCGCGAAGCTCACGGCGCTCGAGGCCACCGGCCACCTGGCTCGATATCGCGGCTTCCGGCAGTGGGAGCCCGCGGCGCTCGAGGTCGACGCCGACCGCGCCGTCCCCGTCGGCGTGGACGGGGAAGCCCTGCTCCTCGAGCCGCCTTTGCGGTTCCGCAGCGTGCCGGCGGCAGTGAAGGTACGGCTTCCCCTCGGCGCAGCGGGGAGCTCCCCGGCCGCGCGTGCGGTGGGGCTGTCCGCCGAGAGCCTCGTGCGGCTGGTCGACATCGTCCGCGGCCGCGGCGCCATCAGCTGACCAGCCCCTTCACCCCCGCAACGAGGGCGACGACGCCGACCGCCACGCTCAACACGACGAGCAGCACGGGCGACCAACGGGTCACGAATGCGCGGATCCTCAGCAACGGCCGCTCGGCCCGCTCGCCGAGCGCGACCGCGACGACGGCGATCAGCACGATCGGCGCGATGTACATCGCGTTGAAGAGGACGAGCAGGGCGATCTCGATCGGCGCCGCGAGGTCCTCGCCGATGATGGCCACGACCGCCGCGAAGTAGGGAAAGGCGGTCGGCAGGTCGACCGCGGTCATCCCCGCTCCGAGGGCGAGGGCCGAGCGGGGACGCATCTTGACGTCCGGAACCTTCGCGGCGTCGCGGCGGTGGACGAATACCCACGCCGCGAAGCCGAACGCGACGAGGCCGACGACGACGAGCGCGATGTCGAACCCGATGCCCTCGGGGTGACTCGTGGCGGTGCGGATCAGCCCGGATGGGCCCAGGGTCAGGACGAGGCCGCCGACGAAGTACACGGCAAAGATTCCGGCGGCGTAGCCCGACAGCCGCAGCAGCGGGCGCTCGGTGGTCCCGAGCACGACCCCGACCGCGATGGTCGCCGGGTTGAGCGAGTCGACCAGGCCCATGCCGGCGATGAGGAGGACGAAAGCGACGGACAGGCCCCGCACCCTGCCAGCCTTGGTGTGCGCATGTCCACCCAAGACGGTTGCGTGCACCCTTGCCGCGCTCGGGGCGCGACGGCGATCCTGAGCGGAGATGAGCGCTGCCATCGCTACGGGCTCGAGCCCTCCGTACGCGTCGCATCGCTCGACGTCGGTCCAGCCGGGGCTCGTGGACCGGGAGCGCCTGCTCCAGCGCCTGCTCGGCGCCCGCGACGTTCCCCTCGTGGTCCTGCTGGCACCCGCCGGCTACGGGAAGACGACCCTGCTCTGCCAGTGGGCGCAGTGCGACGCTCGTCCGTTCAGGTGGCTGGAGCGAGAGGAGGTGGCGGACGCGGTCGATGGTCTCGAGGCCCCGTCGGTGCTCGTCGTCGACGACGCGCATCTCGGGGATGCGACGGACGCGGGCGAGGCGGTCCTCGCCGCGCTTGCCGAGCTTCCGCACGGATCGCAGATCGCGCTCGCTGCGCGGCGCGAGCCGGCGCTTCCGCTGGGCCGGCTGCGGGCCCACCGCGGCATGCTCGAGCTGCGCAGCGCCGACCTCGCGATGCATCGCGGCGAGGCCGCGGCGCTCGTGAGCAGCGTCGGTCTGCGACTGCGGCGGCCCGAGCTCGAGACCCTGATGCGGCGCACCGAGGGCTGGGCCGCCGGGCTGTACCTCGCCGCCCTGTCGCTCCGGACCGGCCGGGACGACGGCGCCCTGGCCCGGTTCGGGGGAGACGACCGGATGGTCGCCGACTACCTGCGCGACGAGGTCCTCTCCGAGCTCGCCGCCGACGATCTCGAGTTCGTCGTGGCGACGTCGGTGCTCGACCGCCTGTCGGGACCGGTGTGCGACGCCGTGTCAGGCCGCGCGCGATCGGCGCGTCGGCTGAGGAGGCTTTCCCGTTCGAACCTCCTCGTGCTGCCGCTGGACCACAACGACGAGTCCTATCGCTACCACCCGCTCCTGCTCGACCACCTGCGTGCCGAGCTGCGCCGCCGCGACCGGCATGCGGAGCCAGAGCTGCATCGCCTGGCCAGCGGCTGGTATGCGCAGAACGGCGACGTGGACGCCGCACTGCAGCACGCGCTCGCGGCCGGCGACGTCGCTCGTGGCGGGGCGCTTTTGTGGGGCGCGGCCGGGGCCTGGGCGGCGCGCGGCCGCAACGCCGCGCTCGAGAGCTGGCTCGATCGTTTCACCGACGGCGAGATCGCGACCACCCCGACCCTGACGGTGACCGCCGCGCTGAGCCACCTCGCAAACGGCCAGGGCGACCTGGTCGAACGCTGGGCGGCCGCAGCGCGCCCGATCGCGGGCACGGCGGGGCGCGGACCGCGTACCGCCACCCTCGAGTTGCTCTCGGCGGCGCTCGGCCGCAACGGGGTCGCTGCGATGACCGAGCGCGCGGCCGCGGCCGGGCCGTTCACGCCGCCGGACAGCCCGGGGCGCGCCATGCGGTGCCTCGTGGTCGGCGTCGGCTTGCAGCTGTCGGGCGAGGGCGAGAAGGCTCGCTTCGAGCTCGAAGCCGGCGTACGGCACGGCGCCCTCGCTGCCCCGGCCCTCCAGGCCCTGTGCCTCGCCCAGCTCGCCCTGCTGGCGATCGACCACGACGATTGGCACGCAGCGGCGGCGCACGCCGAGCGCGCGCTCGGTCACGTACGGCGCGGCGGCCTTCGCGACTACCCGACGATGGCGCTCGTCCATGCCGTCTCGGCCGAGGTCCGCGCCCGCCGGGGCCAGATCGAGGCGGCGACCGAGGACGCCGCGCGCGCGCGCCTGCTGATGGCGCGCCTGCGTGACTTCGCGCCCTGGTACGAGGCCGAGACCCGCATCGCGCTGGCACGAACGGCGCTGCGCCTGACCGATGTCGCCGGGGCACGGCGGCTCCTGGTCAAGGCTCGCCGCTTCCTGCGGCGGACGCCGGACGCGATCGTCCTGGCGCAGTGGGCCGACGAGGCCTCGGCCGCCGCCGACGCCTTCGTCAGCTCCGGCGGCGTCGGAGCGGCGGCCTTGACCACCGCCGAGCTGCGCGTGCTCCAGTCGCTGCCCACGCACCTGTCGCTCCGCGAGATCGCCGCTGCCATGCGCGTGTCCGAGAACACCGTCAAGACCCAGGCGCACGCGATCTACCGCAAGCTCGACGCCTCATCGCGGTCGGGGGCGGTCGACCGCGCACGGGCGCTCGGCCTGCTCGAAGTGCGGCGGGCCGCATGACCGAACAACACAACCACAGGAGGATGGGATGACCACGACTCGACCGACGGACGTCGGCTCCTTGGAGGGCGCGGAGGTTCCGATCGAAGAGCGCGGAATGGGATGGGTCGGCTTCGCCGGCGTGATGATCGGGCTGATCGGCGTGCTGAACGTGATCTACGGCATCGCCGCGATCTCGGACTCGAAGGTCTACGTGCACGACGCCCAGTTCGTGTTCGGGCAGCTCAACACGTGGGGCTGGATCCTGCTCATCGTGGGCGTCGTCCAGCTCTTCGCGGCGTTTGCGATCTTCGCCCGCACCGCGTTTGGCCGCTGGATCGGGATTCTGACGGCGGGGGCGAACATGATCGTGCAGCTGCTGCTGCTGCCCGCCTTCCCGTTGCTGTCACTGGCGATTTTCGCCATCGACGTGCTCGTCATCTACGGGCTCGTCGCCTACGCGCACCGCGCGCGGGTCTGAACCAACGCGCTCGGCCGGGCGTGGCGCTAGACGCCGCGCTCGGCCGGCAGCGTGCCGTCGCGGATGGCGCCCACGAGGGCCTCGTGGTCGCGCTCGTTCTGGTCGGCGTAGCCGCGGGCGAAGCGGACCATGGCCCGATCGAACGCGTCGCCGTTTCCGAGGTAGGCCCCGATCGCGATGCGGTCGCCGGAGCGCGCATGCGCCCGCGCGAGGGTCCAGCCGCACATCTCGGCGTAGCCCGCCATCCGGGCCGGCGTCATCAGCTCGATCTCGGCCGAGCGCTTCCAGTCCCAGAGCTGGCGGACGTAGAAGGCCCGGCGCTTGCCGTCGATCCCCGGGACCGTGACCCAGCCGAGGAAGATGTCGCTCGCCGCCTGCATCAGCCACTGCCCCTCGACCACGCGGCGGCCGTGGTGCGCGAAGCGGCTGGTGCCGGCATGGGGCTCGAGGACCGAGCGCTCGGCCTCCTTGACCTGGAGGAAGAGCGGATCCGACGCGTCGCGCCCGAGCAGCAGAACGATGTGCGCCCGCGTGCCCACGCTGCCGACGCCGACGACCTTGCGTGCGACGTCGACGAGGCGGTACGGCGCGAGCGCATGGCGCGCGCCGCCGGACAGCGTGCGGCGGTACGCCTGGAGCACCCGATCGATCTCCTCGCTGACGTCGCGCCCGTCCTCCGGCCCGACCAGCTCTTCGATCCGGACCACGAGCGGAGCGTCGCTGGCGATGCGCAGCTCGCCGTCGACCCTGCAGGTGAGCTTGGCCAGCGCCCGCATGCTGTCCTTGGTCCGCGCCTTTTCGGCGGCGCGGCGCACCACCTTGGCCGCCTTGCCGTCCTCCTCGGCGCCCCAGCGCCGGATGACCTCGTCGGCGTCCAGCCGGGCGTACCAGACGGCGAGATCCGGCATCGTCGCGAACCGCCGCATCGCGATGCGGTACTCGCGCGCGGCCGCGGCGACGGTCGCGCTTCGCTGATCGCGATCGAAGTCGCGCGACCGGCCGGCGATCTCGAAGCTGGCGGCCAGGCGCTTGACGTCCCACTCCCACGGGCCCGGCAGCGTCTCGTCGAAGTCGTTGAGGTCGAAGACCAGGTCGCGGTCCGGAGAGGCGAAGCCGCCGAAGTTCGACAGGTGGGCATCGCCACACAGCTGGGCTCGCAGCCCGGACGCCGGCGTGCGCGACAGGTCGTCGGCCATGGCGGCCGCCGCTCCGCGGAAGTAGGCGAACGGGGACTCGACCATGCGGCCGTACCGGATCGGAACCAGCTCGGGGACGCGGGTGCGCGCCTGCTCCTCGAGCACCGCGATCGGGCTCCGGCGATCGTCGGGCGCCCGCCACGCCGCGTGACTGGACCGGCTCGCCTGCCCGCGCGCCGCCTTCCCACGCGCGGCGCGCTCATTGGGCGAGAGCGTCCCAGGAGCCATGGATCCGAGTCAAGTCCAGCGCGACTTGGATCGCATCACTCGAACCGGGTGAGATCCCGGCTCTCGAGATCGAGATCACTTGATCGGCATCGATCCGTGCACCGAGGTCCCTGCCCCACGCCGCGAGCGCAGGTCCAGCTCGCCTCCCACGACGGCCAGACGGTCGCGCATGTGCGTGAGCCCGGCGCCCTGCGCATGCCGTTCGAGGTCGAAGCCCTCGCCATCGTCGGTGATCGCGAACTGGAGCACGTCGTGGTCGGCGGAAAGGTCGATCGACACCTTGTGCGCGGTCGGTGCGTGCTTGGAGATGTTCTGCAGCGCCTCCCGGCAGCAGAAGTACACGGTGCTCTCGACCTCGCGCGAGAAGCGGCGGCCGCCCCGCACATGCACGCTGGTGGCGATGGGACAGCGCGCCGCGACGGCGCCGAGCGCCTCGCCCAGTCCGTGGGACGCCAGCAACGGCGGATAGATGCCGTGTGCGAGCTCGCGGATCTCCTGCAGGGCGGCCTCGACGTCCTCGGTGAGGGACCGCTGGAGCCTCGCCGCGCGAGGATCGGGCTCGCCGCTTCGGTCCGGGAGAAGCCCGAGCTTCATCCGCAGGGCGACGAGGCGCTGCTGCGCGCCGTCGTGGAGGTCGCGCTCGATCCGCTCGCGCTCGGTGTCGGCGGCGAGAAGGATCCGGACCTGGGACGCGCGCACCTCGCGCACGGACGCGCGCAGGTCGACCTCGAGTCGACGGTGCTCAAGCACGAGCTGAGCTGCCGAGATCGCCGCCTCGACGAGCTCGGGCTCCAGGCGCAGCGCGGGATCGTGGACGATGGCGGCAATGGGCTCGCCCCGCGACTCGACCGGCGAAACGGCACGAAGCGCGCCCTCGCGCGGGAGGTCGGCCAACCGGCCCTGCGCGTCCACGTAGCCGCGGCCCGGAAGTCGGTAGAGCACCTCGAGGGTCGGATCGCCGAGGGCGTCGGCCAGCGCGTCGCGCAGGTCGGTGGACGCCGGATACGACGCCAGCGTGCGTACGAGCCGCGGCAGCGCCGTGCCGGCGTAGAGCCGCCAATGGAGCATCCCGGCGAGAAACCCGAGCGCGAGCAGTGGGATCGCCGCCAGAAGTACCCACGTCGCGACGTCGACGACCGGGTCCACCGACCAGCGCCGGCCCACGAACAGGGCGGCGATCGCTGCGAGCCACACCGCGCCGGCCCCGAGCACCGGTAGGAGCATGCGCCGCTCCAGGCGGCTCGCCGCCCGGATCCGCCCGGCGACCACGACAGCGGCCGACGCGAACAGGACCACGGTCAGCAACTCCCGTACCGATCGCGCCGCGTCGACGAATCCGGGCTCGCTGCCCACGGAGAAGGCGTTGGGCGGACATCCGGCGTCGCAGCCGCCCCACGGAAACGGGGTCGGGAACGACTTCGTCAGCGGCACGAGCGGCAGGTACAGCGCCACGAGGACCAGCACCATGGCGACAACGATCGCGCGCGCCGGCCGCGACTCGAGTCGTCCGGACGGGAAAGCGAGGATGACGTAGACGATCAGGAGCGACACGGCGAACCCGGCCACCCGTCCGGCGCTGTAGACGACATCGACTCTCGACGTCGAGAGCGTGACAAGGAAGTACGCCGCTCCGAGCGCGACGAGCAGGAGGCCGAACCCGGTCGTCGTGGTCCGTCTCCATGCCACCAGGCCCACGGCGATGGGGAGCGCCACGCTGAGGGCGTTGAGCGCGACCAGGCCACCCGGTCCGGTGCCGCTCGACAACGCGACGGCGACCGAGCCCGCGGCCAACACGAATCCGGCGACGGCGCCGAGCGCCAAGCGCGCGCGAGTCGGCGCCGGCGATCGGGTCGCGCGAAGGCGGCGCAGGGCGACCGGCGGATGAGCGGCAGCGGCGCCGCCATCCCACGTGCTCGTCGACCCTCGCACGTCCATACAGGTCACCGTGAACCGCGTCCCGCGGTCCTCCATCGCTGTCGCGCCGAGCGCAAAAGTGCCGCGAAGCCACCCAGTCGCGCGACCTACCGCCCGTAAACGCCTCGGGAGGAGCGTAGCCGAGTCAGAGATCTGACGCGAGCGACGCACGAAGGCGCGCGGGAACCGGCTTGTCGTCGCGCCGAAGCGGGCATCCTTTGAAGCGATGGTTCCGCCGTCGCCCAACGTTCGTCGGCGCGCGCTCGTGTCGGTGGTTCTGGCCGTCGTCGCCGTCCTGGTCTGCTCGGGCTTGCTCGCCGCGACGGTACTCGTCCCGGCGCCGCCGGCGGTCCTGCCGCTGGCGATCGTGGTCGCCATCGCCTGCCCGATGCTCGCCGCGTGGGAGCTCCGGGGTTCCCTCGGCGCGCTGAGGGAGCAGGAGATGCACCCGATCGCCAAGTGGCGACGGACGCTCGACCGCCTTCCCGAGACGAAGCACCCTTTGGGCTTCTGACCCGCCGGTTAGGCTCCTCGCGTGGCAACCAGAGTCGTCATCGCGGACGACAGCTACCTCATCCGCGAAGGGCTCGTAGAGCTTCTGGCCGGCGTCGCCGGGGTGACGGTGGTGGCCGCCTGCGAGGACTA
This sequence comes from Solirubrobacteraceae bacterium, assembly GCA_045805605.1. Classification (GTDB taxonomy): domain Bacteria; phylum Actinomycetota; class Thermoleophilia; order Solirubrobacterales; family Solirubrobacteraceae; genus DATBDE01. The sequence goes on from JBJMKX010000019.1 coordinate 48,828, forward strand.
CGAGAGCACGATGAGGGCGGCAGAGGCCGAGCAGCCCGACGTGGTCGTCACCGACATCCGGATGCCCCCCACCAACACCGACGAGGGCATCCGCATCGCCCGGGCGCTCGGAGAGAGCGCTCCGGAGATGGGGGTCGTCGTGCTGAGCCAGTACAGCGAGCCGCAATACGCGCTCTTGCTGCTCGAGGCCGGATCGGCGCGGCGCGCCTACCTGCTCAAGGAGCGCCTGCACGACCGGGCCGAGATCGCTTCGGCCATCCAGCAGGTCGCGGAGGGCCGGTCGGTCATCGACTCCAAGGTGGTCGACGGCCTCGTCGCGGCGCGAGCGCGGGGGGAGGACTCGGTGCTCGCGGACCTCACCCCACGAGAGCGCCAGATCCTCGCGGAGATCGCCGTCGGGAAGAGCAACGCCGCGATCGCGGACACGCTGGTGCTGACCAAGCGCGCCGTCGAGAAGCACATCAACTCGATCTTCCTCAAGCTCGGGCTGTCGCAGACCGAGGACACGAGCAAGCGGGTCAAGGCTACGCTGCTCTTTCTCGCCGATCGCGCCTATCACCCTGATCGGATGATGTAGGCCGGGCCCGCGTCGCCGAGGCTTCCCTTTCACCCGAAGGGAGGAGCAGTGACCACTCGCGCCGTTCCGGTCGATGTCCTGACCGTCGACGACTCCCCGGAGTTCCTGGCGGCGGCCAGGGAGCTCATCGCAGGGACCGCGGGATTCCGCGCCGTCGGGGAGGCCGCTTCGGCCGAGGAGGGCCTCGCCGCGGCCGGCCGGCTTGATCCCGATCTCGTCCTCCTCGACGTGCGGCTGGACGGCATGGACGGGATCCAGGCGGCCCGCCGCCTGCACGAGGCGAGTCCGGACGTCGTGATCCTGCTCATCTCCGTCGAGGATCTGACCGACATCCCCGCTGCCGCCCGCAACTGCGGTGCGGCCGCCTTCGTGCGCAAGGACCGCCTGACCCCCAAGACCCTCGGCGCCCTCTGGGCCCGAGCGGCGCCCGCGCAGCGCCGTCGTTAGGGCAGCTGCCTGGCTGCCGGCGGCTTGCGCGCGCCGCCCGGGCGCGGAGCGCGCCGGTCGGGATCGTGGACCACGACGGTGTCCGCGATCGCGTCCTGCAGCCCGCGCCTACGATCGTTGAACAGGATCGGCACCAGGCCCAGCAGCAGCGGCAGTACGGCAAGCAGGAGCCCGGCGAAGCGGAGCACCGCGCGCCGGTACCCGAGCTTGCCTCCGCCGGCGGGCGCGACCCGGATGTACATGACGCGGTTGCCCAGGGTCCGGCCGCCGGTCGCCCAGAACGACACGAAGTAGCCGGTGCCCCAGACGACGTAGGCCGCCGCCCCGATGGCAAGCAGGACCGTCTTGACGTCCTCGGGGATGTGGAGGACGGTGCCGGCGAGCGCCACCACGGCAACGACGAGCAGCGCCGCACCGTCGATGACGGCGGCATCGACGGCGAAGGCGAGGGCTCGGGTGACGAGGCCCGCATAGGGGGCGTCGGCGGCGCGGTCGGCCGTCGACGGTCGAACCGCTGCCGCCGTGCCCGAGCTCACTTCGAGCTCCGGCGGAGCATGCGGCGAGCGACCCGCTCGACCCGCGCGTCGCCGCCGCGCGACAGCGCGCGCACCTCGGCAGCGATCTCGCCCGCGAAGCCCAGGGTGTCCTGCGTGATGGCGTCGGTGACCGGCTCACTGCGGGCGATCTCGCCCACCAGCAACCACAGCTCGTCGCTCTCGAGCAGCCGTCGTACCACCGCCTCCACCAGGCGGCTCTCGACGACCCGGACCGCGGCCCGCTCCATGGCGGGGCTGTTGGCCACGTCGTCGGCCAGCCGTTCGAGCGCGGGGCTGTTGACGACCTTGTCGGCGACGCGATCGAAGGCCGGGCTGTCCAGCGCCGCATCGATCACGCGGTCGAGCTCGGGACCGGCGAGCAGGCGCGCGGCGACCTCTTCGGCGATGCCGGCGGCGAGCAGCTGATCGGCAAGGCGCTGGGGGACCGAGTTCTTGACGAGGTCGCGAGCGATGGCGTCGACCAGCGGGCCGGCAAGGAGACGGTCGATCGTGCGCTCCGCCAGGGCGCTCGACAGGACTCGATCGACGGCCGCCTCCGCGACCGGGGCGGCGAGGGTGACATCGAGTGCGAACAGGAAGGCCGACTCGGCGGAGGCCGCTGCCGTGCGCCCCACCGCACCGCCGACGCGCATGGCGAACCCCAGCATCGAGCCCGAGGGTCCACCTTGGGGGCTCGCGTCGCATCACCCGGAACGGGTGACGCGCTCAGGGTCGGCGCGCGATGCCTTGGAGCAGCAGGCGCCGGGGCCGGGAGCGCGGGATGACGTGCTCGTAGAAGCGCAGGTCGCCGGCGGGGCGCAGCACGCGGCGCAGATCGGCTAGCGCCTGGTCCCGGTCGGGGACCGAGCACAGGACGAGGCTCGCGACAACCGCATCGGCGCTTGCATCTTCGAGCGGCAGATCGTCGGCGACGCCCGGGATCACGCGCACCGGAACCGGAGCGTCGGCGGCGGCGCGCTCGGCGGCGGCCCGCAGCGTCGGCTCGGGCTCCATTGCGATGACCTCGATGACCTCGGCATGTACGCGCGCGCGAAGCGCGGTCGCTCGACGTCGGGCGTGGTCGCAGACCGCGTATACATCTCCGTATGTTTGTACAAGACACCAACCGCAAGGTGGCGCGGACCGCGCTCGAGCGCGTCTGCTCGCGCGGCGACATGGCACTCGCGCCGACCTGCTACGCGGAGGACTTCGCCGACCACGTGGGCCGGCTGGAATACCGCGGGCTCGAAGGGGTCGAGCGATCGACCGCGCTGTACCGGGCACTCTTCCACGACCTGGCCTTCGACGTCGTCGACCAGGTCGCCGAGGCTGACCGCGTCGCCAATCGCTTCGTCCTCACCGGAACCAACCGCGGACGCACGGTCCGGCTGTCGGGGATCACGATCAGCCGCCTGCGCGACGGGCGCATCGTCGAGGACTGGTCGGCCTTCGACAGCCTCGAGCTGCTGCGCCAGCTCGGGGTCAGACGGGTGCTGCTCGCCGCCCCTCACCTCGTGCGGGCGGCTCGTCGTCAGTAGCTGAAGACGGTCGCCGGCTCGTCGCCGATGAGCTCCCACAGCGGCGTGGCTCCGCCGAGGCGCGCGTTGTCGACCAGCGCCTCGGCGTCGAGGTTGCGCGCGTCGAAGCAGATCGGACAGACGAGGAGCTCGCCGCCCTTCTCGGCGAACTGGGCGAACAGGCGCGAGACGGGCGGGGCGCCGGCGGCCTCGATCGCTTCGGCATAGCCGGGAACCCCGACCCTGACCGCTTCCTTGGTCAGGAACATCGTCACCTTCTTGCCCTTGTCGAGCGCGGCGACGGCGACGAGGAACGCGACGGTTACCCGCTCGGCGTCCTCGTGCCCGGTCACGAGGTTGATGATCACCACGATGGTGGCCCTTTCTTTGGTTGCTGGTCAGCGGGCCGGCTTCGTGGCCCGGATCGTCGAGCCCATGGCGCCGAACTTGGCCGCCTTGCGGCGGGTGTCCGCAAACGCCGAGCGGGCGTAGGTGTCGATCAGCGCGCCCTGGCTGATGTCGGTGTAGGCCCGCTGAACCAGCAGGCGCGCGTGCTCGCCGGAGAGCAGCGCTCCGGCAATTCAGCCGGTCCAGAGGTCGATCCGGGCGCGCGCGTCCTCTGAGACCTCGTTGTGGATGACGACGTCGGCGATCTGCAGCCGCCCACCGGGACGAAGGACGCGTTCGATCTCGTCCATGACCGCATCCTTGTCGGGCACGAGGTCGATCACCCCGTTGGAGATGACGACGTCGACCGACGCATCCGGCACCGGGAGCGATTCGATCAGCGCCTCGTGCAGCTCGACGTTCCCGAGGCCCATGGCGTCCGCGCTCGAGCCCGCGGTGGCGAGCATCGACGAAGTCATGTCCACTCCGATGACCCGTCCCTCCGGCCCGGTCATCTGCGCGGCGATGAGCAGGTCGGTGCCGGCGCCACAGCCGAGGTCGAGCACCCCCTCGCCGGGCTCGACACGCCCGAGCTTCCAGTGGTTCGCGACCCCGGCGAAGCTCTCGACGCTCGCATCGGGCACGCGCGAGAGCTCGGGCTCCGGATACTCGAGGTCGGTCGCCCACGCGCGGCCGGTCGGGAAGATGAACTCCTGCTTTTGATCCGTCGAGACCTCGGTGTAGGTCTTGCGGACCTCGTCGCGCAGCATCGCGACGTCGACGGGCGCATGCGTGGTCATGTGGTGCCGACCTCCTTGTCGCTGGTGTGACGCCGCCACCAGGCAAGCGCCTCCGATGGAATGCAGAAGTTGACGCTCACGCCACCTTCTGGGCAAGCCGCCATTCGGGCCAGCCGTGCTCCAGGCGCCGCGCCGGGCGCCCGGCGCCGTGCAGGTGCCGGACGGCGGCGTGCGCGTAGGCACAGAACGGCCCCCGGCAGTAGGCGACGACCTCGCCCTCGGGCGGCAGCTCGGCCAGGCGCCGCTCGAGCTCGTCGATAGGGATCGAACGGGCGCCGTCGATGTGACCGGCCTCGAACTCCTCCTCCGGGCGCACATCCACCAGCACCACGTCGCCGCGCGACAGCCGCTCGAGCAGCTCGTCGCGCCCGATCGCATCGACCTCGTCGCCGAGGTACTCGCGCGCCGCGCGCTCGACCTGGGCCAGGCGTGCGGCCGCGGTGTCGCGCAGCGCCACCCACAGCGCGATCGCGTCGTCGCCGGCGATGCGGTAGCGGACGCTCGTGCCCTCGCGGCTGCGCGCGACGAGCCCGGCGGCGTGGAGCGCCTGCAGGTGCTGCGACGTATTCGCGGTCGACTGGCCGCTGGCCCGGGCCAGCTCGTCGACGGTGCGGGGCGCCTGGGCGAGCAGGTCGAGCAGCTCGAGGCGCCGGGGGCTCGCGAACGCCTTGCCCATCACCGCGATGGCCTCGAATACCGCGCCCTTGTTGCCGCCGTCGGCCATGAACTCGTTGCTATTCAATAGATCACTTGATAATTTGTCAAGGTGTTCTTCCGCCAGCTCCTCAACGACGACACCGCCTGCGCCTCCTACCTCCTGGGCTGCAAGAGCCACGGCGCCGTCGCCGTCGTCGACCCCCACGTCGACCTCGTCGACGACTACATCGCGCTCGCCGAAGGTCAGGGCGCCGCGATCACCGCGGTGCTCGACACGCACGTCCAGGCCGACCACGTCTCCGGTCTCCCCGAGCTGGTGGGGCGCACCGGCGCGACCGCCTACCTGCCGGCCGGCGCCGGCGTCGGGTTCGACCACCATCCCCTGCGCGACGGCGAGGTCGTCGAGCTCGGCAACACCGCGATCGAGGCCGTCGCCACGCCGGGCCATGCGCTGGCGCACCATGCCTACCTCGTCACCGACCACACCCGCGCCGGCGATCCCTGGTTCGTACTCAGCGGGGACGCGTTGCTCGTCGCCGATGCCGGCCGCCCCGACCTTCATGCCCACGGCGACCAGACCCCTGAGCAGCTCGCCCGCGCGCTGTACCGCTCGCTGACCGAGCGGCTCCTCACCCTCCCCGACCACGTCGTGCTCTACCCCTCGCACTATTCGGGCTCGGTCTGCGGGCGGGCCCTGTCGGCGAACCCGATCTCCAGCATCGGCTTCGAGCGACGGCACAACCCAGCGCTGCAGCACGACTCGGAGGACGCCTTCGTGCGGGCGCTGCTGCACGACGTCCCGCCCGCTCCCGCGCGGCAGGCGGCGATCATCGCCGCCAACCGCAGCGGCCGGCCGCTCGCCGAGGTGGCGTGACCCCGGGCGGCGTCCGGCTGGGCCTGCGCGAAAACGCCGCCCAGTTCTCGCTGCTCGTCGCGATCAACGCCTTCGTCGGGGCGATGGTCGGCCTCGAGCGCTCGACGCTCCCGCTCGTCGGCCGCGAGGACTTCGCCCTTCGCTCCAGCGCGGCCGTCCTGACCTTCATCGTCGCCTTCGGCATCACGAAGGCGCTGACGAACCTCGCGGCCGGCGCCCTCGCCGAGCGGGTGGGGCGCCGGCGGCTGCTGATCGCCGGCTGGGCGATCGCGCTCCCCGTCCCGCTGCTCATCGCCGTCGCGCCCAGCTGGGGGTGGATCGTCGCCGCCAACGCGTTCCTCGGCATCAACCAGGGGCTGGCCTGGTCGATGACCGTGGTCATGAAGATCGACCTCGTCGGACCGCGTCGCCGCGGGCTCGCGCTCGGCCTCAACGAGTCCGCCGGCTACGGCGGCGTGGCCATCGCCGCCGGACTGAGCGGCTGGCTTGCCGGGTCGTTCGCCGCGCGCGACGTGCTCGTCGTCGCCGGCGCCGTCATCGCGGTCACCGCGCTGCTGCTCTCGGCCCTGTTCGTGCGCGACACCGCCGCCCATGTCGCCGTAGAGCAGGCGCGCGACCATGCCGGCGCCGACACGTCGGCACCCCCGCTGCGCCAGGCCTTCGCGCAGGCGAGCTACCGCGAGCCCGCCTTGCGCTCGTGCTCGCAGGCCGGCCTGGTCAACAACCTCAACGACGGGCTCGCGTGGGGCCTTGTGCCGCTTTACCTCGCCGCCCACGGCGCGGCCGTAGGCAGCATCGCCCTCGTCGCCGCCCTCTACCCCGGCGTGTGGAGCGTCGCCCAAATCGGTACCGGCCACTGGTCGGACCGCGTCGGGCGCAAGCCCCTCATCGTCGCCGGCATGCTCACCCAGGCCGCCGCGCTCGCCCTCCTCGCGCTCAGCGACGGCGCCGTCCCCGCGGCCGCGCTCGCCGCGGTGCTCCTGGGCGCCGGCACCGCGCTCGTCTATCCGACCCTCATCGCCGCGATGTCGGACGCCGTTACGCCGGTCGCCCGCGCGCCGGTCGTCGGCGTCTACCGCTTCTGGCGCGACAGCGGCTACGTGTTCGGCGGTCTCATCGCCGGCACGGCCGCCGACGCGTTGGGCTACGGAGGCGCGATCGCTTTCGTGGCGGGTCTCACCGCGGCCTCGGGCCTATGGATCCTGTACGACCTGCCCAGTCGACTGCCGGGGGCACACGTGACCTCACAGCGGGTCGCGATGCACTAGCCCCAGCCTCCCGGGCGGCGGTCGCAAGCGCATCTTGACGGCGCAGGCAGGCGGCTTCACTGCGGCGGCGCGTGTTGGGCGCTGGCTCGTGCCGCGTGCGCGAGGAGCGGCAGCGGGTCGCGGGTATCACGGGCGTCGTTGCCGAACCCGCTCTGCAGTCGGACGCCATGCGCGTTCACGCAAGCGCGCGGCAACGGCGCCACCGCGAGGCGTGCGTCGTTCTCGGTCGGATGCGGAATCGCCAGGCAGAGGACGTAGGTGCCGGTGGCGAAGTCGAGCGCGCCGACGTATTGGTGGCCGAAGTGGGCAACGACGCGGCCGTCTTGGACGACGTCACGCAGCACCGCCACGCAGTCGTAGCGGCCGATGCGCACCCCGAGGTCGAGCTCCTCGCCGGTGTTCACCAACCGCGTCCCGCGCGTCACGCGCTCGAGCGGGCCGCACAGCGTCTCGCGCGGCCGGCCCTCCTTGCGCCCGGCGGCGAAGCGCATGCGGGCGTCGCGCGTGACCGCGGCCTCGAAGGCGACGAGCTCGGCGCGGCGCAGGCGGAGACGTTCGGTCGCGGGGGCGTCGGCGCGGTCGAGCGCGACCCGCGTTCGTGCGGCCGAGCCACGGACCAGCCGACCCGCGCGCGGCCGCTGCGCAACCGTCAGCCGCGCCGCCTCGCGCGCCGCCGCGGCGCGATGGGCGGACGCCTGCCTGGCCTCGCTCTCGCTCTTTGCGCTCAGCTGCAGGGGGATCGCGACCGCGAGTGCGGCGACGACGACGACCGCCGCCGCGGCCGCCACCCAGAGCCTCGCACGGCGCCAGACCGGCGGCGGCGCGGCGTAGTCACGGCCGCACTTCGTGCACCGGTAGTGGAGGTTGCGCTCGACGTTCCCGCAGGTGCGACACGTCCGCAGCGGCGGCTCGACCGAGAAAGCCACGTCGTCTCAAGTATATATGCGTGACTCATACATGTGAGGCGTCGCCGGATCGGCTGGTTGGTGCAGCTCCGATAGATCCGGTCTCGACCCCATGGCGAATGCGGCGCCGAGGCGCCACCCTTGTAGCGAGATGCCGGTCGCCACCCATACCCGGCCCTCCCGGCTCCCCAGCCGCGACACCCGCAGTTGAGACGACGCGGCTGACCGCGGCGCTTGAGCGCCTCGCGCGTGACGTCGCGTCGATTGCGCGGGAACGACGACGCATCCGGGATCTTGAGTGCGCGATCCGGCATCTCGAAGCTCGGCAGGTAAAACCGGCCGAGTAGGCTCGCTGCGTGACGGCGTTCGCGCTGGTCCACGGGGCCTGGCACGGTGCTTGGTGCTGGGAGCGCCTGGTGCCCGAGCTCGAGGCCCGCCGGCATCGCGTCGTTGCTGTGGATCTTCCCTCCGATGACGCAACCGCGACGTTCGAGACATACGCGGACGCGGTCGTATACGCCTTGGACGCAGAGGAGGAGGTGGTGGTGGTCGGCCATTCGCTGGGGGGGCTCACGATTCCGCTCGTTGCCGCGCGACGGCCGGTGCGCAGGCTGGTCTATCTGTGCGCGCTGGCCCCGGTTCCCGGACGTAGCTTCACCGAGCAGTTGAGCATCGAACCGGACACGCTCCTTCCGGAGTATCGGGCGGGTCTGGCCGGGCCAGACGAGACGGGGATGACCCGCTGGCAGGACGAGGCACTCGCGCGCGCCGTCCTCTACGCGGACTGCAGTGAACGCGATGCCGGCGCGGCGTTCGCGCGGATGCGGCCGCAGGCGCGCACGCCGCACGCACAGCCTTGCCGGCTCAAAGCGCTTCCCGACACGCCCCGCACCTACGTCGTCTGCGACGAGGACCGGATGGTGAACCCGGATCGGGCACGAAGGGTCGCTCGCGAGCGGCTCGATGCCGACCTCGTCGAGCTTCCCGGAGGCCACTCCCCGTTCCTCTCCCGCCCTCGCGAGCTGGCCGCCGTTCTGGATCAAGCGGCGGAGCGGGGTTGAGCGGCGTGGCGCTCGGCCGACTGTGGCGGCTACGCCCGAGCCGCGTTGGAACGGCGGCGACGAGGGGTGGGTGGGCCGGGGCGGCGCTTTGCTTTGTTGAGTGGAAGGTTTTGTCCCCCATAGGGGCCAAAAGGCTCCACTCGCGCGTTCCTCCCTCACCCCACCACGGTCTGTCCGCTCAGGTCAGGCGCGCGCTGCGTCGGCGACGTCTTCGTTCCTCTTCTGGCGGTCGAGTGCCTTGAGCGCGGCGACGTAGACCTCCGAGAACGTCGGAAACGGCTGGATCGTGTCGCGAAGCACGTCGAGCGGGACGCGAGCGCGGATGGCCAGCGTGGCCTGCTGCAGCCACTCGCCGGCGTCTGGGCCGAGCGCGTAGGCGCCTGTGACGCGCTCGCCGTCGGATACCAACGTCATGAAATACGGCTTGTCCGCGTACTCGCGTGTGTACGTGTAGGTGCGCGGCACCTCGGCGAGCGGAACGGTGACGGAGTGGGGGCCATCGCCCTCGCCGACAGAGGCGGCCTGGGGGTCCGTGAAGACCACCCGCGGCACGGCGTCGTAGTTCGCCTCGCGGTCGCCGCCGGCGATGTTCGCCGCGGCCACGCGCCCCTGGTACTTGGCGACGTAGGTCAGCGGCCAGATCCCGGTTACATCGCCGA
>JBJMKX010000020.1:0-14373 GCA_045805605.1 Solirubrobacteraceae bacterium
GGTCCAGGAGGACCCCAACCGCCCGGTCTTCTCCGGCAATGGGTCCGACGACTTCGTCTGCGTCGCCTGCGGCAACGTGCTGGCGGCGGCGATGGACCGCGAGTACATGACCTACAAGGTCCGCGTCCGCTGCGGGCGGTGCTCGACGGTGAACGTGCACGGCGAGCGCCCGGCGGAGGACCCGCGGAAAAGCGGCGCTAGGCCCGCGTCGGCCTAGTCCTCGTCGGCCTCGCGCTGCACGGAGGCAGCCGGGGCGTCCTTGAGGTCGGGCTCCGCGTCGGCGGGGGCGTTCTGGCCGCCGTCGGTCACGGCGTCGGCCGCGTCGCCGCCGGCGGGGTCGATGCCACCATCGGTGGCCGGCTCGTCGGTGCCGGTCGTCCGGCCGAGGGCACCGGTTCCGAGCTCAGGGTCCTGACCGAGCTTCTCCGGCGACGCGTCCGACCCGCCCAGCTCAGCAGGCACGACGCCCTCGCGCGCGGTGCCCGCCCAGTTGCCCTTCTCGCGGGCCTCGGCCTCGTCGGGGGTGGTGCCGCCGCGCTGCTCGCTGGGTGGATGCTCGTCCGATGCCATGACCAGGCTGTACCCGCCCCGGACGGGCCGCGAACGGCGCGCGCGGGGCCGCGCCGTGACGCCCGGGCCTGCTCCGGGGGTTACCCTTGACCGATGAGGTTGGCCGACCTGGCGCCTCGCGCCAAGGAGCTGTCGGACCAGCGGGTGCCGTTCGTGCATGCCGTGGTCGTCCGCGCGCAGCGGCCGACCAGCGTCCGGCCGGGGAACGCGGCCATCGTCCACGCCGACGGGTCGATCGAGGGCTTCGTCGGGGGGGCATGCGCCGAGACCTCGGTCCGCTTGCATGGTCTGCGCGTGCTCGAGACCGGCGAGCCGCTCCTGCTCGAGCTCCGTCCGGACGAGGAGGCTTCCGACGACCTTCGCGAGGGCGTGGTGACCACGCACAACCCGTGTTTGAGCGGAGGCGAGTTGGAGATCTTCCTCGAGCCGTGCCTGCCCGCCGCCTCGATGCTGATCGCCGGCCACGGGCCGATCGCAGAGGCCCTGGCCGACCTCGCACGGCGTGTCGGGTTCCACGTGACTTGTTCCGAGCTCGCCCCGGACGCCGCGGCGGTGGTGGTGGCAGCGCACGGGCGCGACGAGGAGGAGCTCCTGGCCGAGGCGCTGCGCCAAGGCGTTCCCTATGTGGCCCTTGTGGCCAGTCCCAAGCGCGGCAACGCCGTGCGGGCCTCGCTCGAGCTGCCCGAGGAGCTGCGCCGGCAACTCCACAGCCCGGCTGGCCTGGACATCGGGGCGCGCACGCCGGCCGAGATCGCCGTCTCGATCGTGGCCGAGATCCTGGCCGAGCGCGAACGCGTCCCGCCCCAACCAGCCACCGCGGCTCCGGTTACGGCGATCGACCCGGTCTGCGGCATGGAAGTCGCGGTCACGGACGCCGCGATCTCGCTCGAGGGCGACGGCGAGCAGGTCTACTTCTGCAGCGAGGGGTGCCGGGAGCGGTATGGCGCGCCGCGCTGACCTATTCGTCAGCGGGCTCGTGCTGGCAGCCGGCGGGTCGCGGCGCCTCGGGCAGCCCAAGCAGCTGTTGCCCTTTGGCGGCGACACCCTGCTCGGCCGCGTGGTGACAACCGCTCGCGCGTGCAGGTTCGACCAGTTGCTCGTGGCGCTAGGCGGCTCGGCGGAAGAGGTCATGGCCGGAGTCGACCTCGCCGGCGCCGAGGTCGTCCGCAACGAGGACTTCGGCTCGGGCTGCGCCTCGTCGATCGCCGCCGCCTTCGGCCGTGTGGACCCACGCGCCGAGGTCCTCGTGCTGCTGCTGGGCGACCAACCCGGCGTGACGCCCGCGACGGTGCAGGCGCTGCTCGACGGGATGGGCGCGGGGGCGATCGCCGCCTGCGCGTACGCGAACGGACGCGGCCATCCGCTCGCCTTCGGTCGCGCCACCTTCGCCGACCTGCGCGCGCTGCACGGCGACAAGGCGGTCTGGAAGCTGCTCGGCGCGCGGGCCGACGAAGTGGTCGACGTCCCGGCGCGTGGGCTGGTTCCACGCGATGTCGACACCTGGGACGACTACCGCGCCGTCCTGGCCGCCTCCGGCGCGGACTGACGCTCACGGCCTCACTCGCCGCGCGAGGCCCGGGTAGTCGAGCACCAGCCCGTCGGCGTCGAAGGCCAGCTCCGCGGTGAAGCCGTCGAAGCGCCCGCGGTCGACGTAACGGACGACGCCGGGCCGCACGTGCTCGTAGCGCTGGGCGGAGGCGTGGACGCCGAGGTCGGGGACCGAGACCCACGCCATAAGGAAGTCCTCGGCGCCCGGGCGGTGGAGCAGCCCGGTCCGGTGCACGGGCATCGCGTTGGTCAGGGGCGAAAAACCGAGATCACAGTCCTGGGCGCCCTCGATCCAGCGCTCGCCGTCGCGCACGAGCACGAGCCGCCGCTCCTCCTGGGCGAGCTTCACCTCGACCTCGAGGCGGCCAGTCCGGAACCCGTCGGCCGCATCGAGCCGGTAGTCGAGCCGGTACGGCTCGGGGTCGACGCCGAGCTGCGTCCCGGTCGCGCGCAGGCCCGATTCGCATAGGTCCACGTGCGCCAACTCGGCCCGCCACGCGTCGACGCCCTCCCATATCGCCAGCCGGCGTTGCACGAGGCGTACCATTCCACCCAGGGTTATGACCGTGCTCGGTATCGCGCTCCTCCTTGCGGGCGCCACGCTTCTGGTGGCGGAGGCGCACCTGCCCACCGTGGGCGTGCTCGGGGGATTCGGGGTCGCCGCCCTCGGAGCGGGTGGATGGCTCGCGCTGAGCGGCGCGGGCGCGGCCGCCGGGCTGGCGGTCGCCGCCGCCGTCGCGGTGGTGCTCGTGGCCGGCGGCTTCCTGCTCGTCGCCGGCGCCAAGGTCGCCCGGGCACGCCGCACGCGCATCCGCGGCGGGCCGGAGGGGCTCGTCGGCCACCTCGGGACCGCACGCGACGGCGATCGCGTCTTCGTCGACGGCGCCCTGTGGCGGGCCCGCGTGAGTTGGCCCGGCGAGCACGCGGAGCTGCGCGCCGGCGACCCCGTAGTCGTCGAGCGGGTCAAGGGGCTCACGCTCTGTGTGCGCAAGGCCGACCGTTGGGAGCTCGAAGCATGACCGCGATCCTCATTGCCCTCGCCGCCGTCCTCCTCGTGGTCGTCTCTCTGGCGGGCGCGTCGGTGCGGGTCCTGCGCGAGTACGAGCGTGCAGTGGTGTTCCGGCTGGGGCGCCTGATCGGGCGACGCGGGCCCGGGCTGATCTTCCTCATCCCGTTTGTCGACCGCATGGTGCGGGTGAGCCTCAGGACCGTGACGCTCTCGATCCCACCCCAGGATGTGATCACGCGCGACAACGTTCCGGCCCGCGTCAACGCCGTGGCCTACTTTCGCGTCGTCGATCCCGACGACTCGGTGGTCAAGATCGAGAACTTCCTCGACGCCACGTCGCAGATCGCGCAGACCACGCTGCGCTCGGTCCTCGGCAAGGCGGAGCTCGACACGCTGCTTGCCCAGCGCGAGGAGCTCAACGACAGCCTCCAGCAGATCATCGACGAGCAGACCGAGCCGTGGGGCATCAAGGTCACGACGGTCGAGATCAAGGACGTCGAGATCCCGTCGACCATGCAGCGCGCGATGGCGCGCCAGGCCGAGGCCGAGCGCGAGCGGCGAGCCAAGATCATCGGCGCGGCGGGCGAGTTCCAGGCGGCCGAGAAGCTGCGCGCGGCCGCCGACGTCATGAGCGGCAACCCGACGACCCTGCAGCTGCGCTACCTGCAGACCCTGCTGGAGATCGGCGCCGACCAGAACTCCACCGTCGTGTTCCCGCTGCCGATCGACTTGCTCAAGCCGCTCCTCGAGACGGCCCAGAAGCAGGGGCTCCTGCCGGCGGGCGAGGGCGATCCGCTCAGCCGCTGGCGACCGGAGCAGCAGGAGGTGAAGTGAGATGGCCTGGTGCAGCGTCCTCGCCGTCGCGAATGTCACCGCCGACTCGGACGAGTTGCTCGAGGCTCTGCGCGAGCGCACGAAGCAGGGCCGCGTACGCGTCCAGCTGGTGGTCCCGATCGGGGGCACCGGCCCCGATCGGGCGGCCGGTGAGGAGCAGCTCGAGCGCGGCATGGACCGGATCGCCGAGGCCGGGATCGAGGTCCAGGGCCAGGTCGTGCGCGGCGATCCCGTCGAGGCGGTGCACGAGGTGTGGGACCCGGCGACCTACGACGAGATCGTCGTCTCGACGCTCCCGACTGGCGTCTCGAAATGGCTGCGCATCGACGTGCCGCACCGGCTCGAGCGACTGACCGGCGCGCGGGTGCAGCACGTCGAGACGGCGCCGCCGCGGCCGCAGCCGCCGGTCGAGCGCCGCGAGCCCAGGCGCGAGCGCTCCGGCCTGCTCGCGCCCTTGGCCGCCCTGGGCTGGGGCTCGCGCCGCCACGGGCACTGAAGCCATTCTCGCCCTCCCTGGCTAGGTCCTCGGGGTTCGCCGTGCCTAGCACGGCTTCACCCCTGCGTCCCGAGCCAGGAAGGGCGAGCTATGGCTTCAGCCAGGGGCGTCCCGGGCGATTTCCTCCCAGAACGCCACCCACTCGCGCTCATGGCGCAGGCCCGCCTGAAGCGTGCGCCAGGGGCCTTGCGGGCCGTCGTGGGAGTCGGCGGCGGCGATCGCCTCGTACTCGGCGAGCTTGGCGCGATGGGCCTCGAGCTGCGCCTGCGCGAGCGGGCCCGGGTCGGCGTCGAGGTGGAGCTTGAGCAGCCCGGGGTCGCGCAACTCGACGGTGAGCTCGGCCGTCGGCTCGCCCAGCCACTCCCGCAGGGCCTGCCGGCCGGCGTCGGTGATGGTGTAGCGGCGCCGGCGCCGGCCACCCTCCTCGCGCTCCTCGCTGAGCAGCCCGACCTCGGCAAGGCGCTCGGGCTCGGAGTAGAACTGCGCGTGCTGGACGGTCCAGAAGTTGCCGATGCCGAGCGCGTGCGCGCGCTTGAGCTCGTACGGCGTCGACGGCCCGAGCCGATCGAGCAGGCCGAGGACGATGTAGGAGGTGGGGGTGAGGCGACGAGCTTGCAATAGTCTAAACTGGACGGTATGCTCTGGCCTATTCTAGTCGCTGAAGCCACCCACCGGAAAGGCCTGGAGAGCCAGCTGCGCGAAGTCGCTCTCGACGAGCTCGAGGTGTCCGGCTCGATCCCGTCCTGGCTGAGCGGGACCCTCGTGCGCAACGGCCCCGCCCGCTACGAGGTCGGCGACCGCACGCTCAACCACTGGTTCGACGGGCTCGCCATGCTGCACGCGTTCGGGTTCCAGGACGGGCGCGTGTCCTACGCCAACCGCTACCTGCGAACCGGCGCCCACGAGGCGGCGACCCACCGCGGCCGCATCGAGTACTCGGAGTTCGCCACCGACCCGTGCCGCTCGGTGTTCTCGCGCGTGCAGGCCATGTTCTCGCCGAGCCTCGACGGTGGCGCGACGCCCAACGCGAACGTCAACGTCGTGCGGCTCGGCGAGCGCTACCTCGCGCTGACCGAGACGCCCCTGCCGGTGGCATTTGACCCGCGAACGCTCGACACCCTCGGCGTGGCCCGTGATGCCGCCGCGCCGGGCCAGCACGCGACGGCCCATCCGCACCACGATCCCGACCGTGACGAGCTCGTCGCCTACGTGGTCGCGTTCGGTCCGCGGAGTCGCTACGTGCTCTACGCGGTGCCGGCGGACGGGGGTGAGCGCCGGCCGATCGCGTCGCTGCCGGTCTCGCGCCCCTCGTACATGCACTCGTTCGCCCTCACGCCACGCTACGCCGTGCTGTGCGAGTTCCCCCTCGTCGTCAACCCGCTGCGCCTCGCGTCCCGCGCGCGCCCGTTCATCGAGAACTACCGCTGGGACCCGGACCGGCCGGCGCGCTTCCTCGTCGTCGACCGGCAGGCCGGCGAGCTGCGCGGCGCCTACGAGACCGACCCGTTCTTCTGCTTTCACCACATCAATGCGTTCGAGCGCGACGGCACCCTCGTCATCGACCTCTCGGCGTACGGCGACGACGAGATCATCCGCGCCCTCTACCTCGGCCGGGCGCGCAACCCGGAGACGGTGTTCCCGACGGTCGCGCCGCGCCGCTACGAGATCGACCTCGACGGCGGCGGCGTGCGGTCGCGAACGCTCGCCGACGTCATGTTCGAGCTCCCGCGCATCGACTACCGCCGCCACAACGGGCGCGAGTACCGCTACGCGTACGCGACCTCGCTGCGCGACCCGGGCGTCCCCGGCTTCCTCGACCAGCTCGCGAAGCTCGACGTCGCCGAGGGATCGGTGGGGACGTGGCACGAGGAGGGCTGCTTCCCGGGCGAGCCGGTGTTCGTCGCGGCCCCCGACGGCGATGGCGAGGACGAAGGCGTGCTGCTCTCGGTCGTGCTCGACGCCCGCACCGGGACCTCCTTCCTACTCGCGCTCGACGCCGCGGATCTGCACGAGGTCGGACGCGCGCACGTGCCCCAACACGTCCCGTTCGGCTTCCACGGGGCGTACTTTCGCTCGGCGTAGTAGCTATCGGGGCCGCTGACCGTCCAGCTCGACCGCCTGATCGAGGGGCACCGCAATGGCGTGGCGGCTTTCGCGCGACCGATAACGTGCTCACGGTGACCTCAGCGTCGCCCCCCGTGCGCACCCGCCGGCGCATTCCACGCGCCCAGCGCAAAGAGCGGATGCTCGACGCCGCGCTTCGCAACTTCGGGGCGCGCGGGTTCCGCTCCGCGTCGATGGACGAGATCGCCCGCGACAGCGGGATCACCAAGCCACTGCTCTACCACTACTTCGAGTCCAAGGAGGGGCTCTACCAGGCCTGCGCCGAGCGCGAGCGGGCCCGCCTGTTCGACGGGCTGGAGGCGGCGAGCATGGCCGCGGCGCCGCACGAGCGCCTACGCGTCTTCGTCGAGGGCTACTTCGCGTACCTGGAAGAGCACCGCGGCGCGCGCTGGCTCCTCTTCGGCGACGTCTCGGTCAAGGCGACGAGTGAGAGGCACGAGCGCAACGCCGCCGTCGTGATCCGGCTGGTGCGCGCGACCGCGGACGAGCTCGGCCGCTCACCGGACGCGACGACGCTGACCGTCGTCGCCCGTGCACTCATCGGCGCCGGCTACCACGTCGGGCGGTGGTGGGTCGAGCAGTCCGAGGTGTCGCGCGACGACGCCGTCGAGCAGTTCATCGCGGTCGCGGCGGGGATCCTCTCGCCGGCCTTCACCAGCTGACCCTGGACGTCCGCGTCACGCGGCAGTTCCGCGAAGGTAACTAGGGCGTCGACTTCCCCTCCCACGCCAGCAGGGCGGGAAGCGGGTCGAATGGCGCGCCGCCGGTGTACCAGCCCGGCGGTGACCACAGCTCGAAGTGCAGGTGGCACCCGGTGGCGTCGCCGGTGTCGCCGACGTAGCCGATCGGCTGCCCCGTCGTCACCGTCGAGCCCTTCGGCGGCAGGGCGGGATCGCGCAGGTGCATGTAGACGTAGTCGTAGCCCGTGTCGCCGGCGATGACGACGTAGTTGCCGGCGGCGTACTGGCTGGTGTTGGTCTTGACCGTTCCACCGCGGGCGGCCACGAGCGTGGTGCCGCAGGCGGCCCCGACGTCCTGGCCCTGGTGAACGTGATCCGCGCGCGACGCTCCGAACCGGCCTTCCTCGCCCCCATAGGCGTGCGCGCCCTGGATCGGGAACACGTGGCCGCCGGCCAGGACGGGGTCGAGCGTGCCCCCCGGGGGTACCGTGGGCGCCGGAACGGGAGTCGGCGCGGGCGCCGGAGCCGGCTGGCTGACCTCGACGCTCGCGTGTGTCGGGCGCGAGGCCTGGCCGTAGGCGTCGACGGCCCGCACGGGGCCGACCGGCGCCTCGGTGGGAGCACGGAACGTGATCTGGTCGTCGGTGCGCCGGCGGACCGCGGCGCGGACGTCGTCGCTCGGCCCGTCGACGCCCGCGAAGACGACCTTGCTGACCAATTCGAGGTTGCGGCCGCGGACACGCAGGATCCCCTTGGGCTGCACCGTGACCTTGCCGCCGGTCGAGGCGGCGGCCGCGTTGCCCGAGCAGCGGGAGACACAGCTGAGGAGGCGAAGCGAGGGCCGGGGGACCGGCGGAGCGCCCCCGGCGGGGGTGTCCGCGCCCGTCGTGTCCCCGCCGGTCGTCGCGCCGCCGCCGGAGGCCGCGAGGGCCGGCGCGGGCAACATCAGCATGGCCGCCACTCCAGCTGCCGTCCATCTGTGGACCTGTTTCAACTGCTCCGCTCCCTTTGCGACGGCCTACGGGGTTAGCTGACGGGCTCGCGCTGAAAGGGCAGCGCTACCGGGCAGTGGCCCGGATTCGCCCCGACCGCCAGGCGGCGGCCTTGGGTCCCCCGTTCCCTCCGTCACCACGACGGTGGGACTCGGCAAGCGTCCGAAGACGCGGGCGAGTATACGGCTCATGAAGGACTTTCGGCGTCCTCGCCGACGCGCCTGATTGCTGCAAGATTTACGTCTACACTGATGGGCCGCCGCGCGCCAGTCGGGGTCGGGCTGCGCCCGACCACCCTCAATCGCGTGGCGTTTTCACGTGATGAAGACCTACGTCGCCACACCAGCGGACCGCGAGCGCAACTGGTACGTCGTCGATGCGACCGGCCAGACCCTCGGCCGGCTGGCGACGCAGATCGCCAACGCCCTGCGCGGCAAGCGCAAGCCGGCCTACACCCCGCACATCGACGTCGGCGACTTCGTGATCGTCGTCAACGCCGAGCGGATCGAGGTGACCGGCAACAAGCGCGCCGACAAGCGGTACTACCGGCACTCCGGCTACCCGGGCGGGCTGAAGTCCCGCACGCTGCAGGAGATGCTCGACCGCCGGCCGGAGGAGGTCATCCGCCGCGCGGTCAAGGGGATGCTCCCCCGCAACCGCCTCGGCCGCAAGCAGCTGACCAAGCTCAAGGTGTACGCGGGGCCCGACCACCCTCACGCCGCCCAGCAGCCCAAGCCCATGGAGATCGACGCCTGATGGCCGAGACCGAGCGCCCCGACCAGCCCGAAGAGCCCGACGCCCCCGCGCAGGAGGAGGCCGCCGAAGAGCCGGCCGCCCCCGAGCAGACCGAGGGCCCAGTCGGCGAGGAGCCGGCGGTCGCCGCCGCCGAGGAGGAGGCCGCGGCCCAGGCGCAATCCGCCCCGGAGCCAGAGCAGGCGGCCGAGGAGGCGCCCGAGGAGGCGGCGGCGGAGGAGCCGGCAGACGAGGCTTCGGCCCCCGAGCCGCCGGCCGAGGTCGCCGAGGAGCCGGTCGCCGAGGAGGCTGCGCCCGCCGAGGAAGCGCCGCCTGCCGAGCAGCCTGCCCCTGCGGAGGAGGCTCCGGCAGCGACGGAGCCGCCCGCGGCCGAGCCGCCCGCCACGCCGGGTCCGCCCCGGCGCGAGGTCCGTGACCCGTCGGCCTCTGGTCCTGACGTCATCCCCGGCGCCGACCTCGAGCCCGACATCGTTCCCGAGGGCTTTGACCCGCTGGGTCGCGCGGCCGCCGAGGAGGGCCTGCCCGAGGGCATCGAGGTCGAGGAGGCCGTCGAGGAGCCCGTCGAGGTCGACGAGGAGGCGGTCGAGCCCGAGGAGCGCACGATCCCGCAGGCCTCCATCGACCTCGCGGCCGGCGCGCGCTACACCGCCACCGGCAAGCGCAAGACGGCGGTGGCGCGCGTGATCCTCAGGCCGGGCCAAGGCGCCTACACCATCAACGGACGCCCGCTCGAGGACTTCTTCCCCCGCCAGACCCTGCAGCGCAACATCCGCCAACCGCTCGAGACGGTCGGCTACGAGTCGCGCATGGACGTCCACGCCCGCCTGCATGGCGGCGGCGTCTCGGCCCAGGCCGGCGCCCTGCGCCACGGGATTTCCCGCGCGCTGATCGTCGCCGACCCCAACCTGCGCGGTGAGCTCAAGCGCCGCGGCTTTTTGACCCGCGACGCGCGGGCCAAGGAGCGCAAGAAGGCCGGCCTCAAGAAGGCCCGCAAGCGGCCGCAGTTCTCGAAGCGCTAGCGTCGGCGAATGGTCAAGCGGCTGTTCGGCACCGACGGGGTCCGCGGCCCCGTCGGCGAGTTCCTCAGCGCCGACCTCGGGCTCGCCCTCGCCCGCGCTGCCACCCAGCGGATCGGGGTCTCCCATCCCCGCGTGCTCATCATCCGCGACACGCGCGAGTCGGGCGAGATGCTCGAGGCGGCCGTGGCGGCGGGGATCGCCGAGGCCGGTGGCGCCGCGCTGACCGGCGGGATCCTCCCGACGCCCGCCGCGCCCCTGCTGCTGACCCGCTACGGGCTCGACCTCGCCGTCGTCCTCAGTGCGTCCCACAACCCATACGCCGACAACGGCATCAAGTTCTTCGGCGCCGACGGCGACAAGCTCTCCGACGCGCTCGAGGAGCAGATCGAGCTCGCCATGGGGGAGCCCGCCCCGTACCGGTCGGTCGGCCGCATCCAGCCGCTCCGCGGCACCCTCGAGGACTACCTGCGCGCGCTGCACGAGCGCTTCGCCGCCCTCGACCTCGCGAATCACAGCATCCTGCTCGACTGCGGGCACGGGGCGACCTACCGCGCCGCGCCCGAGATCTTCCGGCGCCTGGGCGCCACCGTGACCGTGCTCCACGACGCGCCCGACGGCCGCAACATCAACGCCGGCTGCGGCTCGACGCACATCGACGCCCTCGCGCCCCACGTCGTCGCCGGCAACCACGATGTCGCGTTCGCATTCGACGGCGACGGCGACCGCGTCCTGGCCGTCGACCACACCGGCACCGTGGTCGACGGCGACGAGCTGATCGCGATGGCGGCCCGTCACCTCGGGGTCGAGGGCGTCGTCGTCACGGTGATGACGAACTTCGGCTTTCAGCAGGCGATGTGGCAGGCGGGCATCGACGTCGCAGTCACGCGCGTGGGCGACCGCTACGTGCTCGAGGAGCTGCGCAGCCGCGCCTGGCGCCTGGGCGGCGAGCAGTCCGGGCACATCATCGACCTCGGATTCGCGCCGTCAGGCGACGGCATCGCCGCCGCGCTGCTGACCCTGGAGGCGCTGGGCGGCGCCGACCTCGCCGACCGCGACGCCATGCGCAAGCTCCCGCAGGTGCTGGTCAACGTCGAGGTCGCCGACCGCGACTCGGCGATCCGCGACCCTGACCTTCGCGCCGCCATCGCGCACGAATCCGGCGCCGTCGAGGGCCGCGGCCGGGTGCTCGTGCGCCCGAGCGGCACCGAGCCGCTCATCCGCGTCATGGTCGAGGCGCCCACCGAGGACGAGGCAAGACGGATTTCCGACCGGTTGGTGGCGGCCGTACCGGCTACCATCGGGATTTCCTCGGCGTAGCCGGGGTGGGGTCGCCGTCGCGGCCTCTCACCAGTCCACTCGGAGGATTCACCAATGTGCGGGATCGTCGGCTACGTCGGCGACAGGCCGGCTCGCGAGGTGCTTCTCGCCGGGCTGGAGAAGCTCGAGTACCGCGGCTACGACTCCGCCGGGATCTCGGTCCTAGGCGCGGACGGGGAGATCGAGTCGGTCCGGGCGGTCGGGAACCTCGCCGCCCTGCGCGGCGCGCTCAACGGCAGCGGCAACGGGGGGGTGTTCGGCATCGGTCACACGCGCTGGGCCACGCATGGGCGGGTCTCGGAGCGCAACGCCCACCCGCACGACGACTGCGCCGGGCGCGTGCACATCGCGCTCAACGGCATCGTCGAGAACTTCGTCGACCTGCGCCGCCGGCTCGAGGCCGGCGGGTGCGAGTTCACCTCCGAGACCGACGCCGAGGTCGTCGCCCACCTCGTCGCTGAGCACTACGACGGTGACCTCGCCGAGGCCGTCCGCGCCGCCTACAACGACCTGCGCGGCCACTACGCGTTCGTGGCCATGAACGCGGACGAGGCGGACGTCATCGTCGGCGCCCGCAAGGAGTGTCCGCTGATCGTTGGCTGCGGCGACGGGGAGCAGTTCCTCGCCTCCGCCATCCCCGGCTTCCTCGAGCACACCCGGCGCGTCCAGTACATCAACGACGACGAGATCGTCGTCATCACCCCCGACGGGGTCCGCTTCCTGTCCGCGGCGGGGGAGCCGCTGCAGCGCGAGACCGTCGACGTCGACTGGGACGCCGAGACCGCCGAGAAGGGCGGCTACGAGACGTTCATGCTCAAGGAGATCCACGAGCAGGCCGACGCCGTCGCCGAGACCGTCGCCGACCGCACCGCCAGCGGCACGGGCGTGGACCTCGGCATCGACGCCGACCTGCTCCGCGGCAAGCGCCGCGTGGTGATCGTGGGGTGCGGAACCGCGTACCACGCCGGTCTCGTCGGCCGCTACGCGATCGAGCAGTGGGCGCGGATGCCGGTCGAGATGGACATCGCGTCCGAGTACCGCTACCGCAACCCGGTGATCGGCGGCGACGACCTGGTGATCGGCATGACCCAGTCGGGCGAGACCGCCGACACCCTCGCCGCCCTTCGCCTCGCGCGGGAGCGGGGCGCCACCGTGCTCGCGGTCACCAACGTCATGGGCTCCCAGGTCACCCGCGAAGTCGACGGGGTCATCTATACGCGGGCAGGGATGGAGATCAGCGTCGCTGCGACCAAGACCTTCGTCGCGCAGGTCGCCGCGATGTACCTGCTCGGCCTCCGGCTGGCCGAGCTTCGCGGCGAGCTCGAGCCGGAGCGGCTGGCCGGGCTGGTCGCTGCGGTCCGCGACCTGCCCCACGCCATTCAGGAGGTCCTCGACGCGGTGCAGGCGCCGGTGGCAGCCATCGCCGACGCCCACTGGGAGGCGGAGTTCTTCCTCTACCTCGGGCGCCACATCGGCCTGCCGGTGGCGCTCGAAGGGGCGCTCAAGCTCAAGGAGATCTCCTACATCGCCACCG
This sequence comes from Solirubrobacteraceae bacterium, assembly GCA_045805605.1. Classification (GTDB taxonomy): domain Bacteria; phylum Actinomycetota; class Thermoleophilia; order Solirubrobacterales; family Solirubrobacteraceae; genus DATBDE01. The sequence continues at coordinate 12,877 of JBJMKX010000020.1, forward strand.
ACGCCTACGCCGCCGGCGAGATGAAGCACGGCCCGATCGCCCTGCTCGACGACTCCACTCCGGTCGTGTGCGTGGCGACCGACTCCCCGGTCCTGGACAAGGTCGTCTCCAACATGCAGGAGGTCCGGGCCCGCGGTGCGCAGACGATCGCCGTGGCCACCGAGGGGAACGCCGACATCGGCGACCACGCCGACCGGGTGATCGAGATCCCGCGGACCGATTGGATGCTGCAGCCGATGCTGGCGGTCATCCCCCTCCAGCTCCTCGCGTACCGGATCGCGCGGCACCGCGACCTCAACGTCGACCAGCCGCGCAACCTGGCCAAGACCGTCACCGTCGAGTAGCGACGCTACGATTCCGCGCTCCGTGAGAGGTACTCGACTCAGTGCACTGCTTGCCGCCTGCGTAGCGGTCCCCGCCGGGATCCTGGTCGGCTGCGGCGGTGGTGACAACGACAGCAGCAGCGCCGACGTCGGGCCGGCCGCCGCCGCGCCCGCAAATGCGGCGGTGTACCTCGACGCGACCTTGAAGCCGACCGGCCAGGCCGAGACCGACGCGAAGGCCGCGCTCAGCAAGGTCATGGACACCGCGGATCCGGGCAGCAAGATCGTCTCCCTGCTCCAGGATTCGGCGAAATCCGAAGGTCACCCGGTCAACTACCAGCAGGACGTGGCACCGTGGCTCGGCGAGAAGGTCGGCCTCTTCTTCACCAGCCTGGCCGGGGACAACCCGCCGGCAACGATCGTGGCGCAGGCAACGGATCCCGCCGCTGCGCTCGCGTTCGCGCGGAAGGCCACCGGTGCGACGGAGACCAGCCCGGCACCGCAGACCTACAACGGCGTCTCGTACCAGGCCGATCCCACCGAGGCCGGCAACGTCTTCGGCACGGTCGGCGACTTCCTGGTCGAGGGCGACCAGGCGGGCTTCAAGGCCGCCGTGGACGCCCAGAAGGGCGATTCGCTCGGCGACGACGGTGACTTCAAGGACTCGCTGGACCAGCTGCCGGGGGACAGGCTCGGGACCTTCTACACCGTGCCCAAGACCCTGATCGACTCAATCGGGGATCAGATCGACCAGAGCAGCCGCGCCCTCTTCGAGAAGTACGCGGGTGACGCCGCGGAGGAGCCGGTCTCCGGCGCCCTGACCGCCTCGGCGAGCAGCTTCGACCTCGAGTTCGTCGGCGGCAACAGCGGCATCGAGACCCCCGAGAGCGCGCTCGTCGCTGACGTTCCCGCGGATTCCTGGCTGGCCTTCGGGCTCGGCAACCTGGGCGATGCGGCAAAGCGGACGGTCGAGCAGCTGAAGGACGCCGGCATCCCGAACCTCGAGCAGGGGATTGCCCAGATTCAGCAGGCGACCGGGGCCTCGATCGACGAGCTGACCGGTGCACTCGGGGATGCCGCCCTCTACGTGCGGGGCACGACGGAGCCGACGCTGAACGGGGCCCTCGTGATCCAGACCAAGGACCCGGATCTGACCGGCCGGCTGCTCAACCAA
>JBJMKX010000021.1:0-83943 GCA_045805605.1 Solirubrobacteraceae bacterium
CGCCGGTGTCGAGGGCGAGGTTGTCGCCCGTGCGCTTGTCGTACCAGCGCGGGCTCATGACCCACGAGTAGTTCCCGCCGTCGAGGTCGCGCTTCTGCGGCTTGGGGATCGTCGTCTGGTTCCACGGATGGCGCTTGTCCACCGGGTTGCCGAGCGGATCCTTGTCGACGAACGTCTCCTCGTTGACCCAGTCCTCGTAGTACGAGGAGCCGAGCATGATCCGGATGCCCAGGTTGATGTCGACGAGGTTCGTCGTGACGAGCTCGCCGTCGACCACGACGCCGGGGGTCACGAACATCTCGTTCCCCCAGTTGTCCATGTTGCGGTACGTGTAGTCGACGTGGTCGGGGTTGTTGAACGCGCCCCAGCACCCGAGCAGGATGCGGCGCCGGCCGACCTGCTCGTAGCCCGGCAGGGCCTCGTAGAAGAAGTCGAAGACGTCGTCGTTCATGGCGACGGCCTTCTTGATGAAGTCAAGGCACCGCAGCAGCCGGCTGAGGTAGTCGGTCAGCAGCGTCGGCGTCGCGACCGTCCCGACGCCGCCGGGGTAGATCGTCGAGGGGTGCACGTGGCGCCCCTCCATGAGGCAGATCATCTCGCGGCCGATGCGCGACATGTGCAGCGCCTCGCGGTACGTCTCGCCCGTGAACGGGTTGTACGACCGCATGATGTCGCCGATCGTCCGGTAGCCGTGGACGTTCGCCCCCGGCGCCTCGGCGCTCTCCGCCTTGGCCCACACGCTCGGGTTCGTCTCGCGGACCATCTGCTCGCAGAAGTCCACGAAGACGAGATTGTCCTGGAAGATGATGTGGTCGAAGATGTACTCGGCCGCCTCGCCGAGGTTGACGATCCACTCGGCCAGCGGCGGCGGCTTGACGCCATAGGCCATCTGCTGCGCGTAGCACGAGCACACGGCGTGGTTGTCGCCGCAGATGCCGCAGATGCGGCTCGTGATGAAGTGCGCGTCGCGCGGGTCCTTGCCCTTCATGAACACGCTGTAGCCGCGGAACAGCGACGACGTCGCCTTGCACGACACGACCTCGCGGTTGTCGAAGTCGATCTTCGTGTAGATGCCGAGGTTGCCGACGATGCGCGTGATCGGATCCCACGCCATGTCGACGATGCGGCCGGCCTCGGGCTTGACGGGCTCTCGGGTCGCGGCCATGTCAGTTCCCCCAGCGCGGGTCGTAGCCCGTGGTCAGCTCTGGCTTGTTGTGCCGCCACTTGGGCTCCTTGTTGACGGTCTTGTTGGTGATCGAGCGCAGGCGCCGGACCGCCTTGCCGTAGACGTTGATCGCGTTCGAGGACACGCCGCCGCCGGGCGGGGCGTCCATGAACGGCATGAACTTGTCGGGGAAGCCCGGCATCGTGCACCCGATGCAGATCCCGCCGACGTTCGGGCAGCCGCCGATCCCGGCCATCCAGCCGCGCTTGGGGACGTTGCAGTTGACGACCGGCCCCCAGCAGCCGATCTTGACCTGGCACTTGGGCGAGTTGTAGTCCTTGGCGAAGTCGCCCTGCTCGTAGTACCCGGCGCGATCGCAGCCCTCGTGGACGGTCTTGCCGAAGATCCACTGCGGGCGCAGCTGCTCGTCGAGCGGGATCGTGGGCGCCAGCCCGGCGGCCTGGTAGAGCAGCCATACCAGCGTCTCCATGAAGTTCTCCGGCTGGACCGGACAGCCGGGGATGTTGACGATCGGCAGGCCTCCGGCCGAGCGGAAGTCCCAGCCCAGGTAGTCGGCGAGGCCCATGCAGCCCGTGGGGTTGCCGGCCATCGCGTGGATGCCGCCGTAGGTGGCGCAAGTCCCCACCGCCACCACCCCCCAGGCCTTCTGCGGCAACCGGTCCAGCCACCAGTTCAGCGTCAGCGGCTCACCGGTCGCCTCGTCGTTGCCGAACGAGGTCCAGTAGCCGTCCCCGTTGATCTTCTCGTTCGGGATCGAGCCCTCGATGACGAGCACGAACGGGGCGTCGAGCTCGTCGTTGGCGGCCTGGCGGAACGGCTTGAGGAACTCCTCCCCGCCGAGCGTCGGGGACAGCACCTTGTTGTGGAGATGGACCTTCGGCAGTCCGGGGATCGCCCCGAGGACCACGTCCTCGATGCCGGGCTGGCCGGCGGCGGTGACCGAGACCGAGTCGCCGTCGCAGCTCATGCCCTCCGAGATCCAGAGGATGTGAACTTCGTCGACTCCGCGCGCCTGCGTCTCAGCCGCCATGGGCCAGCCCTCCATTCGTTGCCAAAGCGTCCTCCAGCTCGAGCGACTCGACCTGGAGCTCCTGCCCCTGCGTCACCTCGATGTCCAAGCCTCCGCACGCCGCGCACGCCAGCGGGAACGCCGCGAACGTGCTCCGCTCGCCGCAGGTGCGGCAGCGACCGGCGGCGGGCACGGCGTCGAGCACCAGCGTCGCGCCCTCCGCCACCGTGCCGCGACCGGCCAGCTCGAACGCGAACTCGAGCGCCGCCGGCACCACCTGGCGCAGGTGGCCCACGCTGACGTCGACCTCGACCACCTTCCGCCCGGCGGCATGGCGCTCCACGACCGCGAGGATGCACTCGGCGATCGCAAGCTCGTGCATCAGCAGATCCTCGGGAGCGGGTCGCCTGCAAGCAGGTCCATCACCCTGCGCCCGCCGAACGCGGTCTCGACGAGCACCATCGCGGGCGGCTCGGTCCTGACCTCGCCGATGTCGGCCGCGAGCTCGCATCCCGGCACCGAGCGCAGCGCGGCCAGCGCGGCATCCGCACGCGCGGGGTCGACGAAAGCCACGAGCTTGCCCTCGTTGGCGACGTACATCGGATCGATGCCGAGCAGCTCGGCCGCTCCGGCGACCTCAGGCCGGACGGGCACGTCGGCCTCTCGCACGATCATCGCAACCTGTGAGGCGCGCGCGAGCTCGTTGAGTGCCGACGCCACGCCGCCGCGCGTCGCGTCGCGCATGCAGCGCAGGTGCTCTCCCGCCGCCTCCAGCAGCGCGTCCACCGCCGGCCACAGGCAGCGGGTGTCCGACTCGATCGGCGCGTCGAGCTCGAATTCGCCGCGCGCGAGCATGATCGCCGTGCCGTGCTCGCCGACGCTGCCAGAGACGAGGATGCGATCGCCGGGGCGCAGGGCACCCGTCGAGGTCCGGGCGCGGGGGTCGATCCGGCCCAGGCCGGTCGTACACACGTACATCGCGTCGGCGTGACCGCGCTCCACCACCTTCGTGTCGCCGGTCACGACTTCGACGCCGGCGACGGCGGCCGCGGCGGCCATTGCGTCGATCTCGTGGCGCAGCACCGCAGCGTCGAGGCCCTCCTCGAGCACAAGCGAGGCGCTCAGGGCCACCGGGCAGGCCCCCGCCACGGCTAGGTCGTTGACCGTCCCGTTGACCGCCAGCTCCCCGATCGACCCGCCCGGGAAGCGAATCGGCCGGACGACGAAGCTGTCCGTGGTCAGCGCCAGGTCGAGCCCATCGACGGTCACGATGCCGGCGTCGCCCAGCTCGTCCAGCGCCGCCGAGTGAAACGCCGGCGCCAGCAGTCCCTCGACCAGGGTCTGGGTGGCCTTGCCCCCGGCGCCGTGGGCCATGGTGACCCGCTCGTCCTTGAACCTCGGCCGCTTGGACCGCGCCGTCTCGATGATGTCGAGGATCCGCTGCTCGCGGTCGGACGCCGGAGCGGCCGGGTCGGCCATCACACGACCTCCCGCTCGCGGGCGAATCGCCCGTAGTTGTAGTACGCCGCGCAGGCCCCCTCGGGCGAGACCATGCACGTGCCAATCGCGTGCTCGGGGGTGCATGCGGTGCCGAACACCTTGCACTCCCACGGCTTGATGACGCCCTTGAGCACCTCGCCGCATTGACACGCCTTCGGGTCGGCGACGCGGACGCCGGGCACCTCGTAGCGCACTTCGGCATCGAAGTCGGCGTAGGCGGCGGTGAGGCGCAGCGCGCTCTGTGAGATGAAGCCGAGCCCCCGCCACTCGAAGTGCGGGCGCAGCTCGAAGACCTCGGCCATCACCTCGAGCGCGCGCAGGTTGCCCTCGTAGGGGACGACGCGGCTGTACTGGACCTCGACGTCGCTCCGACCCAGGCCGAGCTGGCGCATGATCATGTGGACCGACTGCAGGAGGTCGAGCGGCTCGAACCCCGAGATCACCACCGGCTTTCGGTAGTCGGCCGGGATGAACTCGAACGGGCGCGCGCCGACGACCGTGCAAACGTGGCCCGGGCCGATGAACCCGTCCAGCCGCAGGTCGGGGGACTCGAGCAGCGCCCGCAGCGGCGGAACGATCGTCACGTGGTTGCACAGGCACGAGAAGTTGCGCAGGCCCTCGGCCTTCGCCCGCTTGAGCGTCAGGGCGGTGGAGGGCGCGGTCGTCTCGAAGCCGATCGCGAAGAACACCACCTCGCGATCCGGGTTCTGCCTGGCGATGCGCAGGGCGTCGAGCGGCGAATAGACCATCCGCACGTCGGCCCCCTCGGCCTTCGCGTCCAGCAGCGTCCCGGCGGATCCGGGAACGCGCATCATGTCGCCGAAGCAGGCGAAGATGACGCCCTCGTGATGGGCGACGGCGATGCCGTCGTCCACCCGCCCCATGGGGATGACGCACACCGGGCAGCCCGGCCCGTGCACCAGCTCCACGTTGGACGGCAGGAGGTCGTCGACGCCGTACTTGTAGATCGAGTGCGTGTGGCCGCCGCAGACCTCCATGATCTTGTAGTGCCGGCCGGGCTCGACGGCGGCGAGAATCTCTGCGGCCACCGCGCGACCCAGCTCGGCATCGCGAAACTCGTCGACGAACCTCATGCATTGCCCCCGATGACCTGAATCGCGGTGCCGGCGTGGACCAGGACCGTGTCCCCCGGGTTCAGCGCGCCCACGAGCGCGGTCTCGACGGTCTCCGCTCGTCCCTCCTCGTCGAGGCAGCGCGCCAGGCCCGTGGCCGCATCGATGCGTTGCACACGCAGCTCGACCGCCGTGTCGCCGCAGGTGATGCAGCCGACGTCGTGGTCACAGCTCACTCGATGACGCTCGCCTTCAGCTCGTCGAGCTCCTGCTCGTACTCGGCGCCCATCTGCTCGAGCAGCCGCCGCGTCGCAAGGGCCTCCTCCTCGTCGACCTTCGAGAGGGCAAAGCCGACATGGATGAGCACCCAGTCACCCGGCCGGACGCCGCCGTCGACGGAATCCAGCAGCCCCACGTTGACGTTGCGGCGCACTCCGGCGACATCGACCCGTGCGAGCCGGAGGTCCTCGTCGACGATCTCTTCGATCCGGCCTGGGATGGCCAGACACATCCCGCCCAGGCACCTCCCTCGGTTGCAGGGGCGTTGGTGTATACCACCTTCCCTGGGGTCGCGCAAAGGCGGGTAATCGGCGGGACCAGCGCGGTTTCGGGACCGCGAAAACGGGAATCCGCGCACGGAAGGAAACGACACCGGGGAGCAGCCGTGTCAGCGACGATCGACAAGCAGCTCACCGCCGCGCTGACGCAGGCGCACGCGATCGAGAAGCAAGCGATCCAGCTGCTCGAGAAAGCGCCGAAGCTGGCCGGCGACACCGATATCGGCGCCGTCTACCGCGCCCATCTCCTCCAGACCCAGGAGCACGAGCGCTATGTCTCCGAGCGCCTGCAGGCGCGCGGGAGCGGTCCATCCAAGGCTCAGGACCTCGCCATGCAGGCGGCGGCGCTCGGCCTGGGCACCGCACTTCAGGCGCTGCCCAACACGCCGATCCGCCTGGCGACGGTCGCGTTCGCCTTCGAGAACCTCGAGATCGCGACGTATCGCCTCATCCTGCGGCTCGCCGAGCGCGCCGGCGACAGCGAGACGGTCTCCGTGGCCAAGCGGATCCTCGAGCAGGAGGAGGCCGCCGCCGAGCTCGTGGCCGGGACCTTCGACCGCGCGCTCGAAGTCACGCTCGGCGAGAAGCCGTCGAGCCCCCTCATCCCGGTCACGCCGATCGGAAAGCCCTCCGAGCGCGAGGACGGCACGGCGACCAGCCACCCGGGCCCCCAGGAGGCCCACGAGGTGCCGCCGGACAAGCCGGTGACGCAGCCCGCCGACATCGCGACGCCGACCGAGGGCGAGCACCTCCAGTCGCCCGAGCCGGGGCACCCCGCGGGCGAGACCTCGCCGTATCGCGAATAGCCGTCGAGTGCCCGCCGGCCAGCGGGCACTCGCTCAGCGTCGCGTCCGGCTCAGCCGCGGCCGGCCATGGCGGCTTGGGCCTCGGCGAGCTTGGCCCGCAGCGTTTCGATGCCTTCCTTGAACTCGAGCAGCGGCTGCACGTCCCAGGTCACCAGCCCGAACAGCGGATACTCCGCCATCACGTCGAGCACCTCCCGGTGCGAATCGGCGTTGAGGACGCTGAAGCCGCCGCCCTCCATGAATCCGAAGATGCAGTCGAACGTCCCGTCCTGGACCTTCGCGTCAAGCCATTCGATGGCCGCGTCGAACTGCTCCGGCGACGGCGGCATCGGCCCGGGCCTCGCGGCGACGTAGTACTTCATGGCGACCTTCCCTTGATGTTTACGGAGACGCGTCAACCATTATCCGATCCGCAATGTTCCCGCACGCGCCCGGTGGGCAGCGGAGGACGCCTACGGAAGCCGGGACGTCACCCGCTGCAGGCGCCGCAGGACCGGGATGCTCGGGAAGCGGGACGTCAGCGTCTTCTCCAGCAGGACGTTGACGTAGTCGCGGACAAGGGCGGGAGGGATGACCTCCTCCAGCAGGTCCATCTGCGTCGTGCTCGGGTAGTTGTCCTGGCGCACCCGCTCGAGGAGCACCTTCGCAAGCGCGGTCTGGACGTCCTCGCGACTCAGCTCGGCGGCCATTGCGGACATGGGTAGCGGGAGAGCATGGATTGACGGTACCCTCGTCCTGCGTGTCGTACCCAGCATTGGTGGGTACGCGCCGCTCACGGCAATCGGTCGATTGGGGCGCGTAGGTCGGGATGTCGATGGTGGATCTGGCCTTCGCGCCAGATGTAGAGGCGCCGGCGGCGGCTAGGGCCGAGCTTGGCAACCTGGGCCTCGAGCGCGCCGAGGGGCAAGCGGTGATGTTGCTCGCCAGCGAGCTGGTGACGAACTGCATCCGACACGCCGGGGTAGGGCGCCGCCAGCGAATCAGGGTCCGAGCGCTGGTCACCGACACCTTCGTTCGCATCGAGGTCATCGACAGCGGCGCCGGCATGCGGGTGGTGATGCGGACGGGCGACGACCACGGCGGCTGGGGCTTGCGCCTGGTCGATCGCATCGCCGACCGCTGGGGCGTCGTTCGCGATGCCGGGACGCACGTGTGGTTCGAGATAGACCGGCCGGGCGGGGCCGCCACGGAAGGCATGACCCAGTCAGCTGGCGCCCAGCCACTCACCGTCCGCTAGCGGCGTCAGGCGGTACAAACCGGGCGTGGAAGCGTGCCGTAGACTATCTGGTCTAGACCACTAGAGAAGGAGCTTCGTGCGGCTCGGGGTGCGCGAGGCGCTCGTAGACGGGGCGCTGGTCGAGGGAGACGTGACGATCGCGGACGGGGCGGTGGTCGCGGTGGGTGTGCGCCCGGCCGGGTCGCATGGCACGGCCGTACCGGGCTTCGTGGACGCGCACATCAACGGCATCTGCGGCATCGACTTCTTCAATGCGGACCGGGAGGGCTATCGCCGCGCGGCGCAGGCTCTCGCGGCGTGCGGAGTCGTCGCCTTCCAGCCGACCTTCGTCTCTTCTCCGCCCTCCGCCTATCGCGACCCACTAGAGCTCGTGGGTTCGCTGTCCGAGAACGGTCTGCCCCGCGTGGTGGGCGTGCATCTGGAAGGGCCGTTCCTGGCTCCGACGTGGGCGGGAGCCCACGATCCCGCTCACCTCCTGCCCCCGGATCCTGTCCTCGCGGAAACGCTCTGCGCGACGGGGCCGGTCACGATGATGACCCTCGCGCCAGAGCTTCCCGGCGGCCTCGAGCTCGTGCGCATGCTGGCGGCGCGCGGCGTGGTGGTCTCGGTGGGACACTCCGACGCGGACGCCGCGGCCGCGCACGCAGCGTTCGATGCCGGCGCTCGCGCGATCACGCACGTCCACAACGCCCACCGCCGATGGCGCCCGCGGGATCCGGGGCTGGCGGGAGTGGCACTCGTGCGCTCGAGCGTGACGGTCCAGGCGATCGTCGACGGTGTCCATCTGGCGCCGGAGTCCGCCTACGGGGCGTTCCTGGCGGCCGACAGCCGGTTCTGCCTCGTGAGCGATGCGGTGGAGGCGGCAGGCATGGCGCCGGGGACCTACCAGCTGGGGGGCCGGACGGTCCACGTTGCGGACGGGGCCGTGCGCCTATCCGACGGCACGCTCGCGGGCAGCCTGCTCACCATGGACGAGGCCGTTCGCAACCTGGTTGGGGCCGGCGCGGAGCTGGCCGAGGCTGTGCATGCCGCGGCCGCGGCGCCGGCGCGCCTGCTCGCCCGTCAGGACCTCGGCGTGCTGCGGCCCGGGGCGCCCGCGCACATCGCGGTGCTCGACGCCGACCTGCGCGTGCTGCGCACGCTCGTCGGGGGCGCGGAGGCGTTCAGCGCGTCGGCGTGAGGATGTGCAGTCCGGGCGGAGGTCACCGCTCGCGCACTTGCTTGAGGTCGATCTCGTAGCGGTCGCCGCGGAAGAGCGAGATCGCGTAGTAGACCGGCGTGCCGTCCGCGTCGCGGGTAAGCGTCTGGAAGCGCAGTCCGGGGCTCCCGGGCGCCACCTTCAGCACATTGGCGTCTTGGGCGTCGACCGCGACCGCCACCACGCGCTGATCGGCGTCGCGCAGCCGCACGTTCCATCCCTCCGCCAGCACGTCGAAGAGGGAAGCGTCGGAGAAGTCGACCTCCTCGATGCCCGGGTAGCGCGACGTCGACACATACGCCTCCTCCACGGCGAGCGGGCTGCCGTCGGCGGTGCGCACCCGATCCAGACGCAGGACCTCCGCCGCCGGGGCCAGCTCCAGGCGCAGCGCGAGCCCGTCGGTTGCCTCCACGAGCTCGCGCGCCAGCACGTTCGACCCCGGCCTCAGGCCCCGAGCACGCATGTCCTCGGTGAAGGAGCTCAGGGTCAGTTCCTGGGCCACACGCGGCTCCGCCACGAACGTTCCCCGGCCATGGACGCGGTAGGTGAGCCCTTCCGAGGTGAGCCGATCGATCTCGCCCCGAACGGTCATCCGCGCGACGCCGTAGCGATCGGCGAGCACCCGCTCCGAGGGAAGGGCGGTTCCGGGCGCAAGGTTCGCCACCAGTCCCTCGAGGATCTCGCGCAGCTCGCGGCCCTTCGGCCCGCCGGCGAGGCGCGGCGGCAGCAGCTCCTCGGCGAGCGGGCGGGGGTTGGCGCTAGGCCGGGGCACGCCTGGCCTCCGAGCTGGCCGCGGCGGCGGCGAAGCGCCGCGTGAGCGCGACCGGATCGGTTATCGCCGTGCCGACGACGACGGCGTGCGCGCCGGCATCGAACGCTCGCCGCACGTCGTCGACGGAGGCGTACCGGCCCTCCGCAAGTACGGGACAGTCGAGCGCAGCGGCGAGGCGCTCGACCAGTTCGAGATCGGGCGCGGCCGGCGGCGGGCCCGAGGTGTAGCCCGAGAGCGTCGTGGCGACGGCGGCCGCTCCCGCCTCGCTCGCCGCGATGCCGGCGGCGTAGCAGTCGACGTCGGCCAGCAGCGGCAGCGGCAGCTCGTGCATGAGCTGCTCCATCAGGTCGCGGGGGCCGCGGCCGTCGGCGCGTGGGCGCCCGGTCGCGTCGAGGGCGAGCACGTCGGCGCCTGCCGCGGCCACCTCGCGGGCGTCCTCGAGCGACGGCGTGATCACGACGGCGGTGTCGGGCGACGCCCGCTTGCGCAGGCCGATCAGGGGAAGGTCGATCGCGTCGCGGATGGCGGCGATGTCGCGCGCGCCCTCCGCCCGCACCGCGCGGGCGCCGCCCGCCTTCGCGGCGCGGGCCATCGCCGCCATGTGGGCCGGGTCGCGCAGCGGGCTGCCCGGGGGCGCCTGCACGGAGACGACCAGGCCGCCGCGCATCGCGGCCAGCGGATCGCCTAGCCCGCCAGCCATACGAGCCCCGGTTCAGGTTCCAGCTGCTCGGCGCGCCGGGCCAGCAGCGCCGCGCCCGTCAGCGAATCGCCACGCGGGGCCACCAGCACGGCATGTGGGCAGCGCTCAGCCAGCTCGTGCTCGAAGGATCGAAGCAGCGGTGCCCCCGCCCGGAAGACGTTGCCCGCGTAGGAGACCGCCACCCGGGCGTCGGGTTCGAACACCCTCCGCAGCGCGGCGGAGGCGGAGACGGCCAGCTCCCGGCCTGCGGCGCGCACGATGTCCATCGCCGCATCGTCGCCTGCGCGCGCCTCGCCGGCAACGGCGGTCGCAAACGCTGCCACCGTCGCGGTTGGCGCTGCAGTGCGGTGGATGCGACTGACGAGCTGGTCGGCGGGCCCATAGTCGCGCTCCGCGGCGCGCAGCAGCGAAGGAGAACCTCCGCGGCCGTCGTACTCCCGCAGCGCCGAGTCGAGCCCGGCCCGGCCGATCGCGAGGCCGCTGCCGGCATCGCCGAGCAGCGAGCCCCAGCCGTCGACCTTCGCCCAGCGCCGTCCGTCGTGTGCGACGGCGACGGTGCCCGTGCCCGCGGAGACGACCACGCCGGGAGCGCCCTCGAGCGCGCCGAAGAGCGAGGTCACGCCGTCGCTCGCCATGGCGATTCGCTGCGCGCGGAGCTCGCGGCGCAGCGCGTCGCTCACCCGCGCCAGCTCGTCTTCGCGCGCCGCCTCGATGCCGGACAGACCCACTCCGACTGCCGGTGGCGTGTCCGGCATGGCGCCGAGGCCCGCGACCGCCCGCAGGAGCGTGCCCGCGACGGCATCCGCGCCGCCGTCGATGGCATCGATGCGCCCGACCCCGAGCGCCCGGGCGAGTCGCGAGCGACCCTCGTGGTAGAGCGCCGCCCGCGTCTCGGTCTGGCCGGCGTCGACGGCCAGGGTGGGCTGGGTCAGACGATGCCCGCCGCCTTGCACGCGCTCGCGTAGGCCCCCGTGCAGATGTCCTGGGCCTTCAGGAACCCGTCCTTGACCACGGTGTCGTCGATGTTGTCCTTGGTGATCTCGGTCGTGTCGAGCAGGGCGGACGGCACTTCCTTGGTTCCGTTGTTGACCTTGTCGGGGGTCAGGTTGGCGGGCGGCTTCTTGCCCTGTGCGATCGGCACCGCCAGCTCCGCCGAAGTCCGGGCGATCTTGATGATCGGCTGGTAGACGGTCATCAGCTGCTTGCCCGCGAGGATCCGCTGCACGCCCGCCAGCTCCGCGTCCTGCCCGGTCACCAACCGGGTGCTCGGGTCGATTCCGGCCCCCTCAAGCGCTGCGATTGCTCCGCTTGCCATGCCGTCGTTGGCCACGTACACGCCTTCGAAGCCGTTCTTGCCCAACGTCGTGATGGACTGCTCCATCTCCTGCTGGGCCTTGTCGGGGCTCCAGTCCGCCGTGTCATAGCTCTTGACGATCTTCGCGCCCTGCTGCTTGAAGATGCTGGCCGCGCCGTCCTTGTACGGCTTGGCGTTCGAGTCCGTGGGAGCGCCGTTGATCATCACGATCCTCGGGTTCTTCTTGCCCTGAGCCGTGAGCGCCTTCATCTGCGAGCGTGCCTGCTGCTGGCCGACCTTGTACGGGTCGATCGACACGTAGTCGTCGATGTTGGCGTCCGGAATCAGGCGCCCGTAGGCGATCACCTTGACGTTCTGCTGCTTCGCGCGCTTGACGATCGCGTCAGCCGACGCCACGTCGACCGCGCTGATCACGATCACCTTGGCGCCCTTCGTGATCGCAGCCTCCGCCTGCTGCTGCTGCTTCGCGGGATCCTGGTCCGCGTTCGAGTAGATGACCTTGCAGTTCTTGCAGAGCTCCTTGACCCGCTTCTCGAAGTTGGGTCGATCCTGCTCCTCGTAGCGGGTGGTCTTCGTCTCGGGCAACAGCAGAGCGATGGTGCCGCCCTTCTCGCTGTCACCCCCGCCACCGCTGCTCCCACAGCCGGCGATGCCCGCTCCCCCGAGCACGACGGCCACCGCGGCGATCAACGCCCAAACTCGTCGAGTCCCAGCCCCCATCCCTATCTCCTCCTTACGCGCTTAGCCCCTTCTACGAACGCTAGCATATTGGTCTAGACCAGTTGCTCGGGGTCGGTTACTCGCACCCTTCGCCGTGGCCTAGCGAGCTTTGGCGCTCGCCGCCGGAGCTGCTCCGTCGCCGGTCAGGCGCCGGGGATGCAGCCGCTGGTCCGCAAAGAGGTTGTGGAGGACCTGCACCGCGATCGAGCCCTCGCCCACCGCCGAGGCCACGCGCTTGACGGAGGCATGCCGCACGTCCCCGGCCGCAAGGACGCCCGGCATGCTGGTCTCGAGCGCGAACGGCCGGCGATCGAGCGGCCAGCGGTGGTCGTCCGCGACGTCATCGCCGGTGTAGAGGAACCCGTGTCGGTCAGTCGCCATCTCGTCGGGCAGCCAGTCGGTGCGCGGGCGAGCGCCGATCAGCACGAACAGTGCGTCGGCGGCAACGGTTGTCTCGTCGCCGGTGGTGCTGTCGCGCAACACCAGCGCCTGCAGACGGCCGTCGCCTCCGCCACCGACCACCGCAGCATGGGTGCGCACGTCCACGTTCGCTGTGGCCTTGACCTCCCGGACGAGGTAGTGCGACATGCCGGCCTCGAGCGACCCGGCGCGCACCAAGAGGGTGACGCGACGCGCGTAACGGGCAAGGTGCAGGGCAGCCTGACCGGCGGAGTTGCCGCCACCGGCGATGTAAGCGTCCTTCCCGCTCAGCGCATGGGCCTCCGAGGCTGCGCCACCGTACGAGACGCCGGCGCCGACCAGGAGCTCGAGCGCGGGAACGCCCAAGCGGCGGTAGGTGGCGCCGGTGGCGAGTATCACCGCAGCAGCGCTCAGGCGTCGGCCGTCCGAGAGTGAGACGTCGAACCGGTCACCCAACCGACTGAGCCCGGTCGCCCGATGCATGAACACGAAGCTGGCCCCGAAGACCGAGGCCTGCTCGTAGGCCTGTTCGGCGAGCCGACTGCCGCTGACGCCCCTGGGGAAACCCAGGTAATTGCGGATCCGCGAGCTCGACCGGGCCTGGCCGCCGATGCCGCCCTCGTCAACCACGAGCGTGTGCATCCCCTCAGACGCGGCATACACCGCCGCCGATAGCCCCGCGGGCCCTGCGCCGACGATGACGACGTCGAAAATGTGCTCCGCCACGTCGGCCGGGGTGCCGGCAGCCTCCGAGACCTCGGAATCAGAAGGGTCGCCCAGGGCACGCCCGTTGGGAAAGATCATGACCGGCAACTTGACGTGGGGACCCGCCTTTGCGAGCAGCGCGCGCCCCTCGTCGGAGTCGGCCAGCCAGAAGGCGTGCGGCGCCACGCAGCGCTCGAAAACGTCTCTCAGCTCGTAGGCCCTGCCCGACCATTCCTCGCCCACGATGTGGACGGTGTGCGGAACCATGCGCCGTTCCGTCGCCCACTCGAGCAAGAAGTTCGAAATGGCCTGATGGAACACCTCATCCGGCGGCCCCCCCGGCTTGGGGGCGTAGTAGTCGACTCGCCCCAGGGCCATCGAATCCAGGATCGCCTCGGCCGTCGGCTGGTCTGCCCACGCGCCCGCAGGGACCACCAGCGCACGCTTGGCGTGGGGATGGAGCTGGCGCGCCCGCTCGAGCAGCGCAGCGCCGTTCGCATCCCAGATCGACCGACCCGCGAGCACGAGCGCCACTTCCTCCCCGGCGTGGGCCAGTTCCGCCAGCGTCCGGAGCGCCTGCTCGGAATCGCTACGGGTCTCGACACGGTAGTCGCGGGCGTAGCGGCGGACGAGCTGCGTCTCGAGGTCGGCGAGCGCGTCCGCGTCTTCGTCAACGGCAAGGAGGACAGCAGGAGGCATGTGTGTTCCAGCGTACCGGCCATGGCTCGACGATTTGCAGGGCAGCGACATGCCGGGCCCGCGCCGTCGTCGAGCGATTCGAATCCTGAGGGCGCGCTGAGAGAACCCCGCCAGAGCGGGGCTCTCCCTCCTTGGTGCTCCTGGGAGCGCCCGCGCGTGGTTCGGCCCCGCTAGGCCGCCTTGCGCCCGACGACGACCAGGTACGTGGCGTACATCAGGAGACTGCCGTCGGTCGCCAGGTTGTGGCGCTCAGCGAGCGCGGCGATGTCCCGGCGACACTCCTCCCAACGGCCCTCGGCAGTCAGGCGCTCGCGCGCTTTGACCGTCGGCCCGTAGTACGTCTCCATGAACGCCACGTACTCCTCGACGGAGTCGAACCGCCACGGGTTGTAGCCGAGCGCGAACTCGAGCTCGACGCCCGTGTCATCGAACAGCCCGCGCACGTGGTCCTCGTTGCCCCACAGCGGCGGCGGTGACGCGAAGTCCGGCGGCGGCGGCAGGTAGCGCCCATGATCTTGAACAGCTACCGACCCGACCCCGTGGGCGTCCAGTTGACGAGTCCGATCCGGCCGCCCGGCCGGGTGACCCGCACGAGCTCCTGCGCGACGATCTCGTGGCGCGGTGCGGACTGGATGCCGAATGCGGAAAGCACGCGGTCAAAGCGCCCGTCCTCGAACGGGAGCTCTTCGGCGTCGCCCTCGATCCAGTCGATCGCGACGCTCTGCTCGGCGGCCCTGCGGCGAGCGGTCTCGAACAGCTCGGGCGTCAGGTCTCGTCGTGATCGGCTGGCCGATCGGCCGCGAGGGCCGCAAGTGGCTCGCCGGCGCGGCGATCTTCGGCGCGCGCGGCGAGCTGTGCGCGGTCGGACGGCAGTCGGCCACCGTCGTGGGGAGCGCGGCTCTGGCTGCCGGCGTGTTGCAGCTGGCAGAAGATCTTCGCTCCTCGGCGTGGACCGCGTCGGTCAGCCGGTGCAGTAGGGGGATGTGGTCGTCGTCGTGGACCCCGGTCATCCCGGCGATCGACTTCCCGCTCGGGTGGACGTAGGAGTGGCCGGTGAAGATCAACCCGACGCCGCCGCGAGCGAGTGCCTGGTGCAACGCGCGGTAGCGCGGCGTCACGAAGCCGTCCTCGTCGGCCATCGTCTCGGATGTCGACGACCGAATGACCCGGTTGCGGATTTCGACCGAGCCGATCGACGACGGAGTCAGGAGCGCGAGCGGCGTCACCGCGGCGCCGCGGCCTGCGCGGCCCAGGCCTGGACGCGGTCCGGATGGAGCGGCAGTTGCGTCACCACCCCGGGCGCGCCGAGCGCGTCCTCGACCGCGGCCGCGACGACGGCGCCGACCGGCATGATCCCCGACTCGCCCGCACCCTTGGCGCCGAGCGGGTTCGTCGGGGTGGGCGCGTCCTCGCAGATCAGGAATCCGATTTCGGGCATGTCGCCGGCGGTCGGCAGCAGATAGTCCATCAGCGATGCCGACGTCGGCTGGCCGGAGCCGTCGTAGGTGAGCTCCTCCAAGAGCGCCCCGCCGACGCCTTGGGCGGCGCCGCCGGCGATCTGGCCCTTGACCAGCATGGGGTTGACGGCGCGGCCGATCTCGTACGCGACGAAGTAGCGCAGCAGCCGTACGCCGCCGGTCTCTGGATCGACTTCCACCTGCCCCAGCCCGACGCCGTACGGATAGTTCATCGCCGGATCGACGTAGATCGACCGGGCGCCCAGCCCCGCCGCCTCGCCGCGGCGCTCGCTGTGCACCGGGTCGGCCGCGGCGGCGAGCTCGTCCAGGCCGAGGCTCGGCTCCGGTGAGCCCGCGACGAACACCCGCCCGTCTTCGAGCACCACGTCCTCGACGGCCGCCTCGAGCAGGTCGGCCCCGATGCGTCGCGCCTTGGCCGCCGTCTCACCCGCGGCGTGCAGGACGGCGCTGCCGCCGATGACGGTGGTCCGGCTCGACCACGAGCCCACGCCGTCCGGGATGAGATCGGTGTCACCGTGGACGACCTCGATGCGGTCCAGCCCCACGCCGAGCACCTCGCCCGCGATCTGGGCGAGCACCGTTTCGATGCCCTGTCCGGAGGAAGCGCCCCCGGTGAGCACACGGATGCTCCCATCCACATCGACGTCGATCCCCGCGGTCTCATAGACGCCGAGCCCGCTCTTGTCCATGAAGTAGCCCATGCCCGCGCCCACGAGTCGGCCCTCGGCGCGCAGCGCGGCCGCCTCTGCTCGCCACGCCTCGAATCCGGATGCCTCGATCGCCTTGTCCAGCAGGCCCCGGAAGTCACCGGAGTTGAGCACGAAGGCCTCGCCGCCGACCGTGAGGTCGGGCTCGTGGGGAAGGTCCTCACGGTCGAGCAGATTGGCCCGGCGCAGCTCTACCTCGTCGACGCCCAGCTCGCGCGCGGCGCGCGTGAGCACGATCTCGCGGGCCAGCGTGGCCTCGTAGCGGCCCGGCGCGCGGTAGGGCCCGACCGGCGTCTTGTTCGTCGTGACGACGTGGATCGTTCCCTCGTAGGCCGGCACGTTGTAGGGCCAGGGCAGCATCCCCACCGAGATCTCCGAGACGACGACGCCGGTGGGCCGGATGTAGGCGCCCTTGTTGTGCCAGATCTCGTTGCGCAGGCCCAGCAGGCGTCCGTCGTCGGCGAACGCCGCCTCGATGCGGTGCAGCTGCTCGCGCGCGTGGTTGGTCGCCACCAGGTGCTCGGCGCGGTCCTCGGTCCACTTGACCGGCCGGCCCGTCCGGATGGCGAGGAAGGGCACGAGGAAGTCCTCGGGGAAGAAATCGCCGCGCACGCCGAAGTTGCCGCCCGCGTCGGTGTCGCGCATGGTGATGCGATGGACGGGCAGGCCCAGCAGCCGCGCGAGCACGCGTCGGTGATAGTGGGTCACGAGCGCCGCGCCCCACACCGTCAGGTGCTCGCGGCCCTGGTCCCACTGGGCGACGAGGCCGCGGGTCTCCAGCGGCATGCCCGTGTGGCGGCCCACGCGGACCTCGGCGCCGATCACGCGGTCGGCCGCTGCAAACGCCGCCTCGACGTCGCCGAACCGCTTGGTCAGCGTGGCCGCCTCGTTGTCGCGGCCGTCCCACAGGCTCCGGGCGCCGTCCTGCAGCGCCGCCTCGGCGTCGACGACGACCGGCAGCTCCTCGACGTCGACCTCCACCAGGTCCGCGGCATCGTGGGCGAGGTAGACGTCCTCCGCGACGACCACGGCGAGGGGCTCGCCCACGTAGCGGACGCGGTCGTGGGCGAGCACCGCCTGGAGGTACGGATCCAGCTCGATCCCGAAGTCCAGGCGCAAGGGGATCGGCTCGATGTTCGCGACGTCCTCGCCGGTGACGACGTCGACTACTCCCGGCGCCTTGCGGGCACGCGCGGTGTCGATCGAGCGGATGCGCGCGTGGGCGACCTGTGCTCGCACGACCCGCATGCTGAGCTGGCCAGCCACATCGACGTCGTCGACGAACCGCCCCGCGGCACGGAGCAAGCGCCGGTCCTCGAGGCGCGGCGCGGAGGCGCCGATCGTCATGCCGCCACTCCCGCCGGGCCCCGTGTCCGGCCATGGCGCCCGCCCAGCGTCTCGAGCACGCCGACGAGGTCGGCGAGCGCGCTCAGGCTGTGGCCCGGAAGGAACACGTCGACCCACGGCAGGGCCGCCGCCATGCCTCGGGCGACCGGGCGGTAGCGCGGGTCGCCGGCCAGCGGGTTGACCCACGCCACCGTGTGCGCCGCGCGATGGAGGATCGCCATCTGGGAGCCCAGCAGGCTCGGGTCGCCCCGCTCCCACCCGTCCGAGACGACGATCATGAGCGCGCCGCGCGCGAGCCCGCGCCGGCCCCAGCCATCGTTGAACGCCTTGAGGCTGGCCCCGATGCGCGTCCCGCCGGCCCAGTCGGGCACGGCGTCGGCCGCCCGCGAGATCGCCCGGTCCGGGTCGGCGCCGGCGAGGTGCCGCGTCAAGCGGGTCACGCGGGTGCCGAAGGTGAATGCCTCGACCGAGCGTCGGGTGCTGACCGCCGCCTGGGCGAACGTGATCAGCGGCCGGGTATACGGCGCCATCGAGCCGGAGATGTCCAGCAGGAACACCGTCCGGCGCGGAGTCATCTCCCGCCGGCGGAACCCCCGCTCGATCGGGTGACCCTCCGTGCGCATCGCCATCCGCAGCGTGCGTCGCATGTCGACGCGGCGGCCCGACGCCGCCGCCTCCATCCGGCGCGACTGCCGCAGCGGCAGGGCGCGAGCGATGCGTTCGATGACCTTCCGGGCGGCGCGCAGCTCCTCCGGCCCGTAGGCGCGGAAGTCGAGGTCGAGCAGGCGCTCGGTCGTCGACGAGCCATGCCCGTGCTCGCCCTCGGCCGCCTCAGGCAGGTCATCGCGCGAGGGCGGGGGCTCGAGCGCGCGGGTCGTGCCGGCGTCGTCGCCCTCCGGCTCGCCCTCGGTGAGCGCCGGCTCGGGCTCGGGCACCGCCTCGACGGGCCCGGCGGCCGAGCGCAGGAACTCCTCGAAGAGCGCGTCGAAGATCTCGATGTGCTCGTAGCGCGAGCACAGCGTGCAGCGCAGGGCCCAGTAGACCTCCTCGCGCTCGCCGAGGTCGACGCCGGCCAGCGCCCCCACCGCGTCCTGCAGCTGCGCCGCGCCGACCTCGACGCCGGCGGCGCGGAGTGCACGCCCGAACTCGACGATGCGGGCCGCGGGGCCGCTCATCGGGCGTGCCGGCCCGACGCGCCCGGACCGAGCGCCGCGCTCACGAGCTCCGGCACGCCGGCCTCGCGCACGCGCTCGAGGTCCTCGTGGTACTTGACGACCGCCCCGAGCGTGTCGTCGACCACGTCGGGACGCAGCTCGGTCTCCCCGAGTGAAAGGAGCGCCTCGACCCAGTCGATGGTCTCGGCCACGCCGGGCGTCTTGGCCACGTCGAGGCCGCGCACGCGAGCCACGAAGGCGGCCGCCTGGCGCGCGAGACGCTCGGAGGCGTCGGGCACCCGCAAGGTCACGATCGCCACTTCGCGCTCGAGCGACGGATGCCCGATCCAGTGGTACAGGCAACGCCGCTTGAGCGCGTCGTGCAGGTCGCGGGTGCGGTTTGAGGTGAGCAGCACGACAGGCCGCCGGCGCGCGCTCAGGGTCCCGATCTCTGGCACGGTGACCTGGAAGTCGGAGAGGAGCTCGAGGAGGAAGGCCTCGAACTCGTCGTCAGCGCGGTCGATCTCGTCGATCAGGAGGACGGGGGGCCTCGCGTCGTCGTTGTCGATCGCCTCGAGCAACGGGCGCCGTACAAGAAACTCGGGACCGAACAGCTGGTCCATCGCGTCCGCCCCGGCCGTGTGCGCGGCCTCGAGCGTGCGGATGTACAGCATCTGGCGGGCGTAGTTCCAGTCGTAGAGCGCATGGGCGACATCGATGCCCTCGTAGCACTGCAGCCGGATCAGCCGCGCCTCGAGCACACGGGCCAGCGCCTTGGCGACCTCGGTCTTGCCGACGCCCGCCTCGCCCTCCAGCAGCAGCGGCTTGCCCAGGCGCAGCGCCACGCGCAGAACGGTGGCCAAACCGCGGTCCGCGAGGTACGCCTCGCCGCGCAGGGCGCCCGCGATGTCCTCGACGGGCGCCGTCACGCCACGCTCAACTCGGTGCTGCGGCGGATCGGCCCGGCGGCCTCGGAGATCCAGCGCACCGCGGCCTCCCGGGTTGCGGCCTCCGGGGTCATCTCAGTTGCGCCGGAAGACCTCCAGCTGCACGTACTGGGGGTCGCCGTCGATGATCGAGAACGCGAGCGCGTCGCCGCTCGTGGAGTAGTGCGTCTCGTAGAGCCGCACGAAGGCGCCGCCCTTCTTCAGCCGCAGCGCCGTCGGCGACTTGTCGTTCTTCACCACCGGCACGATCCGCACGACCGCGTGGTCGATGGGCTGGCGCAGGAACCGCTTGCTGAACTCGAACATCGACGCCGGAATGCGGTCGCCCGGGTCCTCGGTGACGAGCTGGTCCCAAGGGATGATGTCGCGGATGTGGATCGCCAGCCGGTCGTCGGCGAAGTAGGCCTTGCTGGTGATGCAGCAGTCCGGCGTGGGGTCGAGCGAGAACCCCGACTGTGCCTCGGCCGGCGGCGGCGCGCTCTTCCAGCTCACGTCAGTGCGAACCGTGTGGCCCTTCTCCTCGAGGAGCTGGTCGAAGCCAACCAGGCGCTGAAGCGCCAGGTTGGCCGGCGCCACGTGGGCGTTGATCGTTGTGCCGATCGCGCGCCGGCGGCTGACGATGCCGTCCTGCTCGAGCCGCTGCAATGCGGTGCGGATCGTGGTGCGGCTGACGTTGAGCAGCTTCGCCAGGTCCTCCTCGGAGGGCAGGCGGCGCTCGAAGCGGCGCTCGAGGATGGCGGAGAGGATCGCGGCCCAGGCCTGTTCGGCGAGCGGAGTGCTCTCGAGCTGGGGGACGACGGGCTTCCCCGCTGGGCTCATGTGACCTCCTGGGCGACCATACGGGCGAGCCCGGCGTCCACGATCGCCTGGTGGACGCGGGCCGGGAAGAGGGGGGTTGCGGTGATCCGCGCGGGGCTGATCGCGTTCGCGACCGCGTTGGCGATCGCAGCCGGTGCGCCCACGGCGCCACCTTCGCCGCCGCCCTTGATGCCGTCGGGATTCAGCGGGGTTGGGATCTCCATGTGCTCGACGAGGATCTCCGGCGAGATGTTGTCGATGCCGGGCACGACATAGTCCATGAAGTTCGGGTTGCGCGGCTGGCCGTCCTCGTCGTAAAGGATCTCCTCGAGCAAGGCCCCGCCGACGCCCAGCGCCACGCCGCCCTGGACTTGGCCCTCGAGGATCAGCGGGTTGATGACCCGGCCGGAGTCGTTGACCACCACGTGGCGCAGGTGGCTGACGACGCCGGTTTCGATGTCGACCTCCACCGTGGCGACGTGCACCCCGTAGGCGAACGTGTTCGTCTCGGGATGGAAGATGTCGGTCGCCTCGAGGCCGTATTCTTCGACGCCGTCGATCAGCGGCGAGCCGGGCATGACGGTGGCCGCGATCTCGGCGTGCGAAATCGACACCGCCGGCGAGCCGGCCACGGCAAAGCCGCCCTCGGCGACCTCGAGGTCCGCGGGGTCCACCTCCAGCAGTTGGCCCGCGATGAACTCGGCCCGCTCGCGGACCTTGGTCGCGGCCTTGCGCACCGCTGCGCCGCCCACCGCCGCGGTGCGGCTCGCGTAGGTACCCACGCCGTGGCGGACGAGCTCCGTGTCGCCGTGCAGGACGGTCACGTCGTCGACACCGACTCCCAGTTCGTCGGCCGCGATCTGCGCGAGCGTCGTGGCATGGCCCTGTCCGCTGCTGCACGCGCCGGTCAGGACGGTGACCTTCCCCGACGGCTCGATGCGGACCGTGCCCGACTCGTACGGGCCCAGACCGGTCTCCTCGACGAAGCAGCCGAAGCCCATCCCGATGTAGCGTCCCTCAGCGCGCGCCTTCGCCTGCTCGGCGGCAAACTCGGCGTGGCCGGCGAGCTCGGCGGCGCGGCGGAGGCACTCCGGGTAGTCGCCGGAGTCGTAGACGATGGTGCCGGCGAGCACGTTGCCGAAAACCCTGTCGAGCGGCAACTGGTCGGAGGTGATCATGTTGCGCAGCCGCACCTCGACCGGGTCGAGGCCGAGATCGGCCGCCACGAGGTCGACGATGCGCTCCATCGTGAACGCGGCCTGCACGTGGCCGACACCGCGGAACGGGTTCATCGGCGTCTTGTTGGTCGCGGCCACGCGCGAGGTCGCCTCGAAATTGTCGACCCGGTAGGGCCCGGTCAACATGGCCACGCCGATGAAGGGCTCGACGAGCGTCAGGCTCTGCAGGTAGGCGCCGGTGTTGGTCAGGCAATCGTCGCGGATGGCGACGATGCGGCCGTCGTCCTCGTAGCCGACCTCGACGTCGTGGAACTGCTCGCGGCCGTGCGTGGCCGCCACGAAGTGCTCCCAGCGGTCCTCGATCCACTTGGTCGGCCGGCGGATGCGTTGCGCCAGCCGGCAGATGAGGATCTCCTCGGGGTAGATCTGCAGCTTGACCCCGAACCCGCCACCGAGGTCCGGCGCGATCACCCGCACGCCGTTCTCGGGCAGGCCGAGCGCGGCCTGGAGGCTGCGCTTGACGCCGTTGGGGACCTGGGTCGAGCTCCACAGCGTGATGGCGCTCGTGCGGTCCTCCCAGCTCGCGATCACGCCGCGGGTCTCCATCGGCATGCCCGCGTGGCGCTGGGTCTGCAAGCGCTCGCGCAGCACGTGCGGCGCCCCCTCGAGCGCGCCCGCCGCGTCGCCGGTGGCGTAGTGCAGCGTGTCGACGAGGTTGGTGCCCTCGTGGACGATCGGCGCGCCGGGCTCGAGGGCACGCTCGGGGTCGACGACCGCGGGCAGCGGCTCGTAGTCGACCCTGACCAGGGGCATGAGGTCCTCGGCGTCATAGCGGTCCTCGGCCACGACGACCGCCACGGGCTCGCCGACGTAGCGCACCTTGCCGCGCGCGAGCACCGGCTGCAGGAACGGCCGCGTCGTCTCCTCGGCGTCTATGCACTGAAGCTCGGGCAGGTCGTCGAAGTCGTCGGCAGTCAGGACCGCGACGCAGCGCGGGTCGGCCCGGCACTCGGTGGCGTCGATGCCGCGGATCACCGCGTGGGGGTACGGGCTGCGCACGACCGCGGCGTGAACCATGCGGTGCAGCTTGATGTCGGCGACGTACTGGCCGCCGCCGCGCAGGAGGCGCGGATCCTCCTTGCGCTTGAGCGGGGCTCCGAAGACCCGCCTCATCTCCCGCTCCCCGCCCGCAGCCGCTCGGCGGCCTGGTCGACGGCCTCGACGATCTTCACGTAGCCGGTGCACCGGCACAGGTGGCCACCCAGGGCCTCGTCGATCTGTTCGCGCGTGGGGTCCGGGTGCTCGCGCAGCAGCTCGATGGTCGAGAGGATGAAGCCCGGCGTGCAGAAGCCGCACTGCATGCCGTGGCGGTCCCAGAACGCCTGCTGGACGGGGTGCAGCTCCTCCCCGTCGGCCGCGATGCCCTCGAGGGTGACGATCTCGGCCCCGTCGACCTGGGCGACCAGCGTGATGCAGGCGCGCGCCGTCTCGCCGTCGAGCAGCACGGTGCAGGCGCCGCATACCCCGTGCTCGCAACCGAGGTGGGTGGCGGTCAGGTCGAGGTGCTCGCGCAGGAAGTCCGCAAGCGTGAGGCGGGCGGGGACCGTGGCCTCGTGCTCGGTCCCGTTGACGGTGACGCGGATCGTGTGGCTGCTCATCCAGCGCGCTCCGTGGCCTGCTCGACCGCGCGGCGCGCGACCACGCGCGCCAGGTGCAGCCGGTACTCCGCCGGCACGCGCGGGTCCGGCATGGGGTCGAGGCCGTCGGACGCGTGGGCCGCGGCGGCGGCGATGTCCTGCGGCGTGCCCGCCGAGCCGATCAGCGCCTCCTCGACCGTCCGCGCGCGCACGGGCCGGTCGATCGCGCCGATCAGCGCCACGCGCGCATCGGCGACGCGGTCGCCGTCGAGGGTGACCTGCGCGACCGCGCCGCAGGCGGCGTAGTCACCGGCGCGCTGCGCGATCTCGACGCACCCGGCGCCGGTGCGCGGCGCCGCCGCCGGCAGTGTGATCGCGACGAGGATCTCGTCCTCGGCCAGCGCGGTCATCAGGAAGCCCTGAAAGAAGTCGGCGGCGGCGATCTCGCGTTCGCCGCCGGGCCCGCGGGCGCGCACCGAGCCGTCCAGGGCGACGAGCACGGCGGGCAGCTCCGCCGCCGGGTCGGCGTGGGCGATGCTGCCGCCGATCGTGCCCCGCGACCGGATCTGCGGGTGTCCGACGTGACGGAGCGCCTCCGCGACGAGCGGGGCGACCTCGCGGATGGTGGCGTCGCGCTCGGCCCGGCGCTGGCGCACGGTGGCGCCGATCACGAGGTCGTCGCCGTCGCGCCGGATCCCGTCAAGCCCGGGCACGCTGCGCAGGTCGACGAGGAGCTCGGGCGCGGCGAGGCGCAGGTTGAGCAGGGGAACCAGGCTCTGGCCGCCGGCGAGGATCTTGGCGTCGCGGCTCGCGAGCAGGCCGATCGCGTCGTCGAGCGACGTCGGCGCGGCGTAGTCGAGCTCGGCGGGCTTCATGCGCCGGCGTCCCGCCGCAGGTGCTGCGCCATCCAATCCGCCATGCGGGGGCGGACGATCCCACCCATGTTGTGACAGCAGTGGTCGC
This sequence comes from Solirubrobacteraceae bacterium, assembly GCA_045805605.1. Taxonomy (GTDB): domain Bacteria; phylum Actinomycetota; class Thermoleophilia; order Solirubrobacterales; family Solirubrobacteraceae; genus DATBDE01. The sequence continues at coordinate 24,107 of JBJMKX010000021.1, forward strand.
CTTCGATCTCCACGTCCATCTCGATCGGCGCGTTGACGACCTGCTCGCGCAGCTTCTCCACCTGGTCCATCGAGAAGATCCGGTCGTGGTACCCGTGCAGGACGTAGGTGGGACAGCGCAGGTCGCCCGCCACGTCGGCGAGGTCGATCGAGCGCCGCAGGTGCTCGCGCGCCTCCTCGCGGTTCTCGATGCCGGTGACGTAGACGAAGCCGTCGTGGGTGTGCGGCGGCATGGTGTCGAGGTCGGAGAGGTCGAAGCACGCGCCCCAGGCGACGCACGCCCTCAGGCGCGGGTCGCACGCGGCCGAGCGCACGGAGTAGTAGCCGCCGAGGCTGCGACCCAGCACGCCCAGGCGCGACGCGTCGATGCCGTCGGCCTGCTCGAGCCAGTCGACGACGGCCGACGTGACACGCTCGAAGCCGGGACCGAGCTTGCGGGTGAAGAACATCTCGCCCTGCCCCGGGCCGTCGAAGGCCATCGTCGCGATCCCGCGGCGCAGGCACATCGCCTCGAAGAGGTAGCTCTCCTCCTTCGTGCTCTCCAGCCCGCCGATGAGCACGACGCAGGGCACCGCACCGTCGACGTCAGGGCGGCGCAGGTAGCCGGGGATCGCGGTGTCCTCGAACGGGATGTCGACGCGCTCGGCCGCCGGGCGCAGCAGCGGTGCCGCAGCCTCGTACAGCGCGGCCTTGGCGTTCTGCCCCGCCTCGCGCCGCTCGGGGTCGTGGAACCACATGAACTGCGCGTAGTGGGCGCTGAGCGAAGCCTGCCACAGCCACTCGCCTGCCGAGACCTCGTTGCCCGCCGCGCGCGCGCCGGTTCCCAGCTCCTCGTAGCGGCCGCTGATGCCCATCCAGTGCTCGAACCAGTCGCCGCCGTCGTCGAGCACCTCGAGCGCGCCGGCGTAGTCGGGGTAGGGGATCCCGTCGGCGAGCATCCGACCCGGGTTGAGGATCGCGGCGATCTTCCCCTGGGTGGTCATCGCCCGTTAGCGCCAGCTCAGCGTCAGGTGGGGCCCGCGCCGGCGCCGGCGGCCGCGCAAGAGGACGGCCAGGCCCACGGCGAAGACGGCGAGCACGGCGGCGGCGATCCCGGCGCGCTTGGCGAGCGGGCCCATGACGACCGAGCCGAGGTCGAGCGCATTCTCGGTAGCGGGGGGCGGCGGCGTCGCCGGCGCGGTGGTGCTCGGCACCGAGCCATCGCCGTCGCCGTCGGCCTCTGCCGCGGCCGCGCGGGCCTGCCCGCCGACGATCTCGCGCTCCAGGCGGCGGGCGAAGTCGTCGAGCATGCGGCTGGAGACGTCCTCCATGATCCCGCGGCCGAACTGGGCCGGGCGGCCGGTGATGTTGAGGTCGGTCTCGACTTTCACGACCGTCGTGCCCTCGTCGCCGGCTGTGAGCTGGTTGCGGATCATCGCGGTCGCCATGCCCGAGCCGCGCGTCTCGCGGGCCCGGGCCTCGAGGACGGCGATGTGCTCGTCCTCCTCGACCTCGGCCAGGCGCGCCGTCCCCTTGTAGGACAGCGTCATCGGCCCGAGCTTGACCGTCATCTCGCCGCGATAGGTCCCGTCGGAGGACTCGGATTCGAGCTTGGCGCCCGGCAGGCAGGACGCCACACGCTCGATGTCGAGGAGCGTGGACCACGTCTGGTCAAGCGGCGCGGCGACGCTGAACTCGTTCTCGAGCTTCATGCGGGGCCGGGCATCGTAATAGGTGACACCAAGACGGGCAATGGTTTCGGTCGCGGTTTCAGATCCGTTCCGCGGCGAGGCGCACGGCGGCCACGATGTTCTGGTAGCCCGTGCAGCGGCAGAGGTTGCCCGCGAGGGCCTCGCGGATCTCCTCGTCGCTTCGCCCGCCCAGCTCCGGCAGCAGCGGCTCGAGCGACATCAGGAAGCCAGGGGTGCAGAACCCGCACTGCAGCGCGTGCTCCTCGTGGAAGGCCTGCTGTAAGGGGTGAAGCTCGTCGTCGGGGAGGCCGTCGGTCATGCCCTCGACCGTCCGGATCGAGCGGCCGTCGGCCTGTACGGCCAGCAGCAGGCATGATCGCATCGGCTCACCGTCGACCTGCACGGTGCACGCCCCGCACACGCCGTGCTCGCAGCCGACGTGCGTGCCGGTCAGATGGCACTCGTGGCGGATGAAGTCCGAGAGCAGGAGCCGGGGCTCGACCGTCCGCTCGTAGACGTCGTCGTTGATCTCGACGCTGATGCGCCGCTCGCCCATGTCAGACCTCCTGCGGCACGCGCCCGGCCGCCGTCGTGATGGCCCGGCGGACCATGGCCTCGACGAGCCTGCGGCGGTACGCCGAGCTGCCGTGGATGTCGCCGGTGGGATCGATGTCGCGCACCCCCGCGGCCGCCGCTTCGCGCGCCGCCTCCTCGTCGACGTGACGCCCGGACAGCACCTCCTCGGCCGCCGCCGCCCGGAGGGGCGTCGGCGCGGCGCTCAACAGTGCGATGGCCGCCGAGCGGCAGGCGCCGTCCTCGTCGCAGGTGAGCGTCACCGCGGCGCCGCCGAGCGCGAAGTCTCCGTGCCGGCGCGCGTACTCGACGAAGGCGGTGCCGGTGCGCGGCGGCTGCGGCGGAAGCTCGACCTCGACCAGCAGCTCATCGGGGTCGAGCGACGTCGTGAGGTGGGTGACGAAAAGCTCGTTCCATGGGATCGTGCGCTCCCCTCGCGTCGAGCGCACGCGGACCGAGCCCTCCAACGCCGCCAGCACGACCGGCAGCTCGGCCGCCGGGTCGGCGTGGGCGATGGAGCCGCCCACGGTGCCGCGGTTGCGGATCTGGGCGTGCGCGACCCAGCCGATCGCCTCGTGCAGCAGCGGCCAGTGCTCGCGCACGATCGTTGAGCGCTCGAGCGCCGACTGGCGGGCGACCGCGCCGACGCGCAGGCGCCCGTCCTGGCGGCGCACATGGGTGAGCTCGCCCAGGCCGTTGATGTCGATCAGCCGGCTGGGGCGGGCCAGGCGAAAGTTCAGCAGCGGCACGAGGCTCTGGCCCCCGGCGAGCACCTTGCCCTCCAGGCCGTGCTCGCGCAGCAGCTGCAGCGCTTCGTTCGTGGTGGCCGGGGCGTCGTACTCGAACGGGGGTGGCTTCATCGTCGTCCTCCGGCGGCGGCGAGCGCGAGCGCTCGCTCGGGGGTGATCGGCAGGTCGGTGACCTCGGCGCCCAGGGCGTCCGAGACCGCGTTCGCGATGGCGGCGCCGGCGGCGTTGGTGCCGCCCTCGCCGGCGCCCTTGAAGCCCTGCGGCGTCAGCGGCGACGGCGCGTCCTCGGTGACGAGGACGTCGACCGCTGGTACCTCGGTGGCGGTGGGGAGCAGCAGGTCGGCGAAGGTCCCGGCGACGAGCTGCCCCTGCTCGTCGTAGGCGAGGTGCTCGAACAGCGCACCGCCGGCGCCCTGCGCGAGCCCGCCGACGATCTGCCCCTCCACCAGCATGGGGTTGACCGACCGGCCCACGTCGTACGCGATCGCATAGCGGTGGATGCGCACGGCGCCGCTCTCGACGTCGACCTCTACCGCGGCGCAGTGCAGGCCGTACGGGAAGCTCATGTCCTCCGAGCTGTACCGGCCCTCGCCCGCCAGGCCGTCGCCGTTGCGCTCGGCGAGCTCTACGAGCGACACGCGGGCGCTCGGCGTGCCGCGCACCTCGACGCCGGCGTCGGAGAGCACGAGGTCCTCGACTGCCGCCTCGAGGTGCTCGGCGGCGGCGTCGAGCAGGTGGTCGTGCAGCGCCTCGGCGGCGCGCGCGACGGCGGCGCCGCCCAGCGCGGTGGCGCGGCTGCCGAACGAGCCCATGCCGTCGGGCACGTGGTCGGTGTCGATCAGCTCCACGCGCACGCGCGCATAGTCGACGCCGAGTCGGTCGGCGCACACCTGGGCGAGCACGGTCTGCAGCCCCTGGCCGAGCGAGGCGGCGCCGGTGTGGACCACGATCTCGCCGCCGCGTGCGAGCGACGCGCGACCCCACTCCCAGACCCCGATGCCGCTCTTCTCGACGAACAGGGCGATGCCGACGCCGCGGCGCACGCGAGGATCGCCGACACCGGCATCGCGCCAGGCGCGCATCCCGCCGTAGTCGAACCGCTCGAGGCCGGCTTGGAGCAGCCGCGGGTAGTCGCCGCTGTCGTATACGACGGGATGGCCCTCGAGTTCCGTGCCCACCGCGTAGGGCATCTCGTCGGGCGCGACGAGGTTCTGGCGTCGCAGGTCGGCCGGGTCGCGATCGAGCTCACGTGCCGCCATATCGACGAGGCGCTCGCGCGCGAGCGTGGCCTCGTAGCGGCCGGGCGCCCGGTACGTGCCCGACGGGGTCTTGTTCGTCACCACCTGGCGCACGACCACGCGATAGGCCGGAAGCCGGTAGGGGCCGGGGAGCAGGCCCGCGGTCATGCCCGGTACCACGGTGCCGTGCGTGCGGACATACGCGCCCGTGTTGTTGAGCAGGGTGCCGCGGATGGCCAGGAAGGTTCCGTCCGCGGCGAGCGCCAGCTCGAGGTCGTGAGCCTGCTCGCGCGAGTGGTTCGTGGAGCGCAGGTGCTCCTCGCGGTCCTCCGCCCACGCGATGGGCCGGTTGAGCGCGAGCGCGCACCACGGGATCAGGTAGTCCTCGGGGTAGAACTCGCCGCGGGCGCCGAATCCGCCGCCTACCGACAGCTCGACGAAGCGGATGTCGGTCTCGTCGCGGCCGAGCATTGCGGCCAGCATGCGCCGGTTGACGTGCGGGACCTTGCTCGCCCCCCAGATCGTCGGCCGTCCGTCCTTGCCGCAGGGATCGACGAGGAGGCCACGGGTCTCCAGCGGCACCGCCGCGTGGCGCTGGCACCCGATGCGTGCGGCCACGACGACGTCGGCGGCGGCGAACGCGGCGTCCGCGTCGCCGTGCCCGATGCGGTACTCCGCGGCCAGGTTCGTCCCCGCATGCTCGTGCAGGACGGGCGCATCCGGCTCGAGCGCCCGGGCCGCGTCGACCACGGCGGGCAGCGGCTCGTAGTCGACCTCGACCAGCTCGGCTGCGTCCTCGGCGCGGTAGCGGCTGTCGGCGACCACGACGGCCACCGGCTCGCCCGAGTAGCGCGCGACCTCGCGGGCGAGCGGGCGCTGCAGGAAGCGCTCCATCCCAGGGTGGCTGAACATCCGCATCGGGATCGCGGGCCCGCCGCCGTCGGGCACGTCGGCAGCGGTAAAGACCTTCACCACGCTGGGCAGCGCCTCCGCGTCGCGCACGTCGATGCCGGCGATCCGGACGTGGCCGTGCGGGCTGCGCAGGATCGTCGCGTGCAGCGCGCCCGGCAGGCGGACGTCGTCGGCGAAGCGCGCGGCGCCGGTGAGCAGCGGCCGGTCCTCCTTGCGCAGGAACGAGCGGCCGATGGTCACCTTCGCAGGCCCCCACCGAGGCGGAAGAGCGCATGCTCGACCAGGTTGCGCCGCGGCGTCCGCCAGCAGCGCAGCGAGTGGTGCCCTTCGTGGAGCAGGCAGATGTTGCAGGAGGTGCAGTCGACCCGGCCGGTGCGCCCGCGTGCGAGCTGGCGCACAAGGTCGGGCTCGCGGATCAGCGGCCGGGACAGCGCCACGAGGTCGGCGTCACCCGCGGCGAGGACGCGGTTCATCGTGTGCGTCGTACGCATCCCGCCGACGAGCACGATCACCGTCTCGACGGCGCTGCGCACGGCCCGCGCCCAGGGGAGGAAATAGGCCTCGGGCGCCGCCTCGCTGAGCAGCCGATGGAGCAGCAGGTCCTCGGCCGCTCGCCGCCGGTCGACGGCCACGTACTGGCGAGCGGAGTCGGACGCGGCCCGCATGACCCCGCACGAGATCTCCACGCCGTCGAGGCCCGCGGCCACGAGCCGCTCGGCCCGCCGCACCGATTCGTCGAGGCCGAGGCCGCCGGGCGTGGCGTCCACCATGCCGAGCTTCATCGTGACCGGCATCGACGCGGGCACGGCCGCGCGCACCGCGCGCGCGACCTCGAGCGCGAAGCGGTCGCGTGCCTCCGCCGAGCCGCCCCACGCGTCGATGCGGCGGTTTGCGGCGGGGGAGGAGAACTCGCTGATCAGGTAGCCGTTGGCGGCGTGGATGTGGACGCCGTCGAAGCCGGCATCGACCGCGCGGCGCGCGCCCGCGGCGAACGCCTCGATCGCCTCGCCGATCTCCGCCGTGCTCGCCTCGGGCACGTCGCGGCCGGTGAGCGCGTTGGGGACGGCCGACGGCGCCAGCGGCTCCGTGCCGGCCTGCACGCGCGACTGGCTGCCGGCGTGGGCCACCTGAGCGAGGATGCGCCCGCCGTGGCGGTGCACGGCGTCGGCGACGCGTCGCAGCCCCGGCACGAGGTCGTCGGAATAGATCCCCGTCTGGCGCCGCGCGTACTGACCGCGCTCGGCGCAGTAGAGGTGGCCCGTGAAGATGAGGCCGACGTCGTTGCGCGACAGCGTCTCGTACAGCGCCACGTACTCGTCGGTGACGGCCCCACGCTCGTCGGCCATCGTCTCCGAGGTGCCCGCGCGCACGATCCGGTTGCGGAGCTCAAGCGGGCCGAGCTGCCCCGGCTCGAACATGGGCGCAGTCATGGTCATCGCCGGGCCACGGCGGCCGCCGCGACGCGCTCGGGGGTCAGGGGCAGCTCGTTGCATTCCACGCCGAGGGCGTCCGACACCGCGTTGGCGAGCGCGCCGGGAGGCCCCAGCGTGCCGCCCTCGCCGACACCCTTCGCGCCGTTGGGCGAACCGGGGGCCGGGATGGACATGTGCGCGACCTCCAGCGGAGGCACGTCGGGCGCCGTGGGGACGAGGTAGTCCATCAGCGAGGCGGTCAGCGGTTGGCCGTCGGGGCCGTAGACCATGCCCTCGAGCAGCGTCCCGCCCAGGCCCTGGGCCACCGCGCCGTGCACCTGGCCCTCGACGATGATCGGGTTGATGACGGTGCCGCAGTCCTCGACGACGACGTAGCGCTGGATGTCGATTGCGCCGGTCTCGGCGTCGACCTCGACCTGGCAGGCGTGGGTCGCGTACGGGTAGGCGATGGCGGGCGGGTCGAACGTCGCGCTGACCCGATAGCGATCGGCGGACGCGGCCTCGACGAGCTCCTGCAGCGGCACCGAGGCGGCCGGCGAGCCCGCGACGTGTACGGCGCCGTCGGCGAGTACGAGGTCCTCGGGATTCGCCTCCAGGCGCTCGGAGGCATCCTCGCGCAGCCGCTGCAGTAGCTCGCCGCAGGCATCCCGGATGGCGCCGCCGCCAGCGATCGCGCTCCGGCTCGCGAAGGTGCCGGTTCCATGCAGCCCCCCCACGGACGTGTCGGCGTGCGCGACCCGCACGCGCGCCAGGTCCACGCCCATCTCATCCGCCGCCATCTGCGCGAACGTCGTCTCCGAGCCCTGCCCGATCGCCGGCAGCGTCGTCCACACCGTGACCATGCCGTCCGCGTCGAGCATGATGTGGGCGCCGTCGAAGCCGGCGATGCCGACCATGCCGCGCCCGGTGAAGACCATCGAGTTGATGCCGGTGAACTCGACGTAGCACCCGATCCCGAGGCCGACGAGCCGACCTTGGGCGCGCGCCTCGCGCTGGGCGGCGCGCGCCTCCCGGTACCCGATGGCCTCGAGCGCCCGCTCGAGCGCCTGGGCGTAGTCGCCGCTGTCGTAGTGCTGGCCGGTGACCGTCTCGTACGGGAGCTCGTCGGGCGCGAGCAGGTTGCGCCGCCGGATCTCGGCCGGGTCGAGGTCGAGCTCGGCTGCGAGCAGGTCCATGACCCGCTCGTGCACGAACGACGCCACGGGTAGTCCGACGCCGCGGTAGGCGCCCTCCGGGCACTTGTTGGTCGCGACCGCGCGCCCCCGCGAGCGGTAGGTGCGCAGCCGGTAGGGGCCGGGGATCATGCCCGGCGTCCCGAGCGCCTCCAGCATGTGGCCGTGCGGGTAGACGCCGTAGGCGCCGGAGTCGCACAGGACGTCTGCGTCGATCGCAAGCAGCGCCCCGTCGCGGTCGGCGGCAGCGCGGACGCGCACGGTTTGGTCGCGCGCGTGGCTGGAGGCAAGCAGGTTCTCGGAGCGATCCTCGGCCCAGCGCACGGGCCGGCCGAGTCGGCGCGCCAGCCACACCACGACGATGTCCTCCGGATAAGCGTGCGCCTTCTGCCCGAACCCGCCGCCCACGTCCGGCACGACCACGACGACGAGCTCGCGCGGCAGCTCGAGCAGCTCGGAGACCACCTGGGCCAGCTTGTGCGGCGCCTGCGTCGAGGCCCAGATCCGCACGCCGTCGCCTTCCGGCGCCGCCTGCATCCCGCGCGACTCGATCGGCAGAGCGGCGTAACGGGGGTTGACGAACGTGCGCTCCACGACCGCGGCCGCGTGCGCGAACGCCGCATCCACGTCGCCCGTCTGTATGCGGTTGTCGAAGATCACGTTGGATGCGTAGCCGTCGACCACCACCTCGTCCGCGGCAGCGGCGTCGAGATCGGCCACGACGGGCAGCGGCTCGAGGTCGAGGTCGACCAGCTCGGCCGCGTCCTCGGCCGCGTAGCGCGAGGCGGCGCAGATCGCCGCCACGGGCTCGCCGACGAACCGAACAGCGTCCTCGCCCAGCAGGGGCCGCGGCGTGGCCACGGCGAGCACGTTGTCGAGCGGGGGCACCAGCGGCCCCGTGTCGAGGTCGCTCGCCACCACCACGGCCTCGACCCCGGGCGCCTCGCGCGCACGGGCGACGTCGATGCCGGCGACGCGCGCGTGGGCCGTCTGGCTGCGCGCGAACGCCACGTGGAGCACGCCCGTCGGGTCAAGATCGTCGAGGAAGGTGGCGGCGCCTCGGAGGAGGCGCTCGTCCTCCCGGCGCCGCAGGGAACGGCCGACAGCGGAGCCGGCCGAAGGGCTTACGGCAGCGCTTCTGGGCACCACGGCGATCGTAATACATATGAGCTTTGCGGCTGGGACATAGGGTTGCCGGCCATGGCCAAAATCTTCGTCATCGCGCTCGGCGGTACGATCGCCATGACCTCGGAGGGCGGCGGCGGAGTGGTGCCCAACCTGACCGCAGAGGATCTCCTCGCGGCGGTGCCGGGCCTGTCGGACGTCGCGGACGTGCGCAGCACCACCTTCCGCCAGGTCCCCGGTGCGCACCTTGGCCTCGACGACGCGGTCGCGCTGGCGGCCGAGATCGAGCGGATGCTGGGGGACAGCGACGGCGTCGTGATCACCCAGGGCACGGACACGATCGAGGAAATGGCGTTCGCGCTCGACCTGCTCGTGCGCTCGCCCAAGCCGGTGGTGGTCACCGGTGCGATGCGCAACCCCCAGGCCGCCGGCGCCGACGGCCCCGCCAACCTGCTCGCGGCGGTGCAGACCGCGGCCGCGCCGGCCGCCGCCGGACTCGGGTGCGTCGTCGTGCTCAACGACGAGATCCACGCGGCACGGCTGGTCGTCAAGCGTCACACGGTCTCGCCGGCCGCGTTCGCCTCGCCGCTGGCGGGGCCGCTCGGCTACGTGGCCGAGGGAAGGCCGCGGGTGCTGCTGCGCCCGGCGCCGGTCGACCTCGGCCTCGGCGACGCCGTTGGCCCCCGCCCCGTCGGTCTCGTCACCGTGGTGCTGGGCGAGGGCGGCGACGCGCTGCGCGCGGCGGCGGTGCGCAGCGAGGGCGTCGTGGTGGAGACCATGGGCGGCGGCCACGTCCCGCTCGACGCGGCCGACGCGGTCGGCGAGGTCGCGGCGTCGATGCCGGTCGTCTACGCGTCACGCACCCAGGTCGGCGAGGTGCTGCGTGCCACGTACGGCTTCCCCGGCTCCGAGCGCGACCTGCTTGCGCGCGGCGCCATCGGCGCGGGCTGGCTGAACGCGCGCAAGGCGCGCGTTCTGCTCTCGCTGCTACTCGGCGCCGGGCCGGCGGCCGACGTCCCACGCCGCTTCGCCGCATACCTCGACGGCGGAAACGGCCACGGTGAATGACCCAAACGGACGCCCTTGTACGAAGCGGATCTACCATCGAGTCCATGGCGGAGCGCACCGTCGTCGTCGAGATCAACCAGCAGCAGGCCGAGATGCTCGACCGGCTGATCGCGGAGGGAGGCCTCGGCTCGACGCACGGCGAGGTCATCCACAGCGGCTTCGCGCGCTTCTGCCGCGAGCACCCCGACCTGCTCGGGCCCGCCGGCGACGAGGCGGCCCGAGCATGAGCGCCCGCGAGGTGGTCTTCGAGCACGTCATGGAGCCCGGGACGGGCAAGGCGGTCCCCGTCCTGCGGGGACAGATCCTGCGCATCGAGCAGGTCGGCAACGGCCAGTGCGCCGACTTCAACGCGTTCAACCTGCACGACTACAAGGAGTACTTCCACTGCGGGCGCACCCGGCACCTGCACGGACTGTTCCCGGCCGAGGGCGACATGCTGTGGTCGGCCCCGCCCCGCGAGCGCCCGATGTTCACGATCATCAGTGACAGCGTCGGGACGAACGACATCCAGTACCCGCGCTGCACGGGCTTCCTCTACGAGTACCAGTTCGGCTTCGAGCAGCACACGAACTGCCACGACATCCTCGCCGAGTCGATCCGCGAGTACGGGCTGACCCCGGACGACGTCCACGACTCGTTCAACTTCTGGATGCACACCGGCGTCGACGACGAGGGCAAGCTCTACATCAAGCGCCTGCTCGCCAGGCAGGGCGACTACGTCGAGCTCATGGCCCACTTCGACACCCTCGCCGTGCCGAACGTCTGCGGCGCCGACATCTTCAGCACGTCGAACTTCGAGCTCAAGCCGCTCAAGGTGCAGGTGCTCGACTCGACGACCGACGACCGCGACCAGTGGCTCCAGCCCGAGGAACGGCAGTTCCGCAACCAGCGCACGCCGGACGACTTCAAGGTCAAGGACATCAAGGTGACGCGCGAGCTCGTCCCGGACGAGTCCTACACGCCCGACTGGCCCGTCTACCCCATCGTCAAGCAGCCGGTCGAGGTCACGCTGTCCGACGAGGACGCCGAGCTGGTCGAGCAGCTGCGCGCGAAGGGCGGCTTCGGCGAGAGCGACGGCGACATCGTTCGCCACGCGTTCTTCAGCTGGTGGATCGAGCACTACATGCGGGGGCCGAAGCAGCACCACGCCGGCGAGTAGGCGAAGTTGGCCCACGACCTGGGGATCGAGGGCGGCCGCGTCGTGTCGCCCGACGGCAGCGCCGAGCAGAACGTCTACGTGCGCGACGGTCGGATCGACGCGATCACGACCGAGCGCGAGGATGCGCGCGAGTGCGTCGACGCGGCCGGGCTGCTCGTGTTCCCCGGCATGGTCGACGCGCACGTCCACCTCATGGACCCCGGCGACCCCACGCGCGAGGACTTCCCCGCGGGGACCTCGGCCGCGGCTCGCGCCGGCGTCACCACGGTGGTGGAGCACACCCACGCCGCGCCCGTCGTCAGCGCCGCCGACCTCCTGGCCAAGCGCGAGCACCTGATCGACCGCGCGCGCGTCGACTTCGCGCTGGCCGCGCACGCCTGGCCCGGGCGCCAGAACGAGGTCGCCGGCGTCTGGCGTGCGGGCGCGGCGTTCGTGAAGGCGTTCACATGCACGACGCACGGGCTGCCCGGCTTCGCGGCCGGGCCCCTGCGGGACCTGTTCGCGGCGGTGGCGGACGCTCGCGCGGTGTGCCTCGTGCACTGTGAGGACGAGGCGCTCACCCACGACGCCGAGACGGCGCTGCGCGCGTCGGGTCGCGAGGACGGCGGCATCGTGCCACAGTGGCGCAACCGCGAGGCCGAGCTCAAGGCATTGCGGCGCACGGCCGGGCTCGCGCAGGCTACGGGAGCACGCGTGGTCGCCGCGCACGTCAGCCACATCGAGGCGCTTCGCGCGGCCGACGGGCTCGTGGTCGAGAGTTGCCCGCAGTACCTCACGCTCACCGAGCGCGAGGTGGACGAGTTTGGGGCATTTCGCAAGTTCACCCCGCCTGCCCGGGCGCGCTCGAGCGACGACCTCGCCGCGATGTGGCGGGCGCTCGCCGACGGACGCATCGACTACGTCTCCAGCGACCACGCCCCGGCGACGGTGGAGCAGAAGCGCTCCGGCTCGATCTGGGACGTGCACTTCGGGCTGCCCGGCCTCGACACCACGCTGTCGGTGCTGCTCGACGGCGCCCACCAAGGCCGCATCACCTACGAGCGCGTGTGCGAGGTCTATGCCCAGGTGCCCGCGCGGCTCTACGGACTCGCGCCGGCCAAGGGCTCCTTGCGACCGGCCACCGACGCCGACATCGTGCTGGTCGACCCCGAGGAGCGCTGGACGGTGCGCGACGAGGATGTGCGCTCGAAGGCGGGATGGTCGCCGTACGCGGGTCGGACGCTCGTGGGGCGTGCCGTGCGGACCTACCTACGCGGCGAGCCGGTGGCGCGCGACGGCGACGTCGTCGCCGAGCCCGGGCGCGGTCGGTTCGTCCCTGGCGCCGGCGCTAACTGAACAGCAGGTGCAGCACCACAGCCGTCGCCACACCCGTCGTCAGCGGCACGACGAGGCTGCGCGGCACGGCGACCGCGGCCGCCACGGTCACGGCCGCCGCCCACAGGTAGAGGTTGGACGCCTCGAGGTCGGTGTGGCCGTCGGGCTGGAGCACGGCGGGGAACACGATCGCCGCGAACGCGGCCACCGGGATCTGCTCCAGCACGCGGTCGACGGCTCTGGGCAGCTTGGCCCGCCGGCGCGCGAGGAACGCGAGCGGGAGACGGGTCAGAAAGGTCACGGCCGCCATGCCGGCGACGAGGATCAGGGCGGTCGCGTCGGCCACAGGAGCCCTCCGAGCGTCGCGGCGAGGACGATGGCGACCAGCGGCCCGGTGCCGGTCGGCAGGTACTCGTTGCCCAGCACCGTCACCCCGCCGGCGACGAGCACGACGCCCACCGCGCGCAGGTCGCGCACGTACGGGACCAGGAACGCGATGAAGATCGCCGGCGTCGCGAACCGCAGGCCGAAAGCAATCGGCTCGGGCAGTGAGTCGCCGATCAGCGCGCCCGCCACCGACGAGGAGATCCACGCGCCGAAGGAGACGGAGAAGCTGCCGAGCAGGTAGCGGTCCTTGCGAGGGCGCTTCGGGTGCTCGTGCGCGTGGGCGAGGGTAAGCGCGTATGAGCCGTCGGCGACGGCCTGGCACAGCCACAGCAGGCGCCCCCGCGGGGCGTCGCGGAGGAACGGAGCCAGCGACGCGGTGAACAGCGAGTAGCGCAGGTTGGCCACGAACGTGGTGGCCACGATGCTCGGGATCCCCGCGCCCACGGCGACGAGGCCCGTGGCGATGAACTGCGACGGGCCGCCGTACACCAGCACCGACATCAGTCCGGCGATCCACCACGAGAGGCCCACGACATGGGCGCCGTAGCCGAACGCCAGCCCGATCGGCAGCAGCGCGAAGCCCAGCGGGATCGACTCCCGGATGCCCTGGCGAACCTCCGTGCGCGAGGTGACCGCGTCGGTCACGACCTGGCCAGCATGACCACCGAGGCGACGACGATCACCCCGCCGACGATCTGCGTCGCGGTCAGCGAGTCGCCCAGCACGAGGTAGGAGAGGACCACTGCGGTCACCGGCTCGACCGTGGCCAGGCGCGAGGCGGTGCCGGCGCCCGCGAGCGAGATCGCCGAGTAGAAGAGCAGGACGGGCACCACCGACCCGAGCACGATCACGCCGGCGGCCGCGGGCAGCGCCTCGGCCGGCGGCCAGTCCACGCCCGCGAAGAGCGCGACCACGAGTGCCGCGATCGCCGCGCAACTGAACGCGATGGCGATGAAGCGGATGGGCTCGGCTGTGCGCGCGAGCACGTGCCGGCTGACGAGGATGTACGCGGCCGTGAGCACGCCCGCGGCCAGGCCCCAGAGCACCCCGCCGGCCGACGCCGACCCGGGCGAGCCGACGGTGAGGGCGATGCCGGCCAGGCCGGCGAGCAGGACGAGCATGCGCGCCCGGCCGAGGACGACACCGAAGATCGCGCGGTCGCCGACCGTCACCAGCAGCGGGTAGACGTAGAACAGCAGCGTGACCAGCCCGGGCGAGGCGTGTTCGTAGCCGGCGAACAAGCACCCGGTCCCGCCGAGTTGGCCCATCCCGGCCAGCACGCCCCAGCGCAGCTCCGATCGGTCGGGGCGCGGGAGGCGCAGCGCGAGCGCGATGGCCACCAGCACCACCGACCCGCCGCAGAACCGGAGCACGAGCAGTGGGAAAGGAGCGCCGCCGTGGTCGTAGAAGAGCGTGCCGAAGATCCCGAGGGTCCCGAACGTGATCCCCGCGCCGATCGCCAGCAGGGGGCCCTTCGAGGTGCCGACGGGAGTCCGCTCCGCCAGCGGCGGGACGGACTCCCCCGACGTCAACGTCCCGGGATGTAGCCGATGAGGTCGAGCAGGATGTTCGCGCCCGGGACGACCATCGGCCCTCCGATGCGCAGCGTCGTGGACGCGGGCTTGTCGCCCGGGAAGTGGGACGCCCACTCGTCCTCCATGGTCTCGGCGAACCACGTGAAGTCGTCGTGGAACGCCTGCCGGCGGCACAGCTGGTCGAGCGACGTGCCCGCGGCCTCCGAGATCGCGGCAGCGTTCTTGAGCATGTAGCGCATCTGCAGCTTGGCCGGCTGCTTGTACCAGGGGAACTCGGGATGGCGCTTGGTCTCTTCCGCCAGCGCGCCACTCGAGTCGAACGCCATCTGGGTGGAGAAGAACAGGAACGGCCCCGCCTTTACCGCCTGGGGCTCGTGGCCGAGCGGCTCGGGCGCGTCGGACGTCTCCACGGTCTCGATGTCCAGGTCGGAGTCGTTGGCGAGCAGCTTCATCGCGATCTCGACGCGGCTGCCCTTCCCGCCGAGCCCCATGTACGGGATGACGACTCGCGCCGGCGGCCGCTCCGGGAACCACCTCTTCCACACGCGGTCCATCCCGGCGAAGTCGTGCGGGCTCGCGATGTAGACCGTCGCCTTGACGCAGCGCTCCAGCGACGACCCGGCGGTGTCGGCGATGCGCTCGAGCTTCTGGAGCGTGTATTCAGTCTGCGCCTCGATCTCCGAGCCGTACCAGAAGTACGGGTTCACGCGCGCGTCGCGCGCGAGGCCGCTCGGTTCGCCGAGGTGCTCGGGCGAGAGGTAGTCGCCCTGCCAGTCGACGGGGATCTCGCCGGCGAGGAACACCCAGTCGCCGTGGCGAATCGCGGGCGAGTAGCCGGCGAGCGGCGAGGGCACGCCGTCGGGCACCGGGAAGCCCTGCTTCTCGACGCCCTCCTGCTTCTCCATCGAGATCATGTCGACCTCGAGGATCGTGCCGCGGACGAGCAGGCCGTCCTCGCGGATGCCCATGCCGGTCGATGCCGGGCGCGGCTCGTCGATGTAGAGGTTGCGTGTCTCGAGGTACGGCGTGATCGATATCCGCGGCCACGTGTTGCCGGCGGCGAACTCCTCCATCGTGGGGTACTTCGACGCGAACCACTGGTAGATGCGGACCGGGTCCGTGCGCATGTCCATCCCGGCGGCCTCGTGCAGCGCCGCGAGGTTCTTCAGCACGAAGTCGGACTGGAGCCGCAGCTGGTCGCCCAGGTTCGGGTTGGGGAGTCTGCACTCGGGCGCGATCCCGGTCTCGAAGTCGCTCGCGAGCTGGCCGGCGACGAACAGCCATCCGCCTGCCTTGATGGCGGGGCTGTAGGGCGCGAGGGGCTTGGGGATGTCGCCCGGCCAGATGGCCCTGCGGTCCCCCGTGTCCACGGTTGTCATTCGTCTCCCTTCAGGTCAAAGGAGGTCCGTCACGACCGCCTTCGTTGACTCTGCGTTAGGGCGCACGCACCGGCAAGGGTTTTGGTCGTCCGTGCGTGCTCCTTAATCCGTTGGCAGGCATACGAATGAGGTATACGTGGTCCTGCATGGGACATCAGATCGCCATGCGGGGGATCTCGAAGGCCTACGGGAGCACCGTTGCGAACCAGGACGTGTCGTTCGACCTGGCGCCGGGCGAGATCCATGCTCTCCTTGGCGAGAACGGCGCCGGCAAGACGACGCTGATGAACATCCTGTTCGGGATGGTCCGCGCCGACGCCGGCGAGATCCACATCGACGGCCAGAAGGTCGATCTGGACGGCCCGCAGGACGCGCTCGACCAGGGCATCGGGATGGTCCACCAGCACTTCATGCTGGTCCAGGGCTTCACGGTGGCCGAGAACGTCGTGCTCGGCACCGAGGCCGCGTGGAACCTGCACCTCTCGCACAAGGAGGTGGAAAACCGTGTCGCGGAGTCGGCCAGGCGACTGCGCTTCGAGATCGATCCGCACCGGAGAGTGAGCGACCTCCCCATCGACACCCAGCAGCGGGTCGAGATCTTCAAGCTCCTCTATCGCGGCGCCGACGTCCTGATCCTCGACGAGCCGACCTCGTCGCTCGGCCCGGCGCAGGTCGACGACCTCTTCGCGACGCTCAAGGCGCTGCGCGACGACGGGCGCTCGATCGTGGTCGTGACCCACAAGCTCAACGAGGTCATGGACATCGCGGACCGCGTGACCATGCTGCGCAACGGCAAGAACGTCGCGACGGCCGAGAAGGGCTCGTACGACGAGCAGGCACTGGCGCGGATGATGACCGGGTCCGAGGTCCACGAGGTCACCGTGACCGGCACCGAGTACTCGGGCCGCGAGCCGATCTACCGGGTGCAGGACCTGGTGGTGCATCGCGGCGAGCGGCTGCACGCCGTCCACGGCGTGAGCTTCGACGTGCGTCCCGGCGAAATCGTCGGCATCTCCGGGGTGGAGGGCAACGGGCAGCGCGAGCTCGTCGACGCGCTCGCCGGCGTTGCGGAGGTCGAATCCGGCACGGTCGCGCTCGACGGCCAGGACATCACGGCCGCCTCGGCGCTGGACCTGCGTCGCCGCGGCGTGAGCGCGATCCCCGAGGACCGGCAGAGCTGGGGGCTCGTGCTCGATATGAGCGTCGCCGACAATCTCGCGCTCTCCGACGTGCCGGCGGGGCGTTTCTCGAGGCGCGGGTTCCTACGTCCCAAGGCGGTCAAGCGCAGCGCGCGGCGGCTGCTCGAGGAGTACGACGTGCGCCCGCCGGATCCCGACCTGCCCGTCCTCGCGCTGTCGGGCGGCAACCAGCAGAAGGTCGTGATCGCGCGCGAGATGTCGCGCGAGCACCGCGTGCTGATCGCCGCCAACCCCACGCAGGGCGTGGACGTGGGCGCTACCGAGTACGTGCACCAGCGCCTGCTCGAGGACCGCAGTGAGGGCAAGGCGGTCGTGCTCGTCTCGATCGACCTCGACGAGCTGCTCAAGCTCTCGGATCGCATCATCGTCCTCTTCCGCGGCAAGGTGGCCTACCAGGCCGCGCGCAACGAGTGCACGGTCGACGACATCGCCCTGGCGATGGCGGGCACGCCCGGGCGGGGCGCGGAGATCACCGAGGAGGAGGCCGCCGAGCCGGCGGCCGCCGCGGAGGCCACATGACGGCAGGTCAGCCCGCCGCGCTCCCGCCACGCAGCCGCTTGGAGGAGCGGCTGCGCTCGCTCACGCTCCCTCGTGGCATCACGCTGTGGAGCATCCTGCGCGTCCTGGCGGCGGCCACCGCGACGCTGATCATCTTCGCAATCCTGCTCCAACTCCTGGGGTCGGACTTCGGGACCGCGTTCAACGCGGTGACCGACAGCGCGTTCGGCAACTCGTTCAACTTCGGCCAGACGCTGATGATGGCGAGCATCCTGATGTGTACGGGGCTCGCTGCCGCGATCCCCTTCCGCGCTCAGCTGTGGAACGTCGGCGGCGAGGGCCAGATGTGGTTCGGCGCCTTCGTGACCATCGGCATCGCGCTGAACCTGCCGAAGGGATGGCCGACGGCGCTGACGATCGCGGTCATTGTCATCGGCGCAATGGTGGCCGGCGCGGTGTGGGGCCTGATCCCCGGCATCATGAAAGCGACCGTCAACGCGAATGAGGTCATCACGTCCCTGATGATGACCTTCATCGCGATCGAGCTCGGCACGTGGGCGATCGACGGCATCTGGCCGCAGGGCGCCTCCAACGAGACGGAGAGCGTGCCGGTGCTGATGCCGAACATCTGGGAGGGCACGCTGGTGACATGGGGCCTGCCGCTGGCCGTGATCGCAGTGGTCGTCGGCTGGGCGATCATGAACCGCACCAAGCTCGGGTTCGAGATCAAGGCGGTCGGCCTCAACAACCGGGCCGCGGAGATGAACGGCATGTCGACCGCCAAGGTGGCGATCGTGACCTTCGCGCTGGGCGGCGCCTTCGCGGGCCTCGCCGGGTCGATCTTCATCCTCGGCATCAACAGCGCCCTTCCGGCGGGCTTCCAGCTCAACAACTTCGGCTACCTGGGCATCGCGGTCGCGCTCGTGGCGCGCCTGAATCCCGTGTGGATCATCCCGTCGGCGATCCTGTTCGCCGGGCTGCGCGTCGGCAGCGACGGGCTGCAAGCGAGCACCGGGCTCTCGACGACCGTGGGCCAGATCCTCATCGGCCTGTTCGTGATCCTCCTGCTGGCCTTCCGGCTCATCCGGTTCAGCTACCCCGAGGCAGCGCGGTGAGCACGAGCCAGACCCTGTTCAGCCTCGGCATCGCGCTCATGGTCCCGATGCTTTTCGCCGCGCTCGGCGAGCTGATCATCGAGAAGTCTGGCGTGCTGAACGTCGGCATCGAGGGCGTGATGCTGATCGGCGCGTTCGGCGCTGCCGTCGGGGTCAACTACGGCGACGGCAGCATCTGGATCGGGGTGCTGATCGCGGTCGGTGCCGGCCTCGTGTGCGGGCTGATCCTCGCGCTCCTATACGTGCGGCTCGGGACGGACCAGATCGTCACCGGGATCATGTTCAACATCGTCGCCTTCGGGCTGACCACAACGCTGTCGGCGAAGTACGTCCACGCAAGCGAGTCGGCGGACTTCCCCAAGTGGAACATCCCGCTGGTGCACGACCTTCCCTGGGTCGGCAACGTGTTGTTCGAGCAGGACGTCCTCGTGTACGCCTCGGTCGCGCTCGCCTTCGGCGTGTTCTACCTCATGCGGCGCACGTGGTTCGGCCTGTACGCGCGCGCGGCCTCAGAGTTCCCGCGCGCGGCCGAGTCCGCCGGCCTGAACGTGTGGCGCCTGCGCTACGTGGCCGTGATCGTCGGCTGCGTGTTGACCGCGATCGGCGGTGCCCAGCTCTTCGCCAACTCCGGCGGCTTCGTCGCCGGCTACACCAACGGCCGAGGGTTCATCGCGCTCGCGATCGTGGTCCTCGCCCGTTGGAATCCGCTCATGGTGGTGCTCGCCTCGCTGCTGTTCGGCGTCACCCAGGCGCTGCAGTTCGAGGCCGACCGCCTCGGCTTCCTGGGGGACATCCCCTCGCACATCCTCATCGCGCTCCCGTACATCCTCGTCCTGGTGGCGGTGGTGTTCGCGCGCGGTTCCCGCTACCCAGCCGCGGTCGGCATTCCGTTCCGGCCGACGCGGTCGTCGACGTGATCGGACGTCACAACAAACCGCCACGGGCCACTGGAGGCCGGTCGGCACGAGGAAAGGAAGGTCGGATGCACAGCAGGACCTCGAAGGCGCGAGGAGTCCTGGCGCTGTTCGCCGTGGCGGTTCTTGCGGCTGTCGTTGCCGGGTGTGGCGGCAGCGACGACAAGAGTTCGGACACGTCGACGGGGGGCTCGGCGAAGAACGTGAAGGTGGCCGTCCTCTCCACCGGCGCGACGAACAACCGGTCGTGGGCGAACTCGTGGGCCGACGGGGCCAAGAAGGCCGCCCAGGATCTCGGCGCAACGGTGACGATGGTCGGCAACGTCGAAACGCCGGACCAGTACACGCAGCAGGGGGCGTCGTTCGCCGCCAAGGGCTACAACGTGATCATCTTCGCCCATGGCGCGATGAACGATCCGGCGGTCAAGCTCGGCAAGCAGTTCCCGAAGGTGAAGTTCATCCAGGCGCCCTACGAGTTCACCTCGGCCAAGGACCAGGCCTCGCAGCCGCCCAACGTGGGACACGTGGACTTCAAGCAGGAGCAGGGCGCGTTCCTCGCCGGGGCGATGGCCGGCTTCGTGACGAAGACGAACAAGGTCGCCGCGATCTACGCCTTCCCCTTCCCGGCGCTCACGCGCCAGCCCGAGGCGTTCTCGCTCGGCGCGCGCTGCACGAACCCGAACGTGACGTTCACGCAGAAGGCCACGAACAGCTTCACCGACGCGGCGCTCGCCCGGGCCGCGGCGTCGTCCCTGTACAGCAGTGGCGTCGACGTGATCTTCAGCGCGGTCGACCAGGCGGTCCAGGGCGTGATCGCCGCGGCCAACGCCTCGTCCACGAAGCCCGCGTACGTGGTCGCTCAGTACCGGGACCAGCACGCCCTGGGCAAGAACGTGGTGCTGACGAGCGTCAAGTACAACCTCGAGGGCGTCGCCCAGAGCATCATCAAGGACGCCGCCGACAACAAGATCGGTCCGCACTACTACAAGAGCTACAACCTCGGCAACCTCGACGTCGGCACGCTGGCGCCGCTGCAGAACCTGTCGTCGGCGCTGCCGGCTGACGACAAGCAGAAGATGACCCAGATCACCAACGCCGTGAAGGACGGCTCGATCAAGGTCCCGGACGCCGTGACGGGCAACCCGACCATCGGCAAGCCGGGGGCGGCCGAGAAGATCGACCCCAAGTCGATCGGCTGCACCACCGCAATGCAGAAGTAGACCCACAGCTCCCTCCTGGTGAGGCGGTCCGGTGCCTGCGCCGGGCCGCCGCTCCACCTCCGGGGGGAAGGAGAGGCGATGAAGACGGAGATGTACTGCTACCTGGAGGATCGCGAGAAGCGGATCCTGCCCGACACCGAGGTGTTCGACCGCTGGCTCGATCCGGACCACACGGCGATCGCCAGCGTCGACATGCACCGCGGCCACGTCGGCGACGACCCCGAGCTGACCCTCGACACCCCGCGGGCGAGGGCAAGGATCCCCGCACACAACATCTTCCACCGGTACGCGCGCGAGATCGGCGTGCCGATCATCCACGTTCAGCACTGGCAGCGCCACGGCGGGATCGACGACGCCCGCTCCAAGGCGGTCAATCAGGGCGCGAACTGGCGGCACCTCTATGAGCTCTACCTGCCGGCCAACCCGCTGATGCTCGAACACAGCTGGGAGGGGACGAAGTGGCTCGACATCATGATCGAGGAGGAGCCGAACGACTACTACGTCCGGACGAAGAAGCGCCTCTCGGCGTTCTACCCGACCGACTTCGAGTTCCTGCTGCGGCAGCTCGACGTCCACAACCTGGTCATCACCGGGACGATGACCGACGCCTGCGACCTATCGACCGCGTTCGATGCCGCCAACCGCGACTTCCGCGTGCTCATCCCGCGCGACGTCGTGGCCGGTTCCAGCGCGGAGGCCGAGCACGCCGCGCTGCTGTGCGTGTCGCTCCACCTGGGCCTGGTCGTTGACGCTCCCGCCCTTCTCGCCGAGTGGTTCGCCCGCAAGGACCGTGAGGCGCCCGGCGACGTCGCCGGCATCGACGACATCAACGACGCACAGTCCGTCGCCGCCGTCACGTGACGGTCGTCGACCTGCACACCCACTTCTTGCCGCGGTTCTTCGTCGAGGGGGCCGCGGCAGGGGGTGTGTTCGGCGTGCGGGTCGAGGACGGGCTCGTCGTGCACCCGCAGGGCTTCCGCTACCCCGCCGACCCTACCTTCGTGGACGTGGAGTCGAAGCTTGCGGCGATGGACGCGGCCGGCATCGACGTCTCGGTGCTCTCGAGCGCGCCGACGCTGTTCTTCTACGAGCAGGCCGCCGAGGCGGCGGTCGCGTTCGCGCGGCGCTCGAACGACGCGCTCACCGAGCTCGTAGCCGAAAGCGACCGCCTCGCCGGCCTCGCGGCCCTGCCCATGCAGGACCCCGACGCCTCCGCGGAGGAGCTCGAGCGCGCCGTGGGCGAGCTGGGCCTGCTAGGCGCGCACATCGGCACCAACGCCGGGAAGGTGCCGCTCGACGCGCCGCAGATGGAACCGGTGCTCGCGGCCGCCGAGCGCTTGGATGTGCCGTTGATGCTCCACCCGTATTACGTGGGCCCCAAGACCGGGCTCGAGGACTTCTACCTCGTCAACTCGATGGGCAACCCGCTCGACACGTCGATCGCAGCCGTGCGCCTCATTCACGCCGGCTCGCTCGACCGCTTCCCCGGCCTACGGGTCGCGCTCGTGCACGCGGGCGGCTTCCTGCCCTACCAGATCGGCCGCTTCGACCATGCTTGGTCGGTGCGGCCCGAGGCCCGGGTGTCGCTGAACCGCCCGCCCAGCGAGTACCTCAACCGCTTCTGGATGGACACGATCACCCACGGCGACGAGGCGCTGGGCTTCCTGGCCGATCGAATCGACCCCGACCGCCTGTACATCGGGACCGACGAGCCGTTCGACATGGCCGATTCCGACCCGGTGGGCCGGCTCGAACGCGTCGGCATCGATCTCGACGCGACCGCGCGCGCCGCCGCCGCCCTCTTGCACACGACCCTGGAGCCGCAGCGCGCGGCCGAGACCGGAGGTGCCACATGGCAGGCCGACCAGAGATGAGGCAGCAGCTCAACGAGCGGCTGCGGATTGACCCCGCCCGCACGGCGGTGCTGGCGATCGACACCCACCGCGGCCACCTCGACCCCGAGATCGCGACGATGCCGGTCGCGGCCGACATCGCCGAGTCGGTGGTCGAGGCTTCGGCGCGGCTGCTGCAGGCGACTCGTGCGGCGGGCATCCCGACCGCGTTCCTTGTCATGCACAACCGCACGGTGGCCGGCCGCAGCGAGAACCTGCGCAACCCGTTCTGGCGGGCAGTGGAGGACGCGCGGGAGAAGGTCACACCGGATCTGCCGTCGACGATCTCGGGCCACAACCTGGTCGGCTCACCCCAGACCGAGGTCATGCCCGAGTTGGCGCCGGGGCCTGACGACATCGTCATCACCTCCAAGCACCGGCTGAGCTCGTTCATCGACACCGACCTCGAGAGCTGGCTGCGCGTGCGCGACATCACGACGCTGCTGCTGATCGGCATCAACACGAACACGTGCGTGCTTTGCGCCGCGTTCGAGGCGTTCAACCGCGACTACGCGGCCATCGTCGTCAGCGACTGCGTCAACTCGATGTACGGCGAGGACCTGCACGACTTCGGGCTCGAGAACGTGGCCCGCTGCTTCGGCTGGGTCGTCACCGTCGATGATGTCGTCGACAAGCTGGCACCGGTGGCCGGAGGCGTCCCAGCGTAGGGAGAGCGTTGACCGCCACCGCCATCTCCCGCGGGCCGGACGGGGCCATCGCTGCCCGCCAGCTCGACGCGATCATGGCCATCAGCACCGCGGTTGCCCAGGGCGAGGCGCTTGACGACACGCTGGACCGGATCGCGGAGACGACGGCATCGTTCGTCTCGGCGCAGTCTGCGGCGGTGATCCTGCGCCGCAGCGAGTCCGCGACCGGCCTGGCGCTGGCCGGCTCGTACGGGCTCGGCGAGCAGTACGCGGAGCACCTGAACGAGACGCGGCCGCTCGAGATGGGGAAGGGCCCGTCGGGGGTGGCCGCGGCGACCGGGCATCCGCTGTGCATCGAGGACGTCTTCGCGGACGACCTGTGCGCACCTTGGTGGGGGCTGGCGATTCGCCAGCATTACCGCTCGATGATGTGCGTGCCCCTGCGCCAGGAGGACGACCGCGTGATCGGCGTCCTCAACGCCTACCGCGCGAAGCCCAGCGCGTGGACTGAACGCGAGGTCGACCTCGCCTCGCTGCTCGCCGACCATGCCGCCATCGCCATCCGCACGGCGAACCTGCTCGACGAGGCGCGCCGGCGGGTGGACGGTCTCTCGCTCATGGTGCGGTCGCTGCGCGCCCAGTCCCACGAGCACGCCAACCGGCTGCACGCGATTTACGGCCTGCTCGCGCTGGGCGAGGTCGACGAGGCGCGCCGGCTGATCGCCGCCGTGGACGGCCAGGCCAGCACGTACGGGACGGTCACCGCGTGCGTGGAGAACCCGACCCTGGCCGGATTCCTGATCGCCGAGTCGGCGATCGCGCACGAGAGCGGCATCGACGTCCTCCTCGACCGGCGCAGTCGCCTGCGCGAGCTGCCGGGCGGCCTGACCGACCTCGACGCGGTGACGATCGTGGGGAACCTGCTCCACAACGCGGCGGAGGCGGTCGCCCCGATGCCTCCGAGCCGCCGGCGCATCTCGATCGCGCTGCTCCAGCGCCGCCACGAGACGGTGATCCGCGTCCGCGACTGGGGACCGGGCATCCCGCCGGAGAAGGTCCCCCACGTCTTCGAGCGCGCGGTCACGACGAAGCCGGGACACTCCGGCGTCGGCCTGCACCTGGTCGCGAACATCGCCAAGCGCACGGGGGGCACGGTGAGGATCGAGCACAAGCGGCCGGCGGGCGTGTCCGTCTCGGTGACCTACCCGGCGTGAGCTCGCTCGCCGACATGGGCCCGACGCCGGGCACGCAGGACGCGAGCTGGCGCGTGCTGATCGTGGAGGACAGCCCGGTGGTCGCCGAGGTGCACCGGCGCCTGGTCGAGACGACGCCCGGGTTCATCGCGCTCGACGTCGCAACAGACGGGGAGGCCGCCTACCGCGCGGCGCTGCGCATGCGGCCCGATCTCGCCATCGTCGACCTCTCGATGCCCGGCAGCGACGGGCGCTCGTTTTTGCGTCGGGTGCGCCAGGAGAGCCTGCCGCTGGAGATCATCGTGGTGACCGCCTCGCGTGACGCGCCGACCGTGCGCGAGACGCTGCACCTCGGCGTCATCGACTACCTCGTCAAGCCATTCGCGCCCGAGCGGCTGCAGCGGGCGCTCGGCGCCTTTTCCCAGCGCGCCCGCGCCCTGAGGCGCGCCCAGCTCGGCCAGGACGCCGTCGACCTCATCCACAGCTCGGGCGCGCCGCGCCTGCACCCGTTGCCCAAGGGGCTCAAGCGCTCGACGCTATCCGCCGTGCGCGGTGCGATCGCGCGGGCTGACCGCCCCCTCAGCGCCGAAGAGCTCGGGCGGATGATCGGCGTCGCCCGCGTCACCGCTCGCCGCTACCTCGACTACCTCGACGTCATCGGCGCGGTGCGGCTCGAGCGGGAGTGCCGAGGCCCGGGCCGCCCGCTCAACCGCTATCACCACGTCGGGCCGAAGAAGGCCTAGCAGCGTCACCACAGGTCTACCGTCTTGACTTTGTCCGCTGCCACCGCCGCGTGGAACGCCGCGGCCATGTCGTCGCCGCCGTGCCCGGCGTCGGCGGCCTCCTGCATGAGCTCGGCGGCGGCGGCGATCACCCGGCCGGGCAGCCCGGCCTGACGCGCGGCGGCGAGGGCGAGCCGGGCGTCCTTGACGCCGTTCTCCAGGCTCATCTGCACCGGGTAGTTGCGGGCCGCGATCATCCCGCCCTTGCTCTGGGCGTAGTCCTGGTCCATCGCAGTGTCCTCGATGGCCTGCAGGAACAGGCGGCCGTCGAGGCCTAGCCCCTCGGCGAGCGCCATCGACTCGGCCAGGCTCGCGACCGTGGCCATGATCCACGTGTTCGTGACCATCTTCATGCGGCTGCCCTGGCCGACCGGGCCGAGCCGCAGCACGTCGCCGGCGATGGCGTCGAACAGCGGCGCGCACCGCACCAGGGCCGCGTCGCTGCCGGACGCGAGCATGATCAGCTCGCCTCGCTCGGCCGGCTCCTTGGACCCCAGCACTGGCGCGTCGACCATGTTCACGCCGTGGCGCTCGGCCAGCGCGGTGAGACGCTCGGCGCCCTCGACGCCAACCGTGCTGCACTGCACCCAGACCGCATCGGCCTCGATCCAGGTCAGGAACCCGTCCGGCCCGTGCGCGAAGGACTCGATCGCGTCGGCGTCGGGCACCATCGTCACCACCAGATCCGCGCCCTCGGTCGCTGCCGCGGCCGTGGGATGGACCGTGATGCCGTCGTCGGCCAGCGGCTCGGCGTCCGACAGCGGTCGACTCCACGCGGTGACGTCGAGGCCCGCGCCGGCCGCGCGCCGCGCCATCGCCGAGCCCATCACCCCCGTTCCGAGGAAGGCCACGCCGGTCATCGCGGGGGGACGACCGGCAGCAGGATCGAGGGGCGCCGGTCGGCGTCGGCGTGGAGTGTCACGGTTCCCCCGTAGGTGTCGGCGGGCCGGTCGGTGGGGTCGTCGTGCAGGAACGGGCCGCAGCCCAGGAGCTCGTTCTTGAAGTTGGACAGGAACGCGCCCGTGTGCTCCGCGTACTCGTAGTCGCGGCCCTGGATCGTGAGGGCGATCCGGTAGCCGGCCGGGATCACGATCGACGTCGGGAGGATCTCGACATCGAGCTCGACCACCTCGCCGGTTGTCAGCGGCCGGGCCTCGTCGTGCGGGTGGTAGGGCCGGTATTCCGTACTGAGCTCCGGGTCGAGCTTGCGGTGTGAGGCCCGCAACCAGCCCTGGCCCACCGGCGTATGCGGGTCGATCGCGCCCTGGAAGGTGACCTCGCTGCCGTCGGGGCCGAAGACCCGCAGGATCGCGAAGATGTCGGCGTCGCCGGTCGCCGACGACACCCACAGATTGAGGGCCGACGGGCCCGTCAGCTCGGTGACGCGGTCGAGCGGCGGGGTCGTGAAGGTCACGCCCTCGCCGAGCGGCTCATAGCTCACGGTGGCGTCGGCGCCCGGCGGCTCGCCGAGGAGGCCCTTGGCATCGAGGTCGAGGTACATCCGCGTCCACTCGGTGTCGGGCAGCGGCCACTCCTGCTCGTGGCGCTCGGTGAACGTGCCGTCGGCTTTGCGGACCTGAAGGAGGACGCGGGGCTGCTGATCCCAGCCGGTGTCCTCGCCCTTGAGGAAGTGGCCGAAGAACCGCTTCTGGATGGCGACGCCGTAGTCGGTGTAGAAGTGGGTCCAGTGCTCGATGCCGTGCATCTCGAGCCACTTGTCCTTGGTCGCGGCGCGGACGTAGCCCTCGACGTTCCCGCGCAGGTGCAGGCCCTGGCCGCCCCAGTTGCCCGCGCTCAGCAGCGGGACGTCGATGCGTTCAAAGGCGCCCGAGCGATCGCGGTGGTAGTCGTCGTCGAGGGGGTGGGCGAGGATCTCGTTGCCGAAGTCGGACCGGTTGGCCGCGAGCTCGGCCTCGTCGAGCGTCTCGTCTCCGCAGACGAGCTGGCCGGTGTTCGGGTTGACGGGCCCGTTCTCGCCCAGGCCGTACTGGACGGTCTTGACCTGCATGTCGTACCAGTTGGCCCAGAACGTCGAGACGATGCCGCCATGGTGTGTGGCGTCGCGGTACCAGTCCGACGAGCCCTCCCACACGCACATCGCGGCCAGGTGCTCGGGCTGCAGGCCGGCGACCTGCCATTGGTTCATCCCGTAGTAGGAGATGCCGTTGAGGCCTACTTTCCCATTGCTCCAAGGCTGGGTACCCGCCCACTCGATGCAGGCGGCGAAGTCCTTGGTCTCGCGCGGTGAGAAGTGGTCGATCACGCCGGGTGAGCGGCCGCAGCCCCGGGAATCGACGCGCACGCAGGCATAGCCGTCGGGCACCCACTTCTCCGGGTCGACCACCTCCCAGTTCTGGTACTTGTTGCTCGACCCTGCGGCGACGTCGGGATGCTGCTCCACCATTCGCTGCCACGCACTCGGGTAGCCCTCCTGGAACGGCAGCCCCTTCGCGTATGGCCCGTAGCTGAGGATCACGGGGTACTGGCCCGCGCCGACCGGGCGGTAGACGTCGGCGCGCAGGACCAACCCGTCGTCGACCGCGATCGGCACGTCCCAGTCGATCTGCATGCCGTCGCGGACCTCGCTCTTCGGTCCCTCGGTGGTGGGACTGCTCATCACTCGCGTCTCCTCGTCGATGGTCGTGGAGCCGCCCATGTCGATGCTGCGAAACGGCGGCATGCTGGTCGTCAAATCGTGCAATGCCGACGGTCCTGCGCCAAGATCCGAGGTCTCCAGCAGCGACCAATATCGGCCGCGCCACCTACTCAGAGAAAGAGGGTCGCCCGCAGGTTCTCGTCGCTCTGCGGGAAGCGGTCGGCCAGGCGGCGGACTTCGGCCCGCGTGGCCGCTTGAAGCCGCCCAACTCCCTTCGCGTCTGCCTCGACCAGGTTCCCTCCGGGGTCCCGCAGGTAGAGCTGAACGCAGTCGCCGGGGAGCTCGTAGAGGTGGTGGCCGAAAGACGTGCGGTCGAAGCAGCCGCGCCTCGCCGCCTTTGCGTAGACGGCGTCCAGCTCGTCGACGCCGATCGCGAAGTGGTGGTAGGCCGGGACGTCGCCGGGACGCTGGAACAGGTGCAGTTGGCGGTCTCCGATTCGCAGCCATTGAACGGGAAAGCCGAAGTTCGGGGTCGGGAGCCGCTCAGCTGCGAAGAGCTCGTGGTAGAAGTCGATCGACTCGGTCAGGTCGACCGCGCTCACGCTGACGTGGTTCAAGCTCGGGCTCGCCACCGGTCAGAGGAGGAGGCGCTCCTCGAACGCCGTCCGCGTCAGCGGCCGCCCGCCGTCGACGTCGACCATGATCGTGTCCTCCAACCGCACGCCGCCACCGCCGCGTACCCCCGGCACCCAGATCAGCGGCTCGAGCGCGAAGGTCATGCCGACCTCGAGCGGCACGGTTTCGGCTCCCGGCTGCTGCTCGCCGACGTACGGGGGTTCGTTCGCGCCTGCGCCGAGGCCGTGACCGATGAACAGGCTGATGAAGTGGTCGGCCAGTCCGCGCTCGCGGGCTACCGCGACCGTCGCCTCGGCCACGTCGTCGTTCGTGTTCGGCGGCTTCATGGCCGCGCGTCCCGCCTCGAGGGCCTGATAGACCGTCGTGTAGATCTCCTGTTGGCGGCGGCTGGGCCTGCCGCAGATCGTGGTCCGGCCCATGTCGGCGAAGTAGCCGCTCCACATCGCGCCGATGTCGATGAACACCAGGTCGCCCTCTCGGATGATCTTGTCGGTGCAGAGGCGGTTGGGCGGGGACATGTGCTCACCCGAAGCCACGAACGGCGTGACCACGTGGGCCATCTCGCCGCCGAGGCGGTACAGGGTTCGCATCGCCTCGCCGGCCACCTCGGTCTCGCGCACGCCCGGAGCGACCGCCGCGATCGCCGTCTCGGTCACGGCCTCGGCGATGGCGGCGGCCTCCTCCATGAGCGCGATCTCCTCGGGGAGCTTGACCCGGCGCGCCTCATGCATGAGCGAGTCGCCGTCGTCGAGCACGAGCCCGGGAAGCGCGCGCTCGAGCGCAAGCACCTGGATGTAGGAGCACTCGTCGATGCCGAGCCGGCCGCTGTCGAGGTCGTGCCGCGCCAGCAGCGGAGCGATCGTTGTCTGCACGGCGCCCTCGATCAGGCCCCGCGCCTCGAGGATCGGAATCGCGTGGAGCTCGTCGATCCACGTCATGGCGTTCCTCGAGCGCTGGAGGTCGCCCCCGGAGACCAGCATGATCGGATCCGCTCCGCGGACCAGCAGGCAGCCGTTGAGGAGCGAGCTCTTCCCGGCGATCAACTGCGCACGCATCCCGGTCAGGTAGCGGACGTTCTCGTCCTTGTAGAGCAGGAGCGCATCGAGATCGGACTCGGCGAGCAGCGCCTGCACGCGCTCGAGCCGCGCCATGCGCAGCTCGCCGAGGTCCGGTCGCGCCTCGTAGTCCGCGCGGAACTGGCCGTGGGCGAACTGGCCCAGGTCAGCTCGCCTGCGGCCCCGGCGCGCGCGGGACCGATGGCCGTCCGTGATCGGCTTGCTCATCCGTGCGACCGCGCGTCCCCATCCGTCGAAGATGTGGCTCCGGCCAACGGACGGATACGCTCAGCCGCGAGGCGCGCGACCTCCTCGAGTGGCAACAGGGACTTGGTGCTCAGGGCGCGAGACTTGACGGCCGCGAGGAGGTCGCGCATCTGGTCCTCGTCGGCATCGATGCCGAGTGCGGCGAGCGCCACCTGCATCGACGGCAGCCCGCTGCCCTTTCCGTAGACGACGCGTCCCGGCGGCTGGCCGACCTCGTCCCAGTGGTAGGGGAACAGCTCGGTCGGGTGATCCTCGATGCAGCGCTCGTACCAGCCGGCGATGATGCCGGACTCGACCTCGAAGAGCCGGTCGCCAACGACCGCCCTGTTGGAGGGAACCACGTGGCCGGCGCGCTCACGCACCAGCCGCGACAGCGCGTAGAACTGCCGTGTGTCGAGATGATGATCGACGCCATAGAGCATCGTCAGCGCCAGCGCCAGCTCCTCCATCGGCGTGTTGCCCGCTCGCTCACCCACGCCGGTGACTGTGGTGTGCACCACCTCCACACCAGCGGCGAGCGCCGCTATGGAGTTCGCCACCGCCAAGCCGAAGTCGTCGTGGAAATGCGCCTCGAGCGGCGTGTCCGGCAGCCGCTCGCGGACCTTGGCGACCCACACCGGGATCGCCTGCGGTGCCACGCCGCCAAACGTGTCCACCAGCCCGAGCGCATCCATGTGCCCCTCGTTGGCGACGCGGGCCACGAGGTCGAGGTACCAGTCGAACTCCGCCCGGGAGGAGTCGATCGTGAAGAACACCGTGTACAGCCCGGCCTCCTTGGCGGCAAGCGTTGCCTCGATCGACGCCTCGATCGCCCGCTCGAGCGGCCAGCCGTAGGCGCGATCGATGATGTGCCCGGACGAGGGGATCTCGACGACCACGCCGCCGACGCCGGCCTTGCGCGCCACCTCGATGTCGTCGACCATGCAACGCGCGAACGCGAAGATCTCGGCGTCCAGATCCGCCTCGACGATCGCTTCCACCGCCGCCTGGTCCTGGGGCGAGACGATCGGCATTCCCGCCTCGATCCGATCGACGCCGGCAGCGGCCAGCCGCCTGGCGATCGCCAGCTTGTCCTCGGGCGCGAAGGCCACGCCGGCCTGCTGCTCGCCGTCGCGCAGGGTGACGTCGTGGAACTTGACGCTGGGTGGGAACGCCAGGCCCCGCCGCGACTCCTCGAGATGGTTCCAGGGACTCGTGAAATACCGCTCCGACGCTTGCCACGGCGTATCAGACATTGCTCTCCCTCCTCGTGAATGCGTTGGCTTCCGCCGCCATGTCCGACTCGTCGAGGCCGAACAGCGAAGACGGGTTGCGCTCGGCCACCGCATGCAGCCCCGCCTCCCCGAGGGCCGCCTCGACTTTGCGGACCGGATCCGGCAGCGCCATGTCGAAGGGCAGGTCGGTGCCGAGCACCACCCGCTCCAGCCCCACGCGCTCGGCCAGATAGCGCAGGGCGTGCTGATCGTGGGTGATGACGTCGAACCAAAGCTGCCCGAGCGCCGCCCACGGGTCCGCCGGCGCCCCGGCGAGCTCCGGCCGCACCGTGCGCGCGTGCCGCATGCGCCCGGCTTGGTAGGGGAAGTAGCCGCCGCCATGGAGGAGCACGATCCGCAGCCCAGGGTGGCGCTCGAGCACGCCCGCGCCGATAAGCCGCTTGATGGTGACCGTGGTCTCCAGCGGCATGCCGACGACGTTGATGAGATAGAACGCGTCCAGGCCCGAGGCCGACGCTGGGGTCGGGTGGGGGTGGATCATCACCGGCGTCCGGAGCCGCTCCGCGGCTGCCCAGAAAGGCTCGAACCGGTCCGAGTCCAGCCGCGCTCCGCCGACCGCGCTGCCGATGTGCGCTCCCACGCAGCCCGACTTCGCCGCCTGCTCGTCGAGCATTTCGGCCGCGCGCTCGGGGTCTTGCAGGGGTACGTGCGCGAGCCACCACAGCCGATCGGGCGCGCTCTCGCGGAACTCGGCCAAACCGTCGTTGACGGTCGTGCACATCGCCGCCCCGTCGGTGGCGTCGCGGTCGTAGAAGAACAGCGGCGGAGCCGCGGACAGCACCGCGGCGTCGATCGCGTTGTGGCCGAGCTCGGCGAGCTTGGCGTCGGGATCGACGAACGACGGACTGAGCGGGAACTCGGCGTGGTACGCGCCGCGCCACACGCCGTCGTCGACCGTCACGCCATAGGCCGGCTGCGATCGGAGGAGCGCCAGCGCCCGCTCCGGGATGACGTGGTTGTGGACGTCGATCCTCATCGCTGCGCGGCTAGACCTCGACCTTGCAAGCGTTGCCCTCGTCGCCCAGCCCGAGCACCTCGACGAGCTTGCCGAAGCCGTCGGCGAGGGACATGAACGTTCCCAGCTCGATCAGCTCCTCATCGTCGAAGTGGTGCTTCCAGCGGGCGAGGTCCTCGTCCGTGACCGACTGGTAGTCATCGGTGAACTTGGACGCCATCTCCAGCGCGGCCCGCTCGCGCGGAGTGAAGATGGGGTCGTCGATGTCCCAGGTCGCCTCCACCTTGTCCTCGATGCCCTTGCTCTGCGCAACTGCAGAACGCACCCCGCTTCAGTAGCCACACATCCGCAGCCGCGCCATGCGGACCCGGACGATCTCCTTGAGCCCGTGGTCCACCCGCCCCCCGTAGAACGACGTGTTCCAGGCGTCGTAGAACGCCGTTAGCGAGTTCGGATCGCGGGCGAGGATCTGCAGCAGCTTCGAGTTCGGCGCTCCGCGCTCCTCGGCGATTGCGAACTGGCGCCGAACGTCCTCCGGCACGGCCCGGTCTTCGATGGGATCGATGCGTGCTGGCAACGGGAGCCTCCTACGTCGAAATCGCGGGTTGCCGGCGAATGGCGTCGGCGATGCGCAGGCGCAGGGAGTCCTGTGCACCGTCGGAGTGCAGGAACGAGAGGCAGTCGCGCAGGCACTTCTCCACCGGCGAGCGCCCGAGCATGATCGCCAGGCCGCCATGAATCTCGGCCGCAGAGAGACAGGTCCTCATGGCCACGTCAGCGGCCACGACCTTTGCCGCGGCGCCCAGACGGTGGTCGTAGTCAGGGTCGTGCTCCACGGCCCATGCCGCCCGCCAGATGAGGCTTCGCGCCGCCTCGAGCTCAGCGTACATCTCGGCAAGCCGGCACCCGACGTTGCCGTGCTCGACGAGCGGGCGCCCGCCCTGGACGCGCGACTTGGCATGCTCGACGGCCGCCTCGTAGGCGGCACGCGCGGCGCCGAGCGTCGTCGCCCCCGCCTCGATCACGCTCTCTTTGAGGATCTCGCGGGCGCCGGCGAAGCCGGTGGCGGAGTCGCCTAGGAGCCGCTCGGGCTCGACGATGACGTCCTTGAAGCGCAGGTGCGCGTTGTTGATCGTGCGCTGCGAGATCTTCTCGTGGACCTCGACGACCTCGAAACCGGGCTGGCCCCGCTCGACGACGAAGGCGCCGGTGCCCTCGCGGGCGGGCTTCGAGTCGTCGGTACAGGCGAAGACGAGATACATCCCCGCATCCGCGCCGTTTGAGATGTAGCGCTTCTCCCCGTTGAGGATCCAGGC
Organism: Solirubrobacteraceae bacterium; assembly: GCA_045805605.1. Lineage (GTDB taxonomy): Bacteria > Actinomycetota > Thermoleophilia > Solirubrobacterales > Solirubrobacteraceae > DATBDE01. Next base: position 57,379 of record JBJMKX010000021.1, read on the forward strand.
TCCGTCGCTGCGCCGCTCGGCGTGCGTAGAGAAGCAGAAGTCGGTAGTGCCCATGATGTAGTTGGACCCGGTCAGCGGCTCGGTGAAGCAGATCGCGAGCACCATGCGCGGGTCGTCGACCAACCGCGACAGCAAGCGCTCTCGGACCGGCGACGGGGCGAGCCGGTTGATCACGCGCTGGACCTTCAACGTCTGGTCCAGGAGGACGGCGAAGCCCATGTCGCCGTACGCGAGCTCCTCGATCAGCACGCACAGGGCAAGCACGCTGGTGCCCTCGGCGAGGCCGAGCGTGCGCCAACCGCGGGCCGACGCCTCCTCGAGCAGATCCCAGGGCACGCGGTCAGCGGGATCCGGCTGCCACTCGAGCTGGGCGGCGCGGGGGCGCAGGCGCGCGAGCGCGAACTCGTGTGCCTCCCGCTGAAGCTCGGCGACCTCGGGTGGCAAGCCGAAGCCTGGGGCCGCCGCCGGTGTCGGGGCCTGTACTCCGGTCACATCATCACCCTTCCGCCGGCGACATCGATCGTCACACCCGTAAGCCATCCCGCCGAATCCGATGCGAGGAAGAGCGTCGCCATCGCGGAGTCCTCGGGCACACCGAGGCGCCCGAGCGGCGACTTCGCGCTGAGGGCAGCCCGTTGTTCCTCCGTAAGGATGCGCTCGATCCGCTCGGACAGCGTCGTGGCCGGTGCGATGCAGTTGACGCGGACGCCCTGCGGGCCGACCTCGCGCGCGACGTGGCGAGTGAACATGACGATGCCGGCCTTGGCCGCCGCGTAGGAGGACGTGAGCGTGCTGTCGAGGAAGCGCGCCGCATTGGAAGCCATGGTGATGATCGACCCGCGGCGCCGCTCGATCATGCCCGGAAGGAAGGACTTCACGGTCAAGAACGTCGAGGTCAGATTGGAATCGATGACGGCGTGCCACTCCTCTTCGGTGATGTCTTGCACGGGCGTGTAGGCGCCGAAGCCGCCGGCGAAGACGACGAGGATGTCGACGGCGCCGAGCTCGACCTCGATGCGCTCACGCATGCGCTCGACCGCGTCGAAGCTGCAGACATCGGCAGGAGCGGCGATGGCCTCACCTCCGGCGTCGGCGATCCCGTCGACGGTCGCCCCGAGCGCGTCCTGGTCGCGGCCGTTGACGGCGACGCGCACGTGGTTGGCCGCGAGCGCTCGCGCCGTCGCGGCGCCGATGCCCTTGGAGCCCCCCGTCACCAGGGCGACCTTGCCCTCCAGGTCGGGATAGCGGGGTAGGGGAACTGCCTGCGTTTCGGTGGTCACGGGCTGCGGACCTCCTGGAGCACCTCGGGATTGAAGGGACAGCGCGGGGGTGTGCCGGTGAGCGCGCGGACGACTTCGTCGACCGCGCGGCGCTGGAGCTCGTCCTCGGCCTCTGCCGAGTAGAACGACATGTGGGGCGTGATGAGCGCCCGCGGATGGCTGCGCGCCGGGTGGTCCTGGGGGAGCGGCTCCAGCTCGGTCACGTCGACGGCCAGTGCGCCGATGCGGCCCGCGTCGAGCCCGCGCACCGCGGCGTCGAAGTCGAGGAGGCCGCCGCGTGAGGTATTGATCACCAGCGGCTGGCGCCGCATGAGCCCGATCGCCGCGTCCCCGATCAGGTGCCGGTTCTCCGACGTCATGGGCGCATGGAGCGAGACCACATCCGCCTCCGCCACGGCCTCCTCGAGCGTCTCCACTCGTCGCAACCCCGGCAGGCCGAGATCCTCGACGTAGGGGTCGTAACCGAGGACCTCGAAGCCGAAGGCGAGCGCCCGTTCGGCGACCTTTCGACCGATGCGCCCGACGCCGATCAGCGCAAGCCGCTGGCCCCGCAGGCGGTGGACCCCGTCCTTCGGGATGCTCCATCCCCCCGACCGCACGTCGACCGCGGCGTCGACGACGTTGCGCGACGCCGCGAGCAGCAGCGCGAGCGTGTGGTCGGCGACCTCATCGAGGCAGTAGTCGGGCACATAGGTGACCAGGATCCCGGCGTCGGTGGCCGCCTCGACGTCGACGTTGTCGACTCCGACGCCGTAGCGCGAGATCACGCGGCAGCCGCCTCGCGCGGCCGCCTCGATGAGCCGGGCCCCGACCGCCGCGTAGCAGACCAGTATTCCCTCGACGTCGTCGGCGAGGGAGATGAGGGTGTCCTCGTCGGTCGCGGGGGCCTCCCGCAATTCGCAGCCGATCTCCGCAAGGGCCGCCCGTTCGATCCCGACCCCGCCAAATACATGGTCGGTGATGAGGACGGTGCGGGTCACGTCAGGCGAGCGCCTCCTCGGCAAACGGGTGCTTGGTGAAGATCACGGGCCCGTCGCGGGTGACGAGCAGGTTCTCTTCGAGGCGGACGGTCTGTTCGAGGCCGGGGTGCCCGGAGAACGTCTCGGCGGCGAAGTACATGCCCTCCTGCAGCTCGACCGGGTAGTCGAGCGAGTAGGCGCGCGAGATCCACATGCCCTCGTAGAGCGAGAGGCCGATGGAATGCGCGAACTGCTGGAGGGTGACGGTGCCGAACTCGTCGTCGGCGTAGTGCGGGAGCTTGGCGGCGACGTCCGCGGTCGTGTTCCCCGCCTTCATCTGCTCGATGGCGGCGTACATCGACTCGTAGCACTCCTTGTAGAGGTCCTTCTCCTTCGGAGTCCAGCGCCCCCCGACCTTGAAGCAGCGCACGAAGTCCACGAAGTAGCCGCCCGGCCCGACGGCGTTCTGGTCGATGATGACCAGATCACCCTCGCGGATGACCTTGTCGGTGTGCCAGCGGCGATAGGGGCTGGTGTTGCCGCCGGAGGCGACGATGATGTCGTAGACGAAGTCGAAGCCCTGCTCGTAGAGGTACTCGTTGACCTTCGCGGTGATGTAGCTCTCCTTGACCCCGGGCTTGAGCCACTCGTGCTCGATCTTCCAGAACGCGGTGTCCCCGATGGCGCTGGAGATCTTCAGGCACTCCAGCTCATCCGGGGTCTTGACCACCCGCGCGCCTGACATCGCCGGCCACGCGCTGGTCACCTGCAGATCGACCTTGGCGAACGCGGCCGCGGCGGCCGGGTCGTAGACGTCGATGCCGATCCGCTCCTTCTCGACCCCGTTCTCGCGCAGCGCCTGAAGCACCGACTGGGCCATCTTGTCAGCCATGTGCTCCTCAGCCGTCTCGGCCCACTTCCAGGTGATTGCCGGGCGGATGTTGCCGTTCAGCCACGGCGCATCGATCCTCGCGCACTCAAGATCCGACCCGGCAGTCTCGAACAGAATCGGGTCCCCATCGCGCGGCAGCACGCAGTACCTGATGAAGATGTTGTTCTTCCAGTTGCCCTGGAAGACCCCGGTGATGTAGCGCACGTTCTCACCCACGAAGCACACCAGCGCCCCCAGGTCGTGCTTGTCCATCATCATGCGCGCGCGCGCCAACCGATCCCGCCGCAAGCGATCGAAATCCACCCGCGCCTGCCAATCCGTCGCCGTCGTGCTGTACACCCGCCGCGGATCGTGTTCATGCGGCCTACCGATGAACGAAAGATCCAGCCCCTTGCCCGGCTGGGTCACCTGGTGCTCCTGCTGGTCCAGCACGCTAGGCCCTCCTTTGCTTGCCTGGCGCCGACGGACCATGGTGGTCATGGAGGATCACTGTCACCGCCCGGGCGGTCTCGTCGGTCGGATTGACGTAACGGTGGGGGAACGAGGAGGGGAAGTGGATGCTGTCTCCGGGGCCGAGCTCGTAGCGCTCGAATCCGAGGTAGATGTCGAGCCGCCCCGTGAGGACGAGCACCATCTCGGAGCCGGGGTGCCGGTAGAGGGTGGGATTTGACTCCGCGCGCGGCGCGTAGACGAGCTCGAGGAAGTCGACGTGATCGAGGGTCTTCGGGGTCAGGCGCTCCCAGCGAACCCCGCCGTCGATGTCGATCGCGGCCCGCTCGCCGCTGCGGACCAGGTAGCGGTGGTCGCCCTCGGTCAGTGCCTCCCGGGCATGCTCGGACGCCGGCCCCAGCGCGGATTTCGGCTCCTGGACGGGCACCGCCTCCTCCTCGGCGCCGCGGAAGAACGCATCGACGGGCACCTCGAGGGCCTGGGCCATCGCAAACAGGGTGGAGACCGACGGCCGCGACTGTCCGCGCTCGATCTGGCTGACGAGGCTGGGGGAAACGCCGACGCGACGGGCCAGTTCCGACACCTTCAGTCCCCGTCGCGCGCGATGAGCTGCGAGACGGCCGCCGATCTCGACCGCCGGATCGATGGGCGGGGCGGTCCCATGCGGGCTTTCCGTGTCGGTGGACGGCTCATCGGCTTCGACGGCGGAGAGGCGCTTTTCCACGGGGGCCATGCTCGGCTTAGCGGATAACGGTAGTGGTACTAATACCCAGGGCCATGGTTTTCAGCCATGCTACACAGGGCGAGATCTCTCGTGCGTGGCATTTCCGGCTCTTGCCCATCCGATATGGCGGTGGGGCCGGGCTCCGGCCGCCGTGAGCGGCGTCCTTCTCGCTTTGGGCTCAGGGTGCCTCTTCGGCGGATTCCTGGTCGCAGTGCGGACGGCCCTGCGCGGCCGGGCCTCTCCCGCTTTCGGGGCCTTCGGCCTCGTCGTGGTGGCGCTGATGGTGGCGGTCGTGGCCAGCGTGGTGCCGGGCGTCGACCGGCACGGCCTCTCGGCGCGCGAAGTGGCGGGGTTGCTGGTCGCCGGGGCAATCGTCCCCGGCCTCTCCCATGTCCTCTTCGTGCGCGCGATCCGCGACGCGGGGCCGTCCCGGTCCGGTGTCGTCGTGGGCGCTGCGCCGCTCGTCTCGGTCCTGATTGCACTGGCCTTCCTGCACGAGCCGTTCCGCCCCGTTGCCGCGGTGGGCGCCGCGCTGATCGTCTCCGGGAGCGTGGCGCTTGCATGGGAGCGCTCGCGTCCGCCGGGATTCAAGGCCATCGGCCTCGCGTTGGCCGCCATGGTCGCGGTGCTGTTCGCCGTTCGCGACAACCTCGTCCGCGCGACGGCGGACGGTGGTGGCTTACCGCCGGCCCGGTCCACTGCGGTGACGCTGGCGGCCGCCGCGGTCGTGGTGTCGATCATCCTCGCCTTCGATGAGCGTGGGCGACCGCGCGGCCGCCAGCTCGTCGCGGCCGTCCGCGCCTTCGCCCCCGCCGGCCTGCTCTTCGGCACCGCCTACATCGCCCTGGTTGCCGCCTTTGACCATGCAACCGTGGCGGTCGTCTCGCCTCTGAACGCGACGCAATCGCTGTGGGCGATCCTGTTCTCGGCCGCGCTGCTCGGGCGCACCGATGCCGTCGGCGGCCGCGTCGTGATCGCCGGCGTTTTCGTCGTGCTCGGCGCGGCGGCGATCGGCGTCAGCCGGTAGCCGGGCCGGGCTCCCACACCGCGAAGATCCGGACCGGCGACCCCGTGGCGCCGACCAGGCGCAGGGGCGCCACGATCACATCGAATCCCTGGTGTCTCGGGATGCGGTCGATGTTGTTGACCACCTCGGTGTGGTTGACCAGCCGCTCGCCGTGAGCAGTGTGGTTCGGGTACGTCATGTCCGCCGGGTTGTCGGTCGACACCGCATCGGTGAGCACGTTGACGATGCCCTGGTCGAGGATCCAGCGGGACGCCTCCGCGTCGAGCCCGGGGTAGTCGGTGACGAAAGCCCGAGCGTCGTCCCATTTCCTGCCGACGCCCGTGAAGTACAGGAGCGTCCCGCCCGCTGGCAGCCGTTCGAGGCCAGCGTCGTCCATGGCACGGCGGACGCGGTCGAGCGTTATGTGCGTCCGGGGCGCGACGTCGGAAACGTCGATCCAGACCCCTTCGGTGAAGCAGTGCTCGATCGGGAAGGCGTCGATGGTCAGATCCGGGCGGTCCGGATTGAAGTGGTAGACCGCGTCCATGTGGGTGGAGTCGTGGTCGCACAGCGCGAGTCCCTTGACCGCATAGCCCCGGAACGGGGTTTCGCCCATGCGCAGGCGCGACTCCTCGTGCGTGAGGTGGTCCCACATCGCCACCTTCATGTGGCCCGGGTAGACGGGGATGTCGGGGGATATCTCGCGCGTGAGGTCGAGTACGTTCAGGCGCCTGCCAAGCAGCGTGATCTCGGCTGTATCCGCGTAGCTCTGCGTGGGCGCGTTGGACCCTTGCACGGTCATGGTTCAGCTCCTGCGTCGTGGGCGTGGTGGTTTCTTGGGATGCGCCTCGAGATCCAGCGGCTCGCCGTTGAGCGCCGCCGAAGCCTCGATGGGGACGGGCTCGGCGAGCGCCGCCTCTGCGTAGCACCCGCCCCGCGCGTTGTGGATCAGCGCCGCGATCAGCGGCGGGTCCTCATCGGACTCGACCTCGACGTGCGACCGGACGCCGCGGCACTTCGACGCGATGGTCCCCGCCAGGACCGAGCCTTCGCTGTACCACTCGATCCTCGCATCGACGCGGATCTTGCGGAGCTTGACATCGAGCATGTGTCCGTACCGGACCATCTGGGTCAGCAGTCAGGTCACCACCCCCGCGCCGAAGTAGTCGAGCGGGAAGGGATGCTCGTTGTCGCCACCCAACGACGGCGGCTCGTCGCTCGTGATCGTGAACTCACGGATCGTGGCCTGGTGCTTCATGCGGTCAAGGTGGATGCCCTGCACCTCGACCGAGACGTCCCGGTGTGCGATGCGCGGATCGAGTCCCTCGGGAATACGTTCTGGCTCCATCGGCATCCTCCTCAGCTCCAGACCAGGGCGCCGCGGCCCAGCAGCTGCCCTTCGCGAAGTGCATCGTGGATGTGCTCTACCTCGTCGATGCCGGCACGGGCACCGATCACCGGTGAAACGCGCCCCTCGGCGACGAGTCGCGCCGCCTGGACGACCTCGTGCCGGCTCGCGTAGCGCGATCCCATGACCTCGCTCTGCGCGAAGACGAGATCGCGCGGGCTGACCGCGAAGTCGACGTTGCGGAACGTGGTCAAGGTCACCAGTCGCCCGTCGGTGGAGAGGTGCGCCAGCGACCAGCTCAGGCTGGCGGGCGTCCCGAGCAGATCCACCACCACGTCGGCGGTGCCCTCCCACGCCGGCGGCAGCAAGACCGCCCCGAAGTCGCCGGAATCCGCAGCGGCCACTCCGAGCTCGTCGCGAAGGTAGGCCAGCTTCGCCGGCGCGACGTCCAGACCGACCACGTCTGCCCCGTACACCCGTGCGACCTGGACCATGTGGACGCCCACGCCACCCCCGGCGGCCACGACGGCAACCCGCTCGCCGGGCGCGATGCGCGCGCGGCGAGCGACGTGGACCGGGGTGGCGATCGCGTCGGGAATGGCGGTGGCAAGGACGGGATCGAGACCGTCCGGAAGCGGGATCGCGTTGCGGTCGGGCAGGACGGCGAGCTCGGCGTAGCCTCCGTCCCGCTGGACGCCGACGAACCCCTCGAGCGCGTCGCACAGCGACTCCTCACCGGCAAGGCAGCGAGCGCACGCGCCACAGAAGAGGTAGAAGTAGGCCGCCACATGGCGGCCGACTCGCTCCGCAGGAACGCCGGCTCCGGTGGCCACGACGGTGCCGACGAGTTCGTGCCCTGGGACGCGTGGAAGGTCATCGGGATCGTCACCCAGGTCGCCGCGAATGCAGTTGAGCACCGTCAGGCCGACCCCGCATGCCTCGACGCGTACCAGGACCTCGCCCTCGCCCGGCTCGGGATCGGCAAGCTCGATGGGCTGTGGCGTATCGCCCCAGCGGGCGATGCTCCGACCCCTCATCGCGGGTCAGGCAGGGCGGTCGCCCGCGCGTCGCCGCTGATCGTCCGCGAGACGCTCGAGCCGCTTGTCCACCGTGATCGCATGGGCCCACATGTGCTCGGCGTGGCAGATGTCGCGGGTCGGCGGACCGACGAGGCGGGTGCCCTCGTCGGAAGTCACGCGCTGATAGGTCAGCGTCTTGAGGAACCTCCCCACCCATAGGCCACCCGTATAGCGCGCCGCACGACCGGTGGGCAGGACATGGTTGGTCCCGATCGCCTTGTCGGAGTAGGCCACGGTCGCCGACTCACCCACGAAGAGCGAGCCATAGTTGCGGAGCCGCCCGAGGTACCAGTCGTCGTCTCCGGTTTGCACCTCCAGATGCTCGGGCGCCCACTCGTCGGCCAGGGCAGCCGCGGCCTCGCGATCGTCGACCAGCGCTATCGCGCCGTAGTCACGCCAGGCGTCGCCGGCCGCCGACCCGCTGGGCAACTCGTCGAGTTGACGGTCGACCTGGGCGAGGACCTCGCGGCCGAGCGACTCCGAAGTCGTGATCAGGAGGGCCGGTGAAGTTGGCCCATGCTCGGCCTGGCCGATCAGGTCGGCGGCGACGATCTCCGGGTCCGCGGTCTCGTCGGCGATGACCAGCACCTCGGTCGGACCGGCCAGGAGGTCGATGCCGGTGCGGCCGAACAGCTGACGCTTCGCCTCGGCCACGTAGGCGTTCCCGGCACCCACCAGCATGTCCACCGGCCCGATGTCCTCGATGCCGAACGCCATCGCGGCGAGGCTCTGGACACCGCCGATCGCGAAGATGGCATCGGCACCGGAGGTGGCCATCGCATGGAGCATGGCCGGGTAGATGCCCTGGGCGTCGCGCGGTGGGGCGCACGCCACCACATGCTCGACGCCGGCCACCTTGGGGACGATCACCGTCATGAACGAGGACGCGAGCATGGGCAGGCGTCCCCCCGGAACGTAGGCGCCCACGCTGCCGACGGGGACGTGCTTGTGCCCGAGAACGACGCCCGGCAGCGTCTCACGCTCGGCGTCGGTGAGCGTCGCGCGCTGCAGCTCCGCGAAACGGCGCACCTGCTCCTGAGCGAAGGCGATGTGCTCGAGCAGGCCGTCGTCCAGCGAGGCCGTTGCGTTCCGCACTTCGCTCTCCGTAACACGGAAGTCGGGGGGATCCCATCCGTCGAGCTCGCGCGAGTAGGCGCGCACGGCATCAGCGCCTTCGCGCTCGATCCGCAGCAGCATCTCCGAGACGCGCGCGGCGATCTCCGGATCGCCGGGCCGGCCGCGCTCCTTGGCGGCGGGCTTGATCCAGCGCTCGCCCACGGTCACCACGCGACCCACCCCCCATCCACGAGCAGGATCTGTCCCGTGATGAGGCTGGCGGCGGGCGACGCGAGGAAGGCCACGGCCGCGCTGACCTCCTCGACCCGGCCGATGCGGCCCATCGGTATCCGCCGCAGCACGTCGGCGCGGAACTCCTCGTCGGCGAACATCGGCGCGGTCAGGGGCGTCTCGATGAAGGTCGGCGCCACCGCGTTCACGGTGATGCCCCGTGGAGCCCACTCCACGGCGAGGGCCTTGGTCAGGCCGTTGACGGCGTGCTTGCTCGCGCAGTAGGCCGCGCGCCCCGCGTAGCCGACCGATCCCATCTGCGAGGAGACGTTCACGATGCGCCCGCCGCCGCCGCGCTCGAGCAGGGCGGCGCCCGCCTCGCGGCACACGAGAAACGTGCCGCGGAGGTTGGTGTCGAGGACCAGGTCCCAGTCGGCCGTCGTATACGTGTGCGTGGGCCCGGTCCGGTTGAGGCCGGCACTGTTGACGACGATCGACAGATCGCCTTGGGCGCGCGCGGCCGCCACGGCGCCCGCCACGTCGCCGGGGTCGGTGACGTCGCCGACGCATGGGACGGCCTCGCCCCCCAGCGCATCCGCGCCGGCCGCCACCTCTTCGAGCTCGTCGCGGGAGCGTGCCATGAGCGTGACGGTCGCGCCCCGCTCGACCAGGGCCAGCGCGCAAGCGCGGCCGATGCCACGCCCCGCGCCGGTGACCAGCGCGTGCTGTCCGTGGAGCCGCATCTCCGGCAGCCTCGGCGCGACCGCAGACTCGGTGCCCATCATCCCTCTTGGTATCGCCTGCGCGATAGCACGACTAAACCAATATTTACACGATGTAAGCGACGCTTACGGCGCCGCTACGTCTCGGCAAAGATTCGACAGGGTGCGGCTTCCGCGTGATCGAGCAGGAAGAACGGCGCCAGCAGGCGGAAGCGCGGACGATCGATCGCGCCGACGTGCGTGGCCTGTTCGACGAGCGGGAGCCCCTCCCCGAGCAGCTTGCGGTGGACCACGAAGTCCTCGGAGGTGAAGTCGTCGAGCGCCGCGGCGTACTCCTCGAAGAAGTCGAAGACCACGGCCCTGGGCCGTCGCTCGACGATCCAGTCGGCGGCGTCCTCGGTCAGGTACGGCGATTCGACGTAGAAGCGCGGGAAGTCGCCCCACGCCTCGTCCGTCCAGTCGGTGCGGATGACCAAGATGTCGCCCTCTTCGATTGGCGCGCCGGCGGCATCCAGGCGCGACGCGTCGATCCCCTCGCGAGGACCGACGTCCGAGCAGTCCACCACGGCGGCCTGCCCGATGACCGCGGTCAGGGGCGTGGCGGCGATGGCATCGCCGTCGGCAAAGACGTGCCACGTGCTGTCGACGTGAGAGCCCGTATGCAGGAGGGCCGCCATGCTGCTCACCTGCCAGAAACCGGGGCCGCGGCGATGATGCTCGATCGTCACGGGAGCGCCCCCCGACGCGGGCGGGCCGGCCGTCGTCCGGTCCACGATGACGCTGAGGTCGACGATCGGGCTCACGTCACTCCGGCGACGTCGAGCACCACGCGCCCGACCACTTCGTTGGCCTCGAGCGCGGCGAGGGCATCGTTGGCCTCCTCGAGCGGCGTCACCCGGTCGACGACCATGCGCACGCGACCGTCGGCGACGAGCCGGATCGCCCGTGCGAGCTCGTCGCGCTGCACGTAGCGCGACCCGATGAGCTCGACCTCCTCGAGGACGAAGCGGGCCGCCGGGACCGCGAAGCTCGTGTCGACGGCGTAGCCGACAGCGACGATGCGGCCGCCGGGACGGACCAAGCGCTCGGCCTGCCGGATGGTGGCATCCCGGCCCACGGCGTCGACGACGACATCGGCACCCTCGCCGCCCGAGGCCGCGAGCAGCTCGGCTTCGATACCGGCGGCATCGCCACGCCGAGCGTCGAGGCCAAGCTCGTGGGCGGTCGCGATCGCCCGGTCCGAGACGTCCAGACCGATCGCCAACGCGCCGACGGCATTTGCCACCTGAAGCGCGTGCAATCCGACGCCGCCGAGTCCGATCACGACGACCCGCGTCCCGGCCACGACCCGCCCGCGCGTGACCACTGACCGATACGCGGTGCCCAGAGCGCACGTCATGGGTGCCGCGTGCACCGCATCGATGCCGGGCGGAACGGGTGTGAGCCGGTCGATCGGAGCCACGACCCGTTCCTGGAATCCGCCGGGATGGGTGAAGCCCATCCACGCCTGGGGCTCGCGGCAGATGTTCTCCTGGCCGGCCCGGCAGCGGTCGCAGCGGCGGCACGGCCACACGTGGTGGACGACCACCAGAGTGCCTGGCTCGAGCGCCCCGCGCGGATCCGTGTCCAGAACGCGCGCGCAGACCTCGTGCCCGGGGACGTGGGGAAGACTCAGATCGGGGCTGTAGGGCATCTTTCCCCGCGACGTCTTGACGTCGCTGAAGCAGACCCCGCACGTGAGGACCTCGAGCAGCGCGTGCCCGGGACGCAGGTCGGGCGCGGGCAGCTCCATCCGCTCGAGCGGGCGTCCGTAATCGCAGACGGCCATCCCCTTCATCGACGGCTCCCGGGCCCATGTGCGCGGCGTGTCGGCGCCAGCCTCCGGCCAGCGCCTGGTCCGCTCGCCAATGACATGGCCTGATGCTTACCCGAACGCCCGGGGGCCATGTAAGTGATGCTAAAGCCGGCTGGCCCAACGGGGTCGCCCCGCGCTTGCCCGTCCTTTCGCCACCGCCACAACTGGCCGGAGCCCGCCGACCTCCACGCCTGAGTATTCAGTCCGATTGCGGTTAGACCACGGCGATGGCGGGAACTTGAAGTGACGCTACACGCTTGCAACCCTACTAAGGCCATGGAGGAACTCTCGGGAGGGAGAGACCTCGGAGGAGCAGCGCTCGCAGCACGCGCGCCATCTGTACCAGCAGGCGGCGCCGTCCGAGCGTTGTGGATTGGCGGCCGAGAGCGACCGGCGTCGGACGGGGGGTCGTTCGAGGTGGAGAACCCCGCCACAGGCGCTCCCGACTATGTCGTCGCCCGCGGCGGGCCGGCCGACGTCGATCTGGCCGTACAGGCGGCACGCCGCGCCGCTGCGAGTGCCTGGCCGGCGATGCACCCGCGCGAGCGGGGCAAGGTCCTGAGGCGGGCGGCGGGGATCATCGCGGAGCGCGCCGACGAGATCGCCGAGATCGAAACGCGCTCGGTGGGCCGCCCACTGCGCGAGATGCGCCAGCAGGTCGGCAGGGTGCCGGAATGGCTCGAGTTCTTCGCCTCGGTCGCCGAAACGCACGAGGACCGACTCGTCCCCGCGGTCGGTCGGATCATGAACTACGTCCGGCGCCTGCCGCTCGGCGTCGTCGCCCAGATCACGCCGTGGAACCACCCGCTCATGATCACGATCAAGAAGGTGGCCCCGGCGCTGGCGAGCGGGAACAGCATCGTGGTCAAGCCCTCGGAGCTGGCGCCCGTGGCCCCGCTCGAGCTGGCTCGCGCCCTCGTGGAGGCGGGCATCCCCGTGGGCACCGTCAACGTCGTGGCGGGCTTCGCCGATGCGGGGGCGGCGCTGACCGGGCACGAGGGCGTCGACCGGGTCGACCTCACCGGCGGCACGGAGACGGGCCGCCGCGTCGCCGAGGCAGCGGGGCGCCGGCTGATTCCCGTCCAGGCCGAGCTCGGCGGCAAGACGCCGGTGGTGGTCTTCGACGACGTCCCCACCGACGTCGCCGTGGCCGGGGCGGCGTTCGCCGGGTTCGTCGCCAGCGGTCAGAGCTGCATCGCCGGAACCCGCCTCATCGTCCACCGTCGCCGTTACGACGACGTCGTCGCGGCGCTGGCGGAGCGCGCCAACCGCATCCGCGTCGGCGACCCCCTGGACCCCATGACCCAGATGGGACCGCTGGCGTCCGAGCGCCAGCTCGCGCGGGTCCTCGCGCTCGTGGAGTCCGCGCGCGAGGACGGGGCGACCGTGGTGGCCGGCGGCGTCAGGTTGACCGGCGAGCCCTATGACCGCGGCTACTACATGGGCCCGACGGTGATCACCGGCGTCACGAGCGACATGCGGATCATGTGCGAGGAGGTCTTCGGTCCTGTCATCACCGTCGAGGCATTCGAAGACGAGGCCGAGGCCCTTGCTCTGGCCAACGACTCGCCGTATGGCCTCGGCGCGGCGGTTTGGACCCGCGACCTTCAGCGCGCGCATCTGGTCGCACACGGGATTCGCGCGGGAACGGTGTGGGTCAACGACCACCACCGCATCGACCCGGCGTCTCCTTGGGGCGGCTTCAAGGACTCGGGCATCGGCTTCGAGAACGGTGTCGCCGCCTTCGACGACTACACGGTCGCTCAGAGCGTCCTCGTGAACCTCGATCGCTCCCCGTTCGACTGGTTCGCCGACGGCGCCGGTGAACTCAGGTACAGCTGAGGGGGATCAGGTGAGTCTTCACGAATTCTGGCTGCAGCTCCTCAACGGGATCACGTTCGGGGCGCTGTTGTTCCTTGTGTCAAGCGGCTTCACGCTGATCTTCGGGTTGATGCGCGTCGTCAACCTCGCCCAGGGATCGCTCTACCTCCTCGGCGGCTATGTCGGCCTGAGCCTGGTCCGCGCCACCGGCAGCTACTGGCTGGCGCTATTGGGCGGCGCGGTGGCGATCGCCTTCCTCGGGCTTGCCATCGAACGGGGGCTGTTGCGGCGCGTCCAGGGCAAGACGATGTCGGAGATCCTGCTGACGGTCGGCCTCTCCTTCATCGCGGCCGACCTCGCCCTGGCGATCTGGGGAGGGGATCCCATCACGCTGTCCCTGCCGACGGGCATCGAGGGCAAGACCACGCTCCTGGGCGTCACCTATCCGGTCTTCCGGCTTGTGGTGCTGGGGCTCGGGATCATCGTGGCGGTCGGCCTGTGGGCTCTGCTCGAGCACACCCGCATCGGCGCCATCGTCCGCGCCGGCGTCGACGACCGCGAGATGGTTGCGGCGCTGGGGATCAACGTGAAGGCCGTCTTTACCGGCGTGTTCGCGCTCGGCGCGTTTCTGGCCGGGCTGGCGGGCGTGGTCGGCGGCGCCTACCTCAGCCTGTACCCGGGCGCCGACACCGAGATCCTCACCTACTCACTCGTGGTGGTGGTCATCGGCGGGCTCGGGAGCCTGAGGGGGGCGATCCTGGGCAGCCTGCTCGTCGGGCTGATCTACGACTTCGGGCAGTCGCTGGTGCCCGACCTCGCGTACTTCGTGGTGTTCGCGCCCATGGCACTGGTGCTGATTCTGCGGCCGCAGGGCCTGTTCGGGAGAGCTGGATGAGGGCGCTCACCTCGCGTCTCGGCCCGCCCGCCGCCGATCGGTCCTCGGGCACGGCATGGGCGTACCGGGTCAAATGGCTGGCGCTCGTCGCCGCCGTGGTGGTGGCGCTGGCCCTGCCGTACCTCGTGACGGCGTTCTGGGTCAACATCGCCACCCAGGCGCTCATCTTCGGGCTGTTCGCGCTCTCGATCAATCTCATCTCGGGCTACGGCGGGATGATCACCCTCGGCCAGGCGGGACTCCTCGGGGTCGCGGGATACGGCGTCGCGATCCTGACCACCCACAATGGGTGGCCGCTCGGGGCTGCAGTGGTCGCCGCGCTGTTGATGTGCGCGCTTGCCTCCGCGTTCTTCGGGGCGTTGGCGGTGCGGGCACGTGGCACGTATTTCGTGATGATCACCCTCGCCGAGGGCATGGTCGTGTGGGGCATCGCGCAGCGCTGGGGCGAGTTGACCGGCGGTGAGAACGGACTCCCGGGGATTCCGAAGCCGTCGTTTGCCCTGGCGTACTGGCAGTACTACTGGTTCGCGCTCGCCGTGGTTGCCGTGTGCACCGTGCTGATCGCCCGGCTCGTGCGCTCGCCGTTCGGGCTCTCGCTGAAGGGCATCCGCGAGGCCGAGGACCGCTTGGCGCCGCTCGGCTACCACGTCGCCGTGCACAAGCTCATGGCGTTCACGATCTCGGGGATCTTCGCCGGGATCGCCGGCGTGCTCCTTGCGATGTACAACAACTTCATCGGGCCGAGCGACGTGTTCTTCCTCGCGTCGGCGTCGGGCCTGCTGATGTCGATCCTCGGCGGGATCGGGACGCTGACCGGCGCCTACGTGGGGGCGACCATTGTCATCGTCATCGAGAACTGGGTCAGCTCTCACTTTGAGCGCTGGCAGACCTTGCTCGGGGTCGTCTTCGTGCTCGTGATCCTCTTCGCGCCGGACGGCATCGTCGGCGCGTGGACGCGGTATGTGTGGGCCCCGCTGCTGCGCCGGCTCGGCGCGGAGAAGGAGGCGGTTGCCGCCCAGACGGCGGCGACCAGCGCCGCCGGTGCAACCGTCGCCGCAGGGGGCACCGGACCAGCGGTGGCGGACGGGGACGGGAGGACGAGAGGTCCTGCCGGCGCGGCGGCCGGGGCATCGGGACGTGCGCAATCCCAGATGACGAGAGGGGAGACCGAACCAGACCAAGAGGGGGCAAGGAGATGATGGGCATGAAGTCACCGTGGGCAGCCGCCGGAACCATCGTGGCCGTGGCGGTCATCGCTGCCGGATGCGGCGGACCGAGCGGCGGTGGCGGCGGAGGGGGCGGCGGAGGCGGCGGCTCCGAGGGCACGATCCATGTCGGCACTCTGTTCCCGACCAGCGGGACGGTGGCAGCCGCCGGCACCGACATGCTCAACGGGTGGAAGCTGTGGTGGAAGCTGCACGGCGACAAGGTGGGCGGACGAACGATCGAGTCCACCCAGGAGGACACCGCAGGCGATCCCAACACGACGTTGACCAAGGCGCGCAAGCTCGTGCAGGAAGACCAGGTCTCCATTACCGTTGGTCCGCTCCTGGCCAACGAGGCCTACGCGCTCGCGGGCTACCTCAAGGAGAACCCCAACGTCGTCGGCTTGAACCCGGCGGGGTCGTCGGACGACCTGAGTCAGCGCAAGCGCGTCGACAACTTCATCCGGGCAGGCGGCTGGCAGAGCTCCACCCCGACGCAGCCGGCCGGAGTGTGGGCCGCACAACAGGGCTGGAAGCGCGCGATCACGCTGTGCTCCGACTACGCGTTCGGCTACGAGAACTGCGGCGGGTTCGCCAACACGTTCACGGATAACGGCGGCAAGATCGTCAAGCAGCTGTACGCCCCGATCGGCACGTCCGACTACAGCTCCTACCTCGCCCAGATCGACCCGAAGTCGGTGGACGGCGTGTTCGTCCAGTCGGTCGGCGCGGATGCCCCGAAGTTCATCAAGGCCTGGAGTGACCTCGGCCTCAAGGGCAAGGTCCCGCTGATCACCAACGAGACCACGTTCGAGCAGTCGACGCTGCGCGGGATCAAGAATGACGATCCGGTCGGCCTGCAGTCCTTCGCCCACTACGCCGAGGGCCGCCCGTCACCGGCAACGCAGCAGTTCGTCGCCGCCTACAAGAAGGCCTACGGGCAGATGCCGGGGTACTACTCCTGCTCGACCTACACCGCGGCGCAATGGTTGAGCGAGGCGGTCAAGCAGCTCAACGGCGACATAAGCGACGCCGGGCAGCTCACCAAGACGTTGAACGGCGTGAAGCTGAAGGACACCTGCTTCGGCCCGATGGGGCTGGACAGCCATGGCGGGACGATTGCCAACGTGTACCTGCGCAAGGTGATCCGCAACAGCGAAGGCAAGCTCGAGAACGAGGTCGTCAAGACCTACCCGAACACCAGCCAGTTCTTCAACTACAAGCCGGACGAGTTCCTGAAGCAGCCGGTCTACAGCCGTCAGTACCAGGGCACGGATTGGCCGACGAGCTGCGCCGCGTACGCGCGCGCATGTCCGCCAGCGTTGGGGGCGCAGCAGTGACCGACGGCGCCCACCGCAGCACGCAGGACGGTTCGGTCCTGCGCCTGAGCGGCGTGACGCGGCGCTACGGCGGTGTGCACGCGGTAGACGACGTGAGCCTGGAGGTGGGGCGTGGCGAGCGGCGCGTGATCATCGGCCCCAACGGCGCGGGCAAGACCACCCTGTTCAAGCTGATCAGCCGTTTGGAGCGGGTCTCCGGCGGACGGATCCAGCTGTTCGGGACCGACATCACGCGTATGGCGCCCCACCGCGTGGCTCGGCTGGGCCTCGGGCGCACGTACCAGATCACCAGCGTGTTCCCGCAGCTTCCGGTGATCGAGAACGTAATGCTGGCCGTGCAAGGCCTGCAGCGCAGCAAGTTCGGGATCCTGCGGGCGGTGATGCGTCATAAGCCGACGGTCGCCAAGGCGTCGGAGACGCTCGAGCGCGTCGGGCTCACCGACGTTGCCGACGTCCCGGCCGCCGCGCTCGGCCACGGCCAGCAGCGCCAGCTCGATCTCGGCCTCGCCCTGGCGACGGAGCCAAAGCTGCTCCTCCTCGACGAGCCCGCGGCGGGACTCGCCGGTGCCGATCGCGGCATGATCCGGGAGCTCGTCCGCGGGCTGTCCGAGGACATCACCGTGATGCTCATCGAGCATGACATGGAGCTCGCCCTCGGCCTCGCCGATCGTGTGACGTGCCTGCACGAAGGCTCTCTGGTCGCCTCGGGCACTCCGGAGGAGATCAAGGCCAACGAGCGCGTTCAGTCCATCTACCTCGGAGCGGGGGGAGACTAGTGCTGCGGATCCGCGATCTGAAGGCTGGCTACGGCCTGTCTCAGGCGCTGGCCGGGATCGACCTCGAGGTGCCCGATGGTGCGCTCGTCGCGATCCTCGGACGCAACGGCATGGGTAAGACGACCCTTTGCCGCTCGATCATGTCGCTGACTCCTCCGGTTGTCTGGGGCGGCTCGATCGAATACGACGGCACCGAGCTGACGGGACTGCCTCCTCACCGGGTAGCCCGCACGGGTGTCGGATACATCCCTCAGGGCCGTCACGTCTTCGGCTCCCTGACCGTTGTCGACAACCTCACCGTCGCGTCGCGCGGAAATGGCGACGGTCGCGACATGACGTGGGACCTCGATCGCATCTGGGAGATGTTCCCGCGCCTGAACGAGCGCCGGAGCAATCGGGCCGAGCAACTCTCCGGTGGCGAGCAGCAGATGCTCGCCATCGCACGGGCGCTGGTCACCAACCCCACGCTGCTGATCATGGATGAGCCGTCCGAGGGGCTCGCGCCGATCCTGATCGAAAGCGTGGGGGAGCACCTGCGCGAGCTGAAGGGAGCGTCGCTGTCCATGCTGCTCGTTGAGCAGAACTACTCCCTCGCGATCAAGCTCGCGGATTTGGTCTACGTCCTCGAGAACGGCGAGGTCGTGTTTCAAGGAGACGCGGCCGACCTCGAAGCCAACGACGAGGCCAAGCGACGGTACCTCGGCGTCGGCGTCTAGATGCGCTGGGGCCTCGTGGGAACGCGGGGTCTGGCTTCGTTCGGCGCAGCGCCGGCGATCGCCGAGTCCGAGCTGGGCAAGCTGACGGCGGTTCTCGGAAGCGATGCCTCTGGCGTCCGAGCATTCGCCGACGAGCATGGGGCAAAGGCCGCGACCACGAGCCTCGAGGAGTTCCTCGCCGTCCCCGGCATGGAGGCAGTGTGGGTCGCCTCTCCAACCTTCCTGCACCGCGAGCAGGGGCTGGCCGCACTGCGCGCCGGCAAGCATCTGCTCATGGAGAAGCCGCTGGCGATCGATGCCGAGGGCGCCTGGGAGCTCGTCCATGCCGCCCGTGAGGCCGGTCGCGTGCTCGCCACCGGCTACCAGGCGCGCTACGTCACCGGGCACCGGCGCATGGCCGAGCTCATCCGCGAAGGCGCAATCGGCGCGCCCACGGTCGCGCGCACCTACTACGGGATCCACCGGTCCGGCCCGCCGCCCGAATGGCGCCGGCACCGTGAGAGCGCTCGCTGGGGCGCGCTCGCCGACGTCGGAACGCACCATGTCGATCTCGTTCGCATGCTGCTGGGCGAAGTGAGCGACGTGACGGCGCTGTGGGGGGCGCAACTTGGCTTCGAGACCGACGACGTGGTGGCCGCCGCCCTGCGCCTCGAGAGCGGACCGCTGGCGACTCTCACGGCGACCACCAATGTGTGGACGCAGAGCACGCGGATCGAGGTCCACGGCACCGCGGGCGCGCTGGTGGCCGTCGACACCTCGCCCAAGGGCGAGGGCACCGTCACGCTGTATCGCCCCGAGCACGAGCCCGAGGACGTCACTGGGCAACGGGTCGCACCATGGGCGGCGCAGGTCGATGCGGTGACGCGCGCCGCGCTCGGCGAACCCGTCGCTTACGCGACGGGCGAAGATGGTGCGCGCAATGTCGAGATCCTCGAGCGCCTCGTTCCCTGAGGGGTCCGGCGGGTCAGGGCAGCTCGCTATCGCCGGTCTCGTAGAGTCCGAAAGGGAGCGGAGCGCCGACCGGCCACGTGTTCTCGAACTGCGAGCGCTCGCCGGCGTCACGGGTGCGCTGGAAAACGCGTCGCCCGACCGCAAGCTGACGGCGTTCCCAGTGCTCGAGCGCCGCTGCCACGTCACCTCCCGCCGCTTGGAGCGCCTCGCCCAGCGCCCAGGCATCCGCCGCCGCCTTGGCGGTCCCCGCCGCAGCGTGTGGCCGTAGCGCAAACGCCGCATCGCCGATCAGACACACACGCCCGAACGCCATCCTCGGAACCTCGATGTCGAATACCGCTTGGACGAACGGGTCGACGGTGTCCCGGACCACCATGCGCAGCACCGGCGGAAGGCGCTCGCTCGCGACGCCACGCAGCGCCTCCACGTGGCGAGGCTGCACCAGGCCAGGAGGTAGCGACACCTCGTGGCGCTTGCCCTCGCGATCGGTGAGGAGTTCGTGGAGGTCCGGGTCCGCCGCGACGTTGCGATACCACACCCAGTTCGTCAACGCCTCCCCATCCTGAGGCGAGGTGCCGGGAGCAGGGATCGGATACGCCAGGATGTGGCTGGACGGCATGACGAAGTACGTGATGGCGTCTCGAAGCGTGGCGAGCAGCTCGGGCTGGCTGGCTTCCGCCACCGTTCCCCTCCATCCGACGTAACCCGAGTATCGCGGCTTGACCTCGGGGAGCAGCCGTCGGCGGGCGCTCGAGTGGATCCCGTCTGCGCACACCAGGACGTCGCATCGCTCAACGGGCCCGCCGTCCACTTTCACCGTCACTCCGTCGCCGTCGCAATCGAAGTCCTCGACCCGCATTCCCAGGTGATACCGGCGCCGGTCGAAGCAGTCGAGGAGTGCCCGGTACAGCGTGCGGTACGACGTGAACCGGAAGCGGCAAGGACCTTCATGGACGACCCTGCCGTCGCCGTCGAGATAGCGCAGGCGACTGGCGCGAGAGCTCAGCTCGGTCAGGTCGTGGTCGCTGCGCTCGGCGACGTAGCGCACCGTTGCCGGATGCAAGACGATCCCCGCGCCAAGGCCCTCCAGCGGCTTGCGCGATCGCTCGTAGACCTCGACGTCGGCACCAAGGTCACGGAGGACCAACGCGGCCGTGAGTCCACCAAGGGAGCCGCCGACAACGACGACCCGAAGGTCGAGCCCAGATCTCACGGAAATGTTGTGCAGCCTTGATGCGAGCGCCGTCTCGCCGGCTTCGATGCCAGCGGCAGGGCCAGCCCACAGCGGCGCGCAGGTCCGGAGGGGCACCGGGGCGGTCGTGTCGCCCGACGCTGCGATGGCAATCGTCCTACGGTTGCGCTCGTGCCCGGCCTTTGCACCTCTACCAGCATGTCTGAACTGAGCTTACGCGGCGATATCGGGCCCGGCTCGGTTCTGATATGGGCGGGGGCCCAGCACAGCCCGCGTCGTTCCGCCCGCCGTCCGAAGACGCGTTCCTCTCGCACGGAGAACCCGGCCGCCCATTCCCGCACGGCAACGACACGAAGGGCTGATGCCGACCCGGGATCGGCTTCAGAAGGCGCCCGAATTTTGCGTCCGACTATGTATTACGATCAACCAATCACGAACGAGGTCGACATCGGAGCGTTCGCCTCGTTGGCGAGCGACCAGCCGCATCCCGGAGTCACCCGGCGGACCATGAGCTCGCAGCGCGCCACCGTCACCTCGTACGCCTTCGAGCCGGGGGCGGCGTTCCCGGCGCACAGCCACCCGCAGGAGCAGATCACCATCGTGCAGTCGGGCGCGGTCGAGATGAGGATCGCCGACGACGTCCACCGTTTGGATGCCGGCGGCTTCACCGTCGTGGCGCCCCACATCGAGCACGGCGTCACCGCCGGCGATGCGGGCGCGGAGATCCTCGCCGTCATCGTCCCGGCCCGCTCCAATCCCGATGCCTACACGATGGCGGACACGTGAGCACGGTCGCCGCCAAGGTGCTGATCCTCGACGGCTCGGACGGGCCGGAGCTGCCGCTCGTCGAGGGCGCCGGTGCCGCGCGCGCGATCGTCTGGCCGGGCATGGGGGCGAAGGCGCGGTCCCTGCACCACATCTGGCTGGCGCCCGACGCGCGCACGGTGCGGCAGCGCCACTCCGGCGAGGCCGTCTACTACGTCGTCAACGGCGACGGCATCGTGTTCGACAGCACCGCGGACGAGCGCCAGCCGCTGCGCGAGGGCGGGATGTTCCACATCGACGGCGGCACCGAGTACGTGGTCGAGGCGGGCGAGCGCGGGATCGAGCTCGTGGGCGGACCGGCGCCGGCCGACCCCGCCCTGTACGAGGGCATGGATTGACCGATGGCGGTCCGGGTCTTTCACCGCGACGAGTCCCAGGTTCGCCTGCCGCCGATCGCCGCCGATGCGCGCCTCGTCGTCTGGCCGGGCGTCGGCGCGTGGACAGCGAACATGAACTACGTCCGCATGGTCCCCGGCGAAGAGAACGTACCTCACGCCCACGCCGAGTCCGAGGACACGATCTACGTGCTCAGCGGCGAGGCGACGGTGCGCGACCTCGACCATGGGACCGAGGACGTGGTGCGGGCCGGCCAGGTGGTCTTCATCCCCGCCGGCCTCCGCCACCAGGTCGTCGGCGACCGCGGGGTCGTCGTGGAGAGCGTCGGCGGCCCCTGCCCGGCCGACCGCGTGGCGCTGCGCGCTGCCGGGCTCTTGGACGAGGACGCCGGGTGAGCCGCAGCGCGACCGTCGGGCTTGCCCAGCTCACCGCTGAGCTCTATGCCCCCGAGCAGAACCGCGCGATGGCGAGCCAGGCACTTGGGGAGCTGTTCCGGCGCGGCGCGGACCTCGTCGTCCTGCCCGAGCTCATGTCGTCCGGCTACGGCACCGACCGCGGGCGCCTCGAAGCGATCGCCGAGCCCGTCGATGGACACACCGTCGAGACGTGGTGCGCCGCGGCGGCGCGCGGAGACGGCCTCGTGGCGGGCGGGTTGTGCGAGCGCGACGGCGACCGCATTTTCAACACGGCCGTGCTCGTGAACGGCGACGGGGTGCTGCTCCACTACCGCAAGCTGCACCTCTTCGCGGGAGAGAAGCTGATCTTCACTCCGGGCGACCTCGGGCTGCCCGTCGCCGAGACGCCGCTCGGGGTGATCGGCTTGTGCGTCTGCTACGACCTGCGGTTTGTCGAGACCGTCCGCGCGCTGGCGCTGCAGGGCGCCGACCTCGTGGCCGTCCCTACCGCCTGGCTGCCGGGGTTCGACCGTGAGCGCTGGGACAGCGCCGGCTACGCGCCACAGGCCCGCGGCGTGCTGCTGCAGGCCAACCTCGACCAGGTGTACATCGCATGCGCGTCGCAGGCCGGCAGCAACCGCGAATCCGATTTCCTCGGTTCCTCGCTTCTGTGCGACCCGTACGGGAAGACGATCGAGGGGCCGTTGTCGCGGAGCCGGCCTGAGCTGGCGACGGCCACGATCGACCTCGATGCCGTGGCTCGGGCACAGGAACGTGAGGCCCTCATCAAGCCGCGAGAGGACAGGCGCACTGACGTCTACGGCCTGGTGGTCGGGGGCCAGGTGTTGTGATGCACGAACGAATCGACCGGAGGAACGAGACATGAGCGTCGACGCGCAGGCCATGGGTGTGGAGGTCACGCAGAACGGAGCTCGCTGGTTCCGCATGGTCGACCTGAGCCACCCGCTCAGCTTCCACACCCCGGGCTGGGTGGGCTACCCGGGCATGAAGCAGTACTACACGCAGACGCTGCAGACCAACCGCGTGGTCTCCCAGCGCATCGAGACCTCGCTTCACGTCGGCACGCACATCGATGCTCCGCTGCACCTGACGCCCGGAGGCGCCGACATGGCCTCGATCGGCCTGGAGCGCCTCGTCCACGAGGGCGTCGTGGTCGACATCTCCGACGCCGTCGGCCCTTTCGACGAGATAAAGCCACACCACATCACTGACCGGATCGACGTCAAGCGCGGCGACATCGTCATCTACCACACGGGTTTCGCGGCCCACTACCTGGGCGGCGAAAAAGAGGACCTGACCACCTACATGTGCCGCCATCCCGCGGGCGGGCGCGAGCTGGCCGAGTGGATCGTGGAGATGGACCTCGCCTGGACGGGGTCGGACACCGGCTCGGCCGACCATCCGATGAACACGACGATCAAGAACATGCGCCCCGACATCCGGGCCGAGTACGAGCGGACCCTCGACACGAGCCTGGAGGAGCGCTGGCCCGACGAGGACCTGTTCGTAATGCACCGCGTGCCCTTCCCGCACGACATCATCCACGCCGAGAACGTCGGCGGCGACCTCGCGAGCATCGGCACCGCCCGGTGCGTGATCGGGGCGTTCCCCTGGAAGTTCATCGGCGGTGAGGCGAGCATCTGCCGGATCATCGCCTTCTTCGAGTGACCGGGGTCGGGGGTGGCCGACTTGTCATCGCCCAGCCCTGAGGCACTGAACCGACACTCGCGTTCAAGGGCGCAGGTACGCGTCGACGTCGAGGTCGGTGGCCTCGACACGCGCATACATCTCCGCGACCAACGCCTCGATCACGGCGGCGTCCGCGGCCCGGTCGCCGACCAGGGCGTCGACCGCGTAGCGCGTCGACTGCTCGTTTAGGCGGGGCAGATCGATGCCCGTCGGCGTGCCTTCGCTGACCACAATGCGACCGCCGACCACGACCGTGCGGACGTCGGCGCTAGGCACTCCGTAGACGAGCTGACGCACGGCGTCGTTGAGTGGGGTGAGCGCGGGCGCATCGAGCGGCAACAGGAAGAGGTCGCCGAGTGCCCCCGGCTCGATCCGCCCGAGGCGCTCGGCGTGACCCATGTGGATGCTCGCCGCCGAAGTGCACATCTCCAACGCCTGGGCGGCGGTGGGCCAGCGATGGAAGTCGCCGCCGCGTGCCTTGTGCACCAATGCGGTCATCTTCGCCAGCTCGAGCATGTCGAGGGTCTCGTCGCAGCCGCGGCCGTCCGTGCCGAGGGCCACGCGCACACCGGCGTCCCGCAGCGCGGGGAGCCGGGCGATGCCATCACCGAGGCGCAGGTTGCTCAGCAGGCAGTGCACCGCCGGCGTGCGGGTGCTCGCCATCAGTTCGATGTCGCGATCGCTCAGCCAAACCGTATGCACGAGCGTCGCCTCGGGGCCGAGCATCCCCCGATCCGCGAGCCGCTCGACAAACGACTTGCCGTGCCAGCGCCGCGAGGTGAACGCCTGCGACTTGGTCTCGAGCACGTGCGTCTGCCACACGAGCCCGCGGTCCCGGCAGAACGCGAGCGACTCATCCAGCAGCGCGTCGGTACAGCGCTGCGGCGCCGACGGACCCAGCCCGATGCCGATCTGACCGCCCGGCTCGTGCCACCGGTCCACGGCAGCGCGCGCGAGCGCCATGATGCCATCGAGCGTCGGTGGCGCCGCCTCGCGCGCTGCCGCCCCTGCCGCGTCGTCGAGCGGCAGGGACTCCGCGAACGGCTTGTCGGCGACCCCTAGCAGGATGGTCGCCCGCATGCCCGCATCGCGATACGCCTGCACCACGGGCTCGAGCGTCTCCAGGGTGATCTCGGGCGCCTCGAACAGGAAGTCGACACAGCCAGTGGTCCCGCTGCCCAGCATGAGCGCAGCGCCGAGCGCGGTGCGGACGTAGATACCCTCCGCGCTCAGCGGCTCGGCGCGCGTCACCTGATGCGAGTGCACGAACCACAGGTCGAGGGGGAGGTTCTCGTACAGGCCCGGGTTGAAGTTCTCGCCAGAGTGATAATGCGCGTTGATCAGGCCCGGCGCGACGAGCATCCCACTGGCGTCGAGACGCTCGACACAGGCGGGCGCGTCCAGTCCGAGCCCGACGGCGCTGATCCTGCCGTCCTCGATCAGTACGTCCTGTGCTTGCAGGTCCTCCCCGAGGATCCGCCCCCCATGTACCAGAAGCCCGCCCGTCGCCGGAGTGCCTTCGTGGTCGGGCGCTGCCATTGGTCGAATGTATTCCCATCGCCGCCGCCAAGGCCAGTAGGCGCGGGGCCTCGATGACCATCGACGTCCATACCCACTTCCTCCCCGCAACGCTTGCCGCGGCGCTCCGCCGCCACGGCGCCAGACCCCGCATTGTCGATGGACCCCAAGGCGCTCACATCGAGTACGGGGAAGGCAGTGGGCACGTGGTCCTCCCCAGCATGGGCAACATCGAGCTCAGGCTGCAGGAGATGGACGCACACGGCATTGACGTCGCCGTGCTGGGCACCAACGTCCCGGGTGTGGACTGGATGCCCGCCCGGGAAGCTTCGGCCGCTGCCCGCGACATAAACGACGAACTCAACGCGCTCGCCGGCGCGCATCCCGACCGCTTGGCGGTCCTTGCGACGTTGCCCATGAACGTGCCCGAGGCGGCCGCGGCCGAGCTTGAGCGCGCCGTTGGCGACGGCGCCGTCGGCGCGATGATCTACTCCAACGTCGCGGGAACGCCGCTGGATGGCCCGGAGCTGACGCCCGTTTTTGACGCGGCGGCCGCCAGTGGCGTGCCGCTCTACATCCATCCGGCCCACCCCCTTGTCGCACAGGACATGGACGCCTACGCCCTCATCCCAACGCTCGGCTTCCTGGTCGACACGACGACCGCCGTCTTGCGGCTCGTGCTCGGAGGCCTATACGAGCGGCATCCCGATCTCCCGCTCGTGCTCAGTCACGCCGGCTCACTGCTCCCGCAGCTCGTGGGCCGCATCGACATCGAGGCAGCGCGCATGCCGAACGGCATGGGCAAGCTCTCGACGCCGCCAAGCGAGTCCCTGGCGCGGCTCTACACCGACGCGGTCTGCGCGTGGCCGCCGGCGCTGCGGTCGACGCTCGACTTCCTCGGAGCCGACCGCATCATGTACGGCTCGGACTACCCGTTCTGGGACCCGCAGCTCACCTTCGACGCGCTCGACGGCGCCGGGTTCTCAGATGATGTGCTCGAGCGGATTCGCAACGGCAACGCCCGGCGGCTATTCGAGCTGGGCTGAGCAGCCGCCGGCGAAACCATCCGCCTTCGCGCGGGGACTGAGACGCTCGCGGACGCGCCGCCGGTGGCGCACGGTCGTGGCCATCGAGGCCAGCGAACCTCACGCTCGTGTCGGGCGACCTGCGCGCCGCGGCTGACGCCATCCGCCTGAGCCGCGCGACGCTGCGCACGATCAAGCAGAACCTCGGCTGGGCCTTCGGCTACAACCTCGCGGCCCTGCCGCTGGCCGCGATCGGAC
>JBJMKX010000022.1:0-80861 GCA_045805605.1 Solirubrobacteraceae bacterium
CACGAGCCGCTCGAGCCCCGGGTTGTGCCCGATGACCAGCACGGACTCCACGCCGTCCTCAAGCCCGCGCAAGCGCTCGAGCAGGCTCTGCTCGGAAGCCGCGTAGAGCTCGCGCTCGATGTGGACGGATACCTCCTCGCCAAGCGCCGGGGAGATCCGCTCGAGTGTTTCGAGCGTTCGCCGCGCCGATGAGCAAAGTACGACTGCGGGCATGACCGACTGCTGCCGTAGATGCTCGGCGATCAGCTTCGTCGCCCGCCGCCCGCGCGGCGCGAGCGGCCGATCGTGGTCGGCGAGCTCGCGATCCTTCCAGCTCGACTTCGCATGCCGGAGTAAGAACAGGCGCCTCATGGCGTCGAAGCTGATTACAGCGTGTCCGAGCCGGACCGGGCCGCGGCGCTTGGGGCGACGAGCACGGCGATCTCGCGCTTGAGCGCATTCGCAGACGCTCGGCGCCCAATATGGGCCGAGGCCGAGCCGCGCATCCCCCGAACTGGTGATCAAGGTCGGCGGCGGCAACGCGATGGTGTCCACCCCTTTGTCTCGCTCTGACCGGCGAGGTGAGCTACCGTCGAGCCGTGACCATCGGCGCGGCGCTGTTTCTGATCGCAGTGGGAGCGATCCTCAAGTTCGCAGTCACGGCCAGCGTGGCCGGCATCGACCTGCAAGTCGTCGGAGTGATCCTGATGATCGTCGGTGTGCTCGGCCTCCTCCTCGGCCTGATCATGGCCTTCACACGCGGCCGTCAGCCGCCGCCGCCAAACCGCTACTGATCACGTCGGCGTCGAGCGCTCGAAGCGAACGAGATCCCGCTAAACGGACGATCGCCTGGGAAACTCGCGCGCGGTCTGGCGTCGCAGGACCTCGATGGCCAGCACGATGGGGGTGATCATGAAGATCAGGACGGCGGGGATACCGCGTTCCTCCTTGCTCGGTTGCTTCCGGCATGAAACGAAACCACCGGCCTTCCCGGGTGCCCTCGGGGTACGACCGCAGCGTTACGTTGCAACTGCGGACGAGCTGACCTCGTCCGTGCGAACCTAGGGCATGGCCACTGCACGCGGTACAACGCTCTCGGTGGGGGCAGCGATCATGGTCGCGATCGTGACGCTCACCGCCTGTGGGAGCAGCAAGCCCGCCTACTGCTCCAAGCGCAGCACCCTCGAGCAGTCGGTAAAGGGCCTGGGTGACGTCGACGTCAAGAGCGGCGGCCTCGACGCTCTGAAATCTCAGCTCAAGAAGGTCGAAGGCGACGCCACCGCGCTGGTCAACTCGGCCAAGAGCGACTTCCCCAGCGAGACCTCGGCGATCGACTCATCGGTCAACAAGCTCGCCGCCACGATCCAGAACACGCCCTCGTCGCCCACCGCAACCCAGGTCACCACCCTGGTCGGAGACGCCACCAACCTCGCCACTAGCACCAAGGACTTCACCGACGCCAGCAACTCCAAATGCAGCTAAGGACCGGCCGGGTGCCGAGGGGCCGAGCAAACGCGATCGCATCGGAGCACTTCATCGGTTGAGGACTGGCTGCTCCTCTCTGCTTCTCATGCTCGGTCGAGGAGCGGGCCGGTCGGGTCGGTCAGCAAGCGCTCAGACTGGCTGGCTCGGCGTGGATGGCATATGTCGTGAGCGGGGCTCTAGCGCGAACTCTGCTGATCTGTGGGGGCGGCGGACGGTCAGGCGGTCTATGCCGGGTGCTGCTGGTTTGCGTGGCCAAGGCGGCCAGCGCCGCCGAGCATCCAAGCGGTGGCATAGGCGAATGTCGCCGGCCCAAGGACACGGCACCCCCGGCGTTGGCGCTCGCTGGGAACTGTTCAAGCTTGTGAGCGGTGGCCAGGAGCCCGAACGCCGAGCCCGGGGTCGCGGGGTGGAGGGCGCGCCGTCACCGCGCCAACATCCGAGCCGAGCGATCGGCGCTATACGAGGGGATTGTTGGTCAGAGCGGGGTCCCGGTCGCGGGTGAGAGCTCGGCCGTACCGCTATGCGTCGGGAACCACGGCGCCGCGGCTCTTCTCTTTGGTCATCTCGATGGGCTCGTCCGCGCGCCGTGGCGCGTCCGAACTGCGATCAGGTTGCTCAGCTCTCCACCTCCGGCCGGATGGGCGCGGTCCGTACCGCCACCGCCGTCTGGGCCACTTTCCCGCCGCGGTCCCAAGTCGGGTCCGGCGTGTCAGCGGTCGTCGGCGAGCCAGGCTTTGGCGGCTTCAAGATCGCGGACGTGAAACGCCTTGGCGCTTCCGGGGAGCATGAAGGAGAGCGCGCGCACGGCGGGTCGCAGCCAATCCTCGTCGCTAACGACCGCCACTCGGTCGAAGGACGTTGCATGGCGCGCGCGGAAGCCGGCGTCGGCCGTCATGGCATCTCCCTCGACGTCGCGGGCGTCGGCACCGAACTGGTACAGCAGCCGAACTTTTCGGCCTGCGGCGATTTCCTGCCTGAGGACCGGTTCGACGGTCTCCTCCCAATCGTCGTCCTCGACCTCGCCGATCGCCTCGAAGCCGATCGTGCCCGGTGGCATGTCAGTCATGCGACGCAACATTGCCGCTCCTTTCGCTTGGGTCGCTCATTCGCTTGCATCGCGGTGGCGGTTGTGCGGCCGGGGGCAATCGAACATGGGGGTATTCTCCCGTTCGAACCCGCTGTCGCTCGAGCACCTCACTCTCGCGCAGGCGGCCGAGGCGCTCCAATAAGCGTCGACGATGGCGCGGAGCGCCTGGCGGGATCTCGTTCCTGGCCTGTCAAGGAGAGCGCACGACGGGACCTGGTACCGGGGATATCCGTCCCGGGAAACGATGTCGGGACCGCCCGCCTCGAGCTGCGGAGCTGTCGGCCGGGGCGTTGCCGCAGTAGGGTCGCTCGCGTGCGTGTGTGGTTGCCCCGAATCCTGGTTGGGCTCGCCAGCGTCCTCGCCATCCTCGCGATCTTCGCGATCTGGGCCGATCGCCAGCTGCTGAACACGGACGAGTGGGTCAAGACGAGCTCCGCCCTCCTGCGCAACGAGCACGTGCAGAAGCAGAGCGCCGAGTACCTGGCCAGCCAGGTCTCCCAGAACGTCGACGTCGCCGCGCAGCTGCAGGCGGCGCTTCCCCCGCGGCTCGCGCCGATCGCCAAGCCCGTGGCCGGAGCCCTGAACGAGGTGATTGAGCGGCTTGCCCAGCGGCTGTTGGACTCGGGCGCGTTCCAGCGATTGTGGGTGGAGGCCAACCGGATCACGCACCGACAGTTCGTGAACCTCGTGGAGGGCAAGGGCCACGTGACGATCAGGGGCAACGCGGTGGTGATCGACCTCAAGCCCTTGATCGGCCAGCTGGCGACCAGGGCCGGGATCAGCCCCGAGGTCGTCAGCAAGCTTCCGCCCAAGACGGGCGTCGTGACCGTCGTCCGCGCGGACCAGCTCTCCGCGCTCCAGTCCTACGCGGACTTCCTGCGCCGGTTGCCCATCGTGCTCACGCTGCTCGTGCTCGCCCTGTTCGGCAGCGGGGTGGCGCTGGCGCGCGGTCACCGGCGGAGCATCGTGCTCGGCTGCGGCTTCGGGCTGCTCGCCGCCGGTCTCGGCGTGCTCGTCCTGCGCCGCATCGTCGGCAACCACGTCGTCGACGTGCTCACGAGCCAGGGGTCGGCCAAGCCGACCGCCGACGCCGTGTGGTCGATCGCCACGAGCTTGCTGGCCGAGATCGCCTCCACCGCCGTTCTCATCGGCTTCGTGCTGGCGGTCGTCGCCTGGCTGCTTGGGCCGCAGAAGTGGGCGGTCAGCCTGCGCCGGCGCATGGCGCCGACGCTCACCGAGCGGCCCGGCGTCGTGTACGGCATGGTCGCGACGCTCTACCTGGCCCTGGTCGCGTGGGGCCCGATCCCAGCACTGCAGCGCTGGTTCCCGATTGTGGTGATTACGCTGATCCTGGCAGGCGCGATCATCGCCCTGCACCGCTCTGTGCGAAACGAGTTCCCGCCCGACGGCGGCGCCTACGCGGCCGGCTAGGTCCGCGGGCCGGGCTTCAGGCGGCGTCTCGGCGACGTCCGTGCGCCCGCAGCCCGTAGAGGATGACCACGTCAAGCGCCAGGCTCGCCAGCGCGTCACCAAGGCCGGCGGGCGATGCTGATCGTCATCCCGCCGGCGAGATAGGCGACGAGCAGCCGTCGCTGGCGGGGCCGGGCGAGCAGGATCACGACCGCCGCCAGGAGGGCGAGATAGATCGCCGCACCGACGGCGACGACGAAAAGCGACACCTCGCGCTCAGGCCGTTGCCGCGGCCGGCGACCCCCGCGCCTCCGGGACGCCATCCGGCAGGCGGCGGGCGGTCAGGAACGCCGCGCACACCATGAGCGCGGCGAAGAGCAGGCCCGTGTTCGGCGCGGTGAGCTAGGCGTCGCTGGCGAGAGCGGCCACGAGCCCGCTCCGATCCCCCACGAGCGCAACCACCACGACGGCGACCATGGCGGGAACCGCGGCGAGGGCCAGTGCCGCGGCCAGGCGCCGCCGCACCTCAGGACGACTCGGGCTCGTGGGCGGCGGGCTCCTGCACCGCCCACTTGAGCTCGAGCTCGAGCTCGAGCTCGTCGTCGTCGAGCTCCACCTCCAGCTCCATCCGTATCTCGGATCCCACCGGCAGGCTGATCGTGTCGGACCCGAGCTCGAGCTCGGCTTGGCGGTCGCTCCCGTCCAGCGCGTCGGCGATCGAACGGAGTAGGGCGACGGCCTCCTCGCGCATCAGCGTTTCCTTGCGCTCGAACTTCAGCTCGGTCATGGGTCTCTCCGTCGGTTGGGGGCGTGGCGACGGTACGCCGGATCTTTCATGGGGCAAGCCGGTCGCGATTTGCTCTTTAGTCACCCTGTTGAGACTCTCACGCCAGACGGAAGCTGAGGATCACCGAGCCTGGTCGGCTCGCTGCGCCAGTCGGCGACGGCGCGCAGTCCGCTCGGTGAGTTGTGGGTGCGTGGTTTGGACGAGCAACGGCGGTCGGCTCGGTGCTCAGTTGAGTGCTGCTTTCAAAGAGGTGCGTCGGGACTGCTGCCCTCGTCGAGGAGCAGTCGTATCGACCGGTGCGCCGGCCGGTCGTCCGCGGCGCTAGCGACACGCGTCCGGCGGAGTCGGCTCGTGTCAAAGGGGCTCTCTTGCGCCGCGACGTTGTTGCTGGCCGCTTGGAGTGGTCAGGGGCCCGGGCTGAACGGTTGCTGGTCCTGCCCGCACCTGGTCCCTTGCGGCGGCGGCTTGGTGCGGATCAGGTAGCGCTTGATGTAGCGCGTCGCGCAGGCGCTCGGGTTGCCCTGCGCGCTGTGCCCGTAGCCGTCGACGGTCAGCAGGCGCGCCCGGGCCAGCTGTCGCGACATGGCCACCGCGCTTTGGTATGGGGTGGAGGGGTCGTGGGTGGTGTTGAGCACCAACACCGGGTTCGCGGTGCGCCGGTCCCAGGGGCCGCTGTAGCGATCGGCCGCGGTCGCGCGCCAGCTCGCGCAGCCCACGCTTATCCACGACCAGTACGGCCCGATCGGTCCGGCGCGTTGGTAGGCGAAGGCGTCCAGCGATGGGAAGGCGGCGGGGCCCGGGTTGGGGCTCTCCGAACAGCGGATGGCGAAGGTCTGTTCGGGGACCTGCTCCACCGCCGCAGCCGGCAGCGTGGTGTTGCCCGTCGTCCACAGGTCCTGCAGCGCGGTGGCGAGCGACGCCCAGTTCGCCATCACGAAGAGATCGTTGGCCGTCAGCGACACCACCTGCGCGTAGGTCAGGTTCGCGCTCTGCGGATCGGTCTGCAGTCGTGCCAGCAGGGCCGCGTATTTCGCTCTCGTCGCGTCGGGGCTGCCCGCCGTAAACGCGCAGTGGGCGGCGTCGGTGCTGCCGCAGAAGTCGAGGAAGGCGTCCAGGGTTCGGGCGGCGCCCAGATCGGAGCCCGCCCGCAGGTCGGTGGTCAGGAAGCGACCGTTGGCCTTCACCTGCGGGCTCACGTACGCCTTCGGGTTGAGGTTGCCGTCGAGCACCAGGGCCCGCACGCGGTCGGGGAACAGGTTGGCGTAGGTGGCGCCCAGGAAGGTCCCGTAGGAGATTCCGTCGTAGTTCAAGCGCCGGTCGCCGACCGCGCGGCGCAACAGGTCCAGGTCCCGGGCCGTGTCGGCGGTCGAGACATGGCGCATCAGGTCGCCGTTCCGTCGCTCGCAGCGGCGATACAGCTCCTGGTACCGACCGAGCCAGGCGCCCATCTCCGCGCCGCCGACCGGGAACGAGAGGGCGATGGCCATGTCGTCGAAGAAGGCGCTTTCGGCCTCGGGTGAGGCAAAGCAGTGCACCGCGGTGCTCTCACCGACCCCGCGCGGATCCCAACTGGCGATGTCGAAGCGCGCCCGCAACGCCTCCGTGATCGCCCCCGCCAGGGGCAGCACCGCCGTGCCCGCGGCGCCCGGCCCACCGAAATTGAAAAACAGCGTGCCGATCCGGTGCCTCCGGTCGGTGGCCTGACGCCGGATCACGGCGAGCCGGATCGTGCGCCCGCCCGGGTCGTCGTAGTCCAGCGGCACCCGAAGCGTCGCGCACTGAAAGCCACGCTGAGCGGGCTCGGCGCAAGGCTTCCACGCGAGCGCCGGGGCGGCCGCGGCGGGTGGCCGCGCGGCGCTGGCGGGCAGCGCGGCGGCCAGCAGGCCGACAATCGCCGTGAGCGTGAAGATCAGCCCCCAACCGCGACGGCGGCGCCGACGCGCGCCGCACCCCTCAGGTCTCCTCCGCCGGGCAACGGGCTCAGGTGACAAGCGGCCCACGTGCGTAGTCATATCCGATCACGGTGTTCACCGGCACCGACGGGCGGTAGCGTCGCGCTCTTTTGGAATACCGGTAGCGACGGACGACTGCTCCTATCCATGCGACTCGACATTCGGCCGTCGTGCGCCGCAGTCTGCCGGGCGCAATGCTGCTTACGCCTGCCTGCTGAAGTCGTCCGGCGCGGCTCGTCAGTGCCGCTTTGCGCGCTTGCGCAAGTCACGTCGGCTGACGCGAGACGCCCGCGGCTCGGGGCATGAAAATGCGTTGAGAGGAAGTCCGGGCCGGTCGCGTAGTGGGCGGTGATCGTCTGCGCTCGACGCGCGTCGTGCCCGCACGGCGGGCCACGTCGGAGCTCGTGGCGGGGGTAAGGCCGTGCCGGCGTCGGACGCTAAGGCTTCTATGAACTCGCGCTCTGCTGCTGGGCCAAGATCGTCACGTCGGCGACGGTGGGGTGCTACGCGATGACCAGCCCACGCGCGAGGAGTTCCTGACCCTGACCGGAGGGAGAGCCTGATGACCAAGCCGACATTCGTGATCGTCGG
Organism: Solirubrobacteraceae bacterium; assembly: GCA_045805605.1. Taxonomy (GTDB): domain Bacteria; phylum Actinomycetota; class Thermoleophilia; order Solirubrobacterales; family Solirubrobacteraceae; genus DATBDE01. Next base: position 7,292 of record JBJMKX010000022.1, read on the forward strand.
TGCCAGCTTGGCCGGCGCCAAGGCCGCCGAGACGCTGCGCGAGGAAGGCTTTGACGGGCGCGTGGTTCTGATCGGCGAGGAGCCCGAGCGCCCGTACGAGCGTCCGCCACTGTCCAAGGACTACCTGCGTGGGGAGGCAGATGCCAAGCCCTACGTCCATGACGAATCGTTCTACGCCGAGAACGAGATCGAGCTTCGCATCTCGACCCGGATTGAGCGCATCGACCCGGACACCTCCCAGGTCTCGCTGAGCGGCGGAGAGATGCTCGGCTTTGACCGTCTGCTGCTCGCCACCGGAGCGCGGCCGCGGCAGCTGCCCGTGCCCGGCGCCGACCTACAGGGTGTCTTGTACCTGCGCACGGTCGCCGACTCGGAGACGATTCGCGAGCGCATCGACGGGGGCGCAAGGCTGGTCACGATAGGCGCCGGCTGGATCGGCGCCGAGGTCGCCGCCTCGGCACGGCAGAAGGGCTGTGACGTGACGATCCTCCAGAGGGCTCAACTCCCCCTCGAGCGGGTCCTCGGCCCGGAGTTGGGCGCGATCTACCGCGACATCCACACCGACAACGGCGTCCAAGTTATCGGCGGCGCATCGGTCGAGGCCATCGAGGGCCCCGGTGAGGTCACGGCCGTCCGTCTCGCCGACGAACGCCGGATCGATGCCGACGTCGTGGTCGTCGGCGTCGGCGTCGACCCGCGGACGGAGCTCGCGGAGACCGCCGGCCTCGCGCTCGACCACGGCGTCGCCGTCGACGCGCACCTGCGCACCAGCGCCGAGAACATCTACGCCGGCGGCGACGTCGCCAACGCCCAGCATCCGTTCTACGACACACGCATCCGAGTCGAGCACTGGGCCAACGCCCTCAACCAGGGTCCGGCCGCGGCTAGAAACATGCTGGGCCAGAGCGCGCCCTATGACCGCATCCCGTACTTCTTCTCAGACCAGTACGACGTCGGCATGGAGTACTCGGGCTACGCGACGGACTGGGACGAGATCGCGTTCCGCGGAGATCCGGCGAGCCGTGAGTTCATCGCCTTCTGGCTGAAGGACGAGCGTGTGCTGGCCGGAATGAACGTCAACGTCTGGGACGTCAACGAGCACATCCAGGCACTGATACGCGCGCGCCGCCAGATCGACCGAGGACGCCTCGCCGACGCCGACCTGCCACTTGCCGACCTCGTGCCCGCGGAATCTTCGAGCGCCGCGGACGGGTAAACCATGAACCCCGCGACCCCGAGCGGCTCGCGGGCGCCTAGGCCGAGGACTCACAGCGGCGCGACCGGTACGAGTTCCCGTACCGCCGGGCCGCGGTCATCGCGTTCCGCTCCCCTGGCTTGAGCTTGCCCACGTAAGAACGAGACGACGACCGACGCCAATCAGCTGTCGTCGTCAACCGGCAGAAAAGGAGAGGACCGAGCGGGCGATCGTCGACTTCGTCGGCGGCGTCCCCGATGCGCAGCTGGCCATCGCCCGCCTGATGCAGAACCAGACCGACATCGGCAACGCGGTCAAGCCCTTCTACGGACGCAAGGCAGGCAACCGCCTGACGGCGCTCCTCAAGGAGCACATCAACACGGCGGTCGCGGTCCTTCAGGCTGCCGCGTCCGGCGACAGTCAGGCGGTCGCGACAGCCAAGGCGGCGTTCTTCGCCAACGGCGATCAGGTGGCGCGGTTACTGCACGGGGCCAATCCACGCCACTGGTCCTTGCACGCGATGCAGAGGATGATGCGAACCCACCTCAACCAGGTCATCGCCCTGGCGGTGGATCAGCTCCGGGGCGACTATGCGGCGGCGATCCGCCTCTACGACGCCTACATCGCCCATATCCTCGACATGGCCGACATGCTCAGCATCGGGATCATGCAGCAGTTTCCAGAGAAGTTCCGTTGACCACAGGCGCGGGCATCGCGGCGCACGACCGGCGCATGCACGCGATGCTCGCGGAGCCGGCAAAGAACGAGGCGACGGTGGGCGAGCCGGTTCCTTCGGCCACAGCATCGACTGTTGTGGCGGTTTCGTCCACCGTGGGTTCGAATCCCAGCCCCTCCGCTTCAGAGCCTTGATCCCTGCGATTCGTTGAGGAGGGCCGTTAGCGATGCAGTTCTATCTCAACGGTTACCGGCCTGGCGACCCGTTGGTCGCGGACGCTCATCCGTCGGTCGCGGAGCGGTCGGGAGCCGTGCCGGAGGAGCTCGACGTCCTGATCGTCGGGTGCGGTCCGGCCGGGTTGGTCCTGGCTGCGCAGATGGCGAGCTTCACCGAGATCAGGACCGCGGTCATCGACCGCAAGGACGGTCCGCTCGAGGTTGGCCAGGCCGACGGAGTCGCCTGTCGCACCGTCGAGATGTTCGAGGCATTGGGGCTCGCCGGTCGGCTGGTGAGCGAGGCCTATTGGGTCAACGAGGTCAGCTTCTGGCGACCGGATCCCGAAGACCCGACGCGGATCGCGCGTACCGGACGCATCCAGGACACCGAACCGGGCTTGTCGGAGTTCCCCCACGTGATTGTCAACCAGGCGCGGATGCTCGCCTACCTCCTGGATCACATGGAGCGGTCTCCCACCCGGCTGGCGCCGATCTACGGCCTGCAGGCGCGTGACGTGGAAGTCGACACCAGCGGCTCGTCGAAGTACCCGGTGACGGTCACCGTGCAGCACATGAAGGGGCTGGAGGCGACGGGGGAGAGCTCGATCATCCGCGCCAAGTACGTCGTCGGGTGCGAGGGCTCGCGCAGCCGCACCCGGACCGCGATCGGCCGCGAGCTGGCCGGCGACGCGACGGACGAGTCCTGGGGCGTGATGGATGTCCTGGCGGTCACCGACTTCCCGGACATCCGGGTCAAGGCCGCGATCTCCGCGAGCCAGGGCAACATCCTCATCATCCCGCGTGAGGGCGGCTACCTCGTCCGGTTGTACATCGAGCTCAACCGGGTCGGCGAGACGGACAGGCTCGACAACCGGAGTGTCACCCCGGAGATGCTGGCCGAGGTCGCGAATCGGATCCTTTACCCGTACACCATCGACGTGAGGCAGGTCGGATGGTGGTCGGTATACGAGATCGGCCAGCGACTATGCGAGAAGTTCGACGACGTGCCGGCGGAGGAGGTGGCCAGCCGCCGACCCCGGGTGTTCATCGCGGGCGATGCCTGCCACACGCACAGCGCCAAGGCCGGTCAGGGCATGAACGTGTCCATGGCCGATACCTGGAACCTCGCCTGGAAGCTGGCGTCGGTCCTTCGGGGAACGGCCAGACCCGAGCTGCTGCACAGCTATTCGCAGGAGCGGCAGGCGACCGCCAAGGAGCTCATTGATTTCGACCGCGAGTTCTCCAGGTTGTTCCGCAGTCGCGGGAACGGGTCCGCTGAGGCCGAGGGAGACGGCGTCGACCCCGAGCAATTCCAGGAGTACTTCGTCGCTCAAGGCCGCTTCACCGCAGGCGTTGCAACCCGCTACGCCCCCTCGATGATCACCGCGGAAGCGACGTTCCAGCAGCTCGCGGAGGGGTTCCCGCTCGGAATGCGGTTCCACTCGGCCCCGGTCGTCCGGCTGGCCGATGCCAAGCGGGTCCACCTCGGTCACGTCGCGCGCGCCGATGGCGCCTGGCGCCTCTACCTCTTTGCCGACGACACCGACCCGACGAGTGCAAACTCCCGCGCCAGGGCGTTGTGCGACTTCCTGGCGTCCGACACCTCTCCGACCGAGCGCTTCACGCCCGCGGGTGCCGAACCCGATTCGGTCATCGACGTGCGGGCCATCTTCCAGCAGAGCCATCGTGAGCTGGCCGTCGAACGTATGCCGCCGGTCCTGCTACCGCGAAAGGGTCGCTTCGGCCTGATCGACTACGAGAAGATGTTCTGCCCGGACCCGGACGCCGATGACATCTTCGACCTGCGAGGCGTGAACCGCGAGACGGGATGCGTGGTCGTCGTCCGCCCCGACCAGTACGTGTCACATGTCCTCCCCCTCGACGGACACCAGGCACTGGCCGACTTCTTCGCCACCATCCTGATCGACAAGCGAACCGGGCGGTAGGTCCCTAGCTCCGCTCGCGCAGCAGCGCGCGCAGGTCCGCCACCGGCCCCAGGTGCCGCAGCTTGTCCGGATTGGCGATCGCGCTCACGCCCTGGATCTGGCCCTCTGCCACGTCGAGGATCATCACGCTGATCAGCCTGCCCCCGCCGTCGAAGAACAGCGCACCTGGTTGTCCGTTGATCTCCTGGCGGCGCGTGCCGAGGCCGCGGACGCGGGCGGCGAGGTGCATCCACCCCTTCATCAGCGTGCGCGCCACCCTGGCGCGGCCGTGGAGCGCATGTTTGAGGGCGGGCGCCTTGCCGCCGCCGTCGCCGCGGAGCACCACGTCGTGAGCCAGCAGCTCCTCAAGCCCTTGGAGATCGCCCTCCTCGGCGGCCGCGAAGAAGCGGTTCGCGAGCTCGTTCCGCTGCTCGCGCGAGGCCTCGAACCGGGGGCGCCGCTCTTCCACGTGGCGACGGGCCCGTGTGGCGAGCTGGCGGGCGTTCTGCTCGCTCGTGCCGACGATGTCCGCGATCCGGTCGTACGGCTCGTCGAAGACTTCGCGCAGCAAGAACGCGGCGCGCTGCTCGGGCGACAGGCTCTCGAGGAGGACCAGGAAGGCGAGCGACAGCGAGTCCGCCATCTCGGCCTTGCGGGCGGGATCGTCGTCGGCGCTCGTCACGAGCGGCTCCGGCAACCACTCGCCCACGTACGTCTCGCGCCGGACCCCAGCCGAGCGGAGATGGTCGAGCGAGAGCCGCGAGACCACCGTCGACAGGTAAGCGCGGGGAGACTCAATCCGTTGGCCACCCGCGCGCGCCCGATGAAGGCGCAGGAACGCCTCCTGCACCACATCCTCCGCCTCGCTCACGCTGCCCAGCATCCGGTAGGCGATGGCGAACGCCGACGGGCCGAGCTCGTCGAACTCCTGCTCGATCATCGCTCTACCCGAGTCCCTGTGCGAAGCCCTGGCGCCAGCTGGGATAGCGCGGGTGCCAGCCGAAGTCGCGCTTGGCCTTCTCGTTTGAGGCTCCCCGCGCCTCGGTCATCATGAGCGTCGCCATCTCACCGGCCGCCAGCCGGCCCAGCCAGCGGGGGACATGCCTCGGCGGCTTGGCGCCCAGCGCGCTTGCCAGCACCGGCAGCCACTCGCGCACGGGTGCGGGCTCGTCGTCAACGACGTAGTAGACGCCCGACCGGCCGCGCTCGACCGCGGTGGCGGTGGCCGCCGCCGCGTCTTCGATCTGGATGTGCGACCAGACGCCGCCACCGTCGCCGATGATCGGGAACCGACGCTTGCGGACCGGGGCCGCCATCACCGCATCCGGAGCCAGGCTGATCGAGGTCCCTGGACCGTAGAAGCCGCCATAGCGCAACGCGAGACCTTCGCCCCACTCGATCGTCGTCACCGCCCGCTCGAGATGCAGGAGCGCCTGCACTACCGGCTGCAGCGCCCCCGGCGGATCGGGATCCAGCGGATCGGCCTCGGTCAGAATCGGCCCGCCCGTGTGAGCCCACCGGAACGCCCCGAAGCTCTGCGCCACGAAGCGCCGCGCCCCCACCGCCCGGCCGGCCGCCAGGAGATGGTCCGTGGCCTCGGTGCGCAGGCGGTTGGTCAGGATCGCCCCGCTGAAGCGCTCGGGATGCCGCGCGTCACGGATGCTCATCTTCCCGGACAGCGCCGTGAGCTGATGCACGATCACCTCGGGCTCGGCGGACGCCACCGCCTGCGCGACCGCGTCGGGATCCAGGGCGTCGGCGACGACCGGGTGCGCCCCCAGGCTGCGCACCAGGTCCTGCTTCGACGCGCTCCTGGTCATTCCCACCACGTCGTGGCCTCGCGCCACCAGCTGCGGAACAAGTGCCCTACCGAGAACGCCCGTGGCGCCCGCTACGAAGATCTGCATGACTGCTCCTCTCGAATCAATTGCCTCCATGAGACGAGATAGAGGCAACGCCTGTGACAGTTCCCGGCGCTCGGGAGCGTTCGCAACGTGAGCGACGGATCCCGTCCTCTACGATGCGTGAGATGGGGAAGGGGACGGAGGACCGGCGGCGTCGGTTGGCGCTGTACGTGCTCTGCGTCGGCATGCTGATGATCGTCCTGGATGCGACGATCGTCAACGTCGCCCTGCCCACGATCCAGAAGGACCTCGGCTTCTCGCAGAACGACCTCGCGTGGGTGGTCAACGCGTACCTGATCGCCTTCGGCGGCCTGCTGCTGCCCGTCGTGCGCCCACGCGTTCGAGCCATCCCCCTGCCCGCCGATGCGGTGCCGGGCGGCGGCTGCGTCGAGACCGGGATGCGCGTCGTGATCGGTTGCGGCGGCTGCGCCGGCTCGTCGGCGTAGACGGCCGCGCGCTACTCCGCTGCCGCACGTCGACGATTGAGCGCCGCGTGCATCGAGCGAACGACCAGGGCACCGTCTCCGACGGCCGAAGCCACCCGCTTGGTCGAGCCACTTCGGACATCCCCGGTGGCAAAGATGTCCGGTCGGGTGGTCTCCAGGAGTAACGGCTGGTGGTCGCTGCCTTCTCGGTGCTCGGTGAACCTCGGATGACGCTGCGCGTCCTCGCCGGTAACGATGAACCCCTTGTCGTCGAGACCGATGAGGCCGCCGAGGTCCTCGGTGCGCGGCGAGGCCCCGATCATGGCGAAGACACCCGTGGCGTTCAGCCGGTGCTCGATCTTGTCGCGGCAGGCGACCGTGACCGCCTCGAGCTCATCGCCGCCGTGGAGTTCCTTGAGCTCGCATCCCTCCCAGATCTCGACATTGCGGGCGGCCTCGATCCGATCGATGAGGTAGCGCGACATCGTCGCGGTCAACGATCGTCGCACGACGAGGTAGATCCGCCGCGCGTGGGAGGCCAGGTTCACCACCGCCTGCCCGGCCGAGTTGCCGCCGCCGACCACGACAATGTCTTCGGCCGCCGCTTGGAGGGCCTCGAGGTGAGTCGCGGCGTAGTAGAGGCCCTGGCCCTCGAAGCGCTGGGCTCCCTCGGCCGGCAGGCGGCGGTAGTCGGCCCCGACGGCGAGGACGACGAAGCGCGCGCGCACCCGCTGATCGTCGGCGAGCACCAGCGGCCGCATGCCATCGGTCTCGGACACCGAGAACCGACAGCCTCCGTGAGCGCTTGAGATGACGGCCCCGAACTTCCACGCTTGTAGCGTCGCCCGTTGCGTCAGGTCTGATCCGGACAGACCGGTCGGAAAGCCAAGGTAGTTCTCGATCCGATCGCTGGTTCCCGCCTGCCCTCCCGGGGCGAAGCGCTCGATGACCAGCGTGGAGAGGCCCTCCGACGAGGCGTACACGGCGGTGGCCAACCCCGCGGGTCCAGCCCCGAGAACCACGACATCAAAGGTCCTTTGATCGACCTTCGCACGCAGGCCGAGCTCATCGGCGACCTGGGTGACCGTCGGACGCCGAAGCACGCTGTGGGTGCGGACGAGGACGGGGCACTCGTCGGCGCCGATGCCAAGCCGGTCGAGCAGAGCCTTGCTTTCGGCGTCGGTGTCGATGTCGTGCCAGCTGAAGGGAACGAGATTGCGCTCGAGCAACTCGCGGATCGCGAAGGCATCGCCCGACGAGCGTTTGCCGATGAGCCGTTCGTAGCCGTAGCCCTGACCTTTCAACCACTCGCGACGCGTGACCATGGTGCGCAGGAGGAGGTCGCCGAGCTCCGCGGCACCGGCAACCAGCCGGCGCAGTGCATCGGGAGCCAGGACCAGCAGCGACGTCTCCTCGGCAACGACGCCGCGGGCGATGGTCGGCTCACCGGTGAACATCGAGATGTCGCCGATGAACGTGCCTGGCTGACATTGCGTGAAGTAGTGATCGCCGTCGGGTTGGCGGTCGATGATGTCGACCGCTCCCGATAGGACGACGTAGAACGGCGTATCTCGCTGTCCCTGCTCGAAGAGGGTCTCACCCGGGGAGAATGAGCGGGTCTCGGCGCGTTCCGCCATCTGTTCGACCTGAGCCGCCGTGAGCCGTGGGAACAGCGTCGGATCGTCCGGGTCCAGGAAGCCGGGGACCGGGGGCGGTGAGGTGTATTGGCTCATGCTCGCAAGGGTTGGAGGGACTACGCGACGGCAGGGTAGGACCAGACGCGAGCGCGATCCGCGCGCCCGATCCTGGAGAAGGGCTAGCAGATGGTCGCGAGAGACCTCGCACCGGTACGCCGCGCGAATTGGTGGCGGCAGCGCACGAGCCCGTCGTCGTCGGCGGCATACTCAGCAACGATGTCGCTCGCCGTCGAGTCCAAGCTCGACGCCCTCGCCGGGTTACTGGGCTCTGCGCGTAACGTGCTGGTGCTTACGGGCGCCGGGATGTCGACTGATTCGGGGATCCCGGATTATCGCGGGCCCGACGGGGCGCGGCGGGTCACACCGGTGCAGTACCACGAGTTCGTCCGTTCGGCGGACATGCGCCGCCGCTATTGGGCTCGTGCCTTCGTGGGCTGGCGCCGTTTCGCGACGGTGGAGTCGAATGCCGGCCACCGCGCGATCGCTCGCTTGCAGACCGTCGGCGCGCTTGGCGCGGTGATCACGCAGAACGTCGACGGGCTTCACCAGGCGGCAGGCAGCCGCGACGTCGTGGAGCTGCATGGGACGTTGGCGAGGGTGGTCTGCCTCGCCTGCGGCGCACGCAGTCGGCGAGGGTCGCTGAACGCGCGGACCCGCGAGCTCAACCCTCATTTTGCTCCCGCCGACCGCGACCTCCGACCTGACGGCGACATCGAGCTCGCCGAGAGCGACGTCGCCCGCTTCGTGGTCCCGCCCTGTCGGTGCTGCGGCTCAGACCTGCTCAAGCCCGACGTCGTGTTCTTCGGCGAGTCGGTTCCGAAGTCCCGCGTCACGGCCTGTTGCCGGCTGACCGACGCCGCCGACGCGCTGCTCGTCCTCGGGTCCTCGCTGCGCGTGTACTCCGGCTACCGGTTCGTGCGCCGAGCGGCCGAGCGCGGAATCCCGGTGGCGATCGTCACTCGCGGCCCGAGCCGCGGAGATCCAATCGCCACCGTTCGCCTGGACGCGGCGCTCGGCCAAGTGCTGCCCGCCCTCGCCGACCGCCTGGCCGATTAGTCCCGCGCATCGCGCGCCAGCGCCTCCGTAGGAGCGCATGTGACGCGCCAGAGGGCCGCGAAGCGCGCGTCCGGGGAGGCTCGTGCTGCGGATGCCCGAGCTGAATCAGCGGATAGGGTCGGGCCAGCCTGTTGCAACCGCAACCGGAGCATCAATGCCCGAACGCGATGGCTACATCTTTGGGGTTCCGTGCTGGGTGGACGTGAGCGAGGCCGACACGGAGGCGGCGCTCGTTTTCTACGGCGGCCTCTTCGGCTGGGAGTTCGAGAACGTGATGCCCCCGGGCTCGGAGGGCAACTACTTCATTGCACGGCGCGAGGCGCCGAGCTCGTCCATCTTCGACACGTCGCGCGAGCTGCGAAGCGGCGATGTTGCGGCCATCGGAACGATCCCGCAGGCGGCGCCGCCGACCGGGATGTGGAATACCTATTTCTGGGTCGATAGCGCCGACGAGGCCGCGTCCAGGGTTCGCGATGCCGGCGGCGGCCTCGTGGTGGAGCCCTTCGACTTCATGAACGCCTGCCGGATGGCCGTTTTCACCGATCCCGAGGGAGCCGCCTTCCGCGTCTGGGAGGCGAGGCAGCACAAGGCTGCCCGGCTGGTCAACGACCCCGGCGCGGTCGTCTTCAACAACCTGAATACCCGGGCCATCGATGCGGCGAGGTCGTTCTACGGATCGGTGTTTGGCTGGCACACCGGCGCTATCGGCGGTGGGGCTGAGGGGTGGACCCTGCCGGGCTACGGCGACTGGCTCGAGCGCGAGCACCACCCGCAGCTTCGAGAACAGATGGCGAAGGCCGGGGCTCCAGAGGGCTTCGAGGACGTCGTCGGGAGCATCGTTCCCATCGCGGACGATCAGCCGGACACGCCAGCGCATTGGAGCGTGACCTTTGCCACCGACGACGCCGATGCCACCGCGGCAAAGGCCGTAGAGCTTGGCGGCCGCGTGATCATCCCGCCGTTCGACGCCCCCTGGTCGACACCTACGTACACGATCCGGATTACCGTCATCGCCGATCCGCACGGCGCGAGTTTCAGCGCCAGCAAATTCGTGTCGGGTAACGACTAGTCGACCGCGGTTGCCTCGAGCATGACGAGAAGCTGGGCGGGAAGGTGCGCGACGCCGACCACGGACGTGGCGAAGCGGTTGTCGGCCCCGAACCGGTCCGTGATGCGCGGGAAGAGCTCGCGGACATACGGCGACGGTTGCGCGACGGCGCGCGCTCTCGACCTAGTCGGAGAGCGCTGGGCGCTGCTAGTGGTGCGCGAGCTGCTGCTGGGACCGAAGCGCTACACGGACCTGCGCAGAGGTCTTCCCGGCGCCAGCCCCAACGTTCTCTCCCAGCGTCTCCGCGAGCTAGAGAGCGGCGGAGTGATCCGTCGACGCCAGTTGCCGCCCCCGGCGGCCTCGCGCGTCTACGAGCTGACCGACTGGGGCCGTGACCTCGACGAGATCGTGCTCTCACTCGGAGGCTGGGCCGCGCGGTCGCCAACGCCGCTGCCCGACGGTCCGATCGTGTCGGTCGATTCGGTGATCTTGGCGCTCCGCGGTCGGTTCGACCCGGCCGCCGCGAAGGGCTTACGCACCAGCTACGAACTCCGACTCGGCGACGATCGGTTTCGGATCGAGGTCGCAGAGGACAAAATCGGGGCCGCCCGCGGGAATGCCGATCAATGGGACGCGATCATCGATACCGACGCCGACACGCTCGCCGCAGTGCTCTGGGGCGGCCGCCGGCTGGCCGACGCACAACGTGCAGGGGAGCTGACAATCGAGGGCGACAGGGCGGCGGCGAGGCGCTTCTTTCGCCTCTTCCCTGTGCCCGGGCCGGCCGCCGGCACGAGCCCCACCAGCGGGGCCGGCTCCCGCCAGTAGGAAACCGCGACCGCAGCAGCTTCTACATCATCGTGTACTGACCCGGAGACGTCACTACGCCCAATCCCCCAGGCTCAGCGTTGGCCCGACGATGTGGCCGGTCCCCTCAGCGTGCTGGATGTCGTGGGCGAAGTGGGCTGCGTACCAGAGCACCACGTCGGTGCCGTGGATGGACCCGCCGGTGACGAAGCGGTCGATGTGCGCCCGGGCCTTGTCCGGCTCGGTGGTGAAGCCCTGACCGTCGTCGACCTCGCCCGGCCGGCGGCGCAGCGCCCATAGGTCCCCGACGCCGAAGGTGTCGGCCTGCCCGTCGTGCTCGCCCGGGACCAGGGTGCAGTTCGCCCCCGTGCTCCGGTTGACCACCTTCCACCTGCGCTGGTGCGGCGCGCTGCGGCGCCGCCGGATCTCGTGGCGCAGCGGATGCCAGTGCCCGGTGCCGGCGACCGGCGGGTCGTTGAACTCGTGCACCACGCAGTCGCCGCCGCCGGCGAGGTCGAAGTCCAGCCGCCAGTACGCGTGGTGGTGGTGGAGGTTGCACACGCAAGAGTCGCGCACGGCGGCGAACCCGAAGCGCGGATTGATCGTGCCGTCGGCCGCGAACCGCCACGCGCTGACGTAGCGGTACCAGCCCGCCTCCATCTCGCTGACCAGCACGGCCTCCTCCCCGTCGACGTAGACCGCGACGCCGAGGAAGTTCCCGTGGTCCTTGCCCGACTCCAGGATCGTCTGCGCCGGCGCGGGGCAGAGACGGAAGCCGGGCGCGGCGTCGGTGCCGTCGGCGTCCAGCATCGACTCCTCGTTCTGCCAGTCGCGGTAGGGGCCGCAGGCGTCGTTGTCGTAGCGCACGTTGAGGATCGGCACGTGGGCGCGGCGAAAGACCCGCTTGCCCCGGTAGGAAACGTTGCGCAGCTCGACGCCCGACCCGTTCGTGCCCGAGGACGCCGCCGGCCGGTTGGCGATCAGCGTCCACAGCGTCTCGCCGTCGCGGCTGACCGTCACCCGCGCGCTGCCGGCCTCGTCGCTCGCCGTCGGCTGGCCAGCCCCGGGCGGGCCGCAGGTCGCCTGCCGAGCCAGTGCGGCGGGCGGGGCGCCGTCCGGGAAGCGGACCACCTCGCCGCCGGCGAGCCGCACCGCGACGATCTCGTGCCCGTCGCCGCCGTCGGCCGGGTGCAGCCCGACCGTGACGGCACGGAGGACGCGCCCGTCGGGCTCCTCCTCGGTCAGGACCGGCGGCATGGGCCGGTAGGGGGTGAGCCGCCCCTCGCGCAGCGCCGGACCGAGCTCGGGGTCGCGCTCGAGCACGGCCAGGGCGGCGCGGCGCTCGTCCTCGCTCGGCACCGGCTGGCGGCCACTCGAGGCCGCGCTCGGCGTCCGGGCGCCGTCAAGCGGCGCGTCGACGAGCACGGTGCGCTCGTTGGTGTAGTCGTAGACGGTCGCCCGCACCGCCGTCGGCGCCTCCTGGCTGTCGTCGATGAGCGGGCGAACCGAGAGCACGCGATGCTCGGCGCCGTCAAGCTCCTCCCGCACGGCAGGGGCGTCGAGCGCGGCGCGCACCGTGGCATCGAGAGCCTCCGGAGTCGGCTCCAGCGGCGTGACGTCGACGTGCAGTTCTCCGGACACGGTCTCCTCCCTTGGACCGGGGGCGGGGTCGCTCGCCGGACCGTACTGCGCCTCGCGCGCGCGTGCGGGAACATGGTCGGGTCATGAGCCGCGAGCACGTCATCGCCATCGATCCGGCAAGGCCGCTGGCCGAGCAGCCCGAGACCGGCCACAACCGCTGGCACGAGGCCATCGAGCCCGTGGTCGAGGTCGATCCGGGCGACACCGTCGTCTACGAGACCCGCGACGCCTTCGACGGCCAGCTGGGCCCGAGCTCGACTGCGCAGGACGTCGGGGCGGTCGACCTGGGGCCGGTCCATCCGCTCACCGGTCCGGTGTTCGTCAAGGGCGCCGAGCCAGGCGACCTGCTGGAGGCGGAGCTGCTGGCCCTCGAGCCCGACCCCTGGGACCAGTGGGGTTACACGATCGAGGTCCCCGGCTTCGGGTTCCTGCGAGACGGTTTCCCCGACCCGTACATCGTCCACTGGCAGCTGCACGGCGGCGATTACGCGGAATCCGACGAGCTCCCCGGCGTGCGGATCCCGTTCAGCCCGTTTCTGGGTACGTTCGGGCTCGCGCCGTCGGCCGAGCTGCGCCGCACCGCCACCGAGCGCGAGGCGGCGCTGGCTGAACGGGGCGGGAACGCCCTGCCGCCCGACGCGGGCGGCGCGGTCCCGGTCGCCGACCCCATCCCGGCCGAGGGCCTCCGGACGGTGCCGCCGCGCGAGACCGCCGGCAACACCGACATCAAGCAGACCTCCCCGGGCGTGACCATGCTGGTTCCGGTGTACGCCGAGGGCGCGCTCGTCTCGACCGGCGACGTGCACTATGCCCAGGGCGACTGCGAGGCCTGCGGCACGGCGATCGAGATCCGGTCGCGGGCGACCCTGCGGTTCGGCCTGCGCAAGGGCGAGGCCGAGCGGCGCGGCATCCGCGACCTGCAGTTCTTCCGCGACGACTGGTTCGCCCCGCCGGAGCTCGCCGCGCCGCGCCGCTTCCACGCGACCACCGGCATCTGCGTAGGCAAGGACGGCGAGAACGCGAGCGAGGACCTCACCCTCGCCGCTCGCAACGCCCTGTTGAACATGATCGACTACCTGGAGACGCGCGGCCTGAACGCCCAGCAGGCCTACGCGCTGTGCAGCTGCGCGGTCGACCTGCGCATCAGCCAGACCGTCGACGTGCCGAACTTCCTGGTCAGCGCGCTGCTGCCGCTCGACGTGTTCGTCTGACGGCGCCGCCCGGCGCGCGGCTGCGGTGCGGTTTCGCCGGGCGCGTTCTCGGTGACCATGCGTCCGGGACATACGTTGGCGCCGAGACCGAGGAGGAGCGATGCGCCGCTCGCTGGTCCGCTCAATCGCCGTCGCGCTGATCGCGGGGCTGGTGGTTGTTGCCTCACAGGTCGCTGCCTCTGCGGACGTCGGACCGCACGGTCCGGCGACCGCGACGGGAACCGGCGGGGCTGCCGCCACCGTCGACACCCTGGCGACGCAGGCCGCCGTCGACACGTTGCGGGGCGGTGGCAACGCCGTCGACGCGGCCGTGACCGCGGCCGCCGTCCTTGGCGTCACCGAGCCGTTCTCGTGCGGGATCGGGGGCGGGGGCTTCATGGTCGTCTACCGCGCGAGCGATGGGAAGGTGACGACGATCGACAGCCGCGAGCGCGCGCCCGCGGCGATGCGGCCCGATTCGTTCTGGGAAGGCGGCAGCGCCCTGCCGTTCAACGACGCCCGGTTCAGCGGCCTCTCCGTCGGGGTGCCCGGCACCGTCGCGAGCTGGGACGAGGCGCTGTCGAAGTACGGGACGATCTCGCTCTCCGCCGCCCTCCGGCCGGCGATCCGCGTCGCCCGTGACGGCTTCGTCGTCGACCAGACCTTCTTCGATCAGACGCAACAGAACGTTGACTACTTCGACGATGTCCCTTCGACCGCGGCGTTGTACCTGGACCCGGACGGCACCCCTCGCGACGTGGGGACGGTCATGCGCAATCCCGACCTCGCGAGCACCTATGAGCGGCTCGCGCGCCTCGGGTCGAAGGGCTTCTACACCGGCGCGGTGGCGGACGCGCTCGTGGAGACCGTGCAGCACCCACCGATCTCCCCGACGGCCAACCACACATGGCGCCCGGGATTGATGACGGCGAGCGACCTCAAGGCCTACATGGCCCCCGACCGCGCCCCGACGCGTGTGGGGTACCGCGGGCTCGACGTCTACAGCATGGGCCCGCCTTCGAGCGGCGGCTCGACCGTCGGCGAGGCGCTGAACGTCCTCGAGGGCTACCGGCTGTCGACGATGAAGCGAGAGGCGGCACTGCACTACTACCTCGAGGCCTCGCGCTACTCGTTCGCGGACCGCAACGCGTACGTCGCCGATCCCGCCTATTTCGACGTGCCGCTGAAGGGCCTGCTGTCGGACGATTTCGCGGCCGTGCGCCGCCGGCTCATCACGAAGACCGCGGCGCAGAGCCCCGTCGCCCCCGGCGATCCTTATCGGTACAACGACGGCGGGGGCGCCACCGCCCAGGCCGCGACCACCGAGACCCGGGCGGGGACGACGACCCACATCACCACGGCGGATGCCAGTGGAGACGTGGTGTCCTACACGTTCACGATCGAGTCCACGGGCGGGGCCGGCATGGTGGTCCCGGGCTTCGGCTTCCTGGCCAACAACGAGCTGACCGACTTCAACTACGACTCGCTCACGCACCCGAACCGGGTGGAGGGCGGCAAGCGGCCGCGCAGCTCGATCAGCCCGACCGTCGTCTTGCAGGGGGGGAAGCCGTTGCTCGCCGTCGGCTCGCCCGGCGGCTCGACGATCATCACCACCGTCCTGCAGATCCTCGTCGATCGACTGGACCTCGGGCTGACGCTGCCCCAGGCCATCGCCGACCCGCGGCTGAGCCAGCGCAACACAGCAACCACCCAGGTGGAGCCCGCGTTCCTCACGACCGCTGAGGCGAGCGCGTTGCAAGCGCGCGGGCACGTGTTCAGCACGACACCGGAGATCGGCGCCGCAACCGGGATCGAGTTCCTCGGAGGCGACCGGCTGCTCGCAGCAGCCGAGCCGGTGCGGCGCGGCGGCGGCAGCGCGATGGTCGTGAGCCCGAGCCCCTAGAGCCATGGCCAGGGCGGACATCCGGCGAGCCTGAACGGCCGGGCCGTGGACGCCAAGCAGCAGGTCCGCGAGCGCGTCTGGCGGACGCTCGAGAGCGAGGGCGCGGCGCGCTTTCCCGGTGCTCGTGGACGGATCCCGAACTTCCGCGGGGCCGAGGCCGCCGCGGAGCGCCTCGCTCAGCTGCGCCAGTGGGAGTCGGCGGACGTCGTCAAATCCAACCCCGACGCACCACAGCTGCCGGTGCGGCGTCGCGCCCGCCGCGACGGCAAGACGCTGTACATGGCCGTCCCGCGCCTGGCCCGGGACAAGCCCTTCGTCCGCATCGCGGGCGATCCGACGATCAAGAAGGCGCTGGCCGAAGGCGCGCCCGCGGCGGTCGAGGACCTCGGCCACGTCGATCTGGTCGTCTGCGGCACGGTTGCCGTCAACCGCGCGGGCGTGCGCATCGGCAAGGGCGGCGGCTACTCGGACCTCGAGCTGGGGTTGCTGGTGGAGGCGGGCTTGGTCGACGACGCTACGACCATCGTGACGACCGTCCATCCGCTCCAGCTGCTCGACGAGCAGCTGCCCGAGACCGCTCACGACTTCCGCGTCGACATCGTCGTCACGCCGGACGACGTCCTCCACATCGATGCGCGGCGCCGATCGCCGGGCGTCCTGTGGGAGCACCTCGACGACGAGACCATCGCGGCAATCCCGGTCCTCGCCACCCGCCGCGCGCGCGATCCGGCCGACGGATGAGCGGGCCGCGCCCGCGAGAGTATGTTGAGGAGTAAGCGGTGAGCAGAGAGGTCGACACGACGACCGGGATCCGGGAATCGATCATCGATGCCATCGGTGAGACGCCCCTCGTGCGCCTGGCTCGCCTCGCCTCGGGACTCAAGCCGCAGCTCGTGGCGAAGATCGAGGCGATGAATCCCGGCGGCTCGATCAAGGATCGCGTCGCCGTATCCCTTATCGACGCGGCAGAGCGCGACGGCCGGCTGAGGCCGGGCGGCACGCTGATCGAGCCGACCAGCGGCAACACGGGCGTCGGCCTGGCCATCGTGGCGCGGCTCAAGAACTATCGCGTGATCGCCGTGATGCCGGACAAGATGAGCAAGGAGAAGATCGACCTGCTGCGCGCCTATGGCGCCGAGGTGGTGGTGGCACCAACCGAGGTGCCGCCCGAGTCACCCGAGTCCTACTACCGGGTTGCCGACCGGCTCACCGAGGAGATCCCCGGCGCCTTCCAACCGAACCAGTACGCGAATGCCGCGAACCCAGGGACGCACTACGGTTCGACCGGTCCGGAGCTCTGGCGCCAGTCGGGTGGCCGCTTGACCCACCTCGTCGCCGGGGTGGGAACCGGCGGAACCATCACCGGCTGCGGGCGCTACCTGAAGGAACAGAACCCTGCGATCGAGGTGATCGGGGCCGACCCGGTGGGATCGGTGTACTCCGGCGGCGAGGCCCGCCCCTACCTGGTCGAGGGCGTCGGCGAGGACTTCTGGCCCGAGACCTTCGACCCCGCGGTGGTCGACCGCTACGTCA
This sequence comes from Solirubrobacteraceae bacterium, assembly GCA_045805605.1. Classification (GTDB taxonomy): domain Bacteria; phylum Actinomycetota; class Thermoleophilia; order Solirubrobacterales; family Solirubrobacteraceae; genus DATBDE01. Next base: position 24,507 of record JBJMKX010000022.1, read on the forward strand.
CCGTGAGCGATAAGGACTCGTTCGTGACCGCTCGCCGGCTCGCCGAGGTCGAGGGAATTCTCGCCGGCGGCTCGTCGGGCACCGCGCTGTTCGCAGCGCTTCGGGTCGCGCGCGAGCTCGACGACCCGGAAGCGATGATCGCGGTCATCCTTCCCGACGGTGGGCGCGCCTACCTGTCCAAGGTCTACAACGACGCCTGGATGCGGCAATACGGCTTCCTCGAGCGCGAGGTCGAGCACAGCGTCGGCGAGGTGCTGGCCGCCAAGCACGGCGCCGCCGAGCTTCCGCCGCTGCTGACCGTCGAAACCCACGCCAAGGTGCGGGACGCGGTCGCGCTGTTGCACGAGCACGGCGTGTCACAGCTGCCGGTGGTGTCGGGCCACGACCCGCACACGGTCGTCGGCGCCGTGTCCGAGCGGGGCCTGCTCAAGCACGCGATGGATGACTCCGCGCTGCTGTCGGCCGAGATCGTTGACGTCATGGAGCCGCCCTTCCCGGCGGTATCGGCGGACGACTCGGTGCGCGAGGCCGTCGACCTGCTCGTCGGCGAGCGTGAGGCCCTGCTCGTCACCCACGGCGGCCGTCCGGCGGGGATCGTCACCCGCGCCGACCTGCTCGAGTCGCTGGCCCGATGAGCCGCATCCCCGACGACGCCCGGTTCGCCACTCGGGCGGTCCATGCCGGCCTCGATCCCGACCCCGCGTACGGCTCCGTCGTCCCGCCGATCCACCAGACCTCCACCTTCGTCCAGCGTGCGCCGGGCGAGCCCGTCGACGACTACGAGTACGCGCGCTCCGCGAACCCGACACGTGCCGCGCTCGAGCGAGCGCTGGGTGCGCTGGAGGGCGGGCTCGCCTCCTGCTTCGCGAGCGGCATGGCCGCCGAGCACGCGCTGATCACGGCCGCGTGCTCGGCGGGCGATCACGTCGTGCTCCCCCAGGATCTGTACGGCGGCACATATCGGCTGGTCGACAAGGTCCTCAGCCGCTTCGGCCTCGCGTATGACCTCGTCGACCAGACCGACCTCGAGGCCGTCGGGCGCTCCTTGCGCCCCGAGACGCGGATGGTGTGGGTGGAGACCCCAACCAACCCGCTGCTCAACGTCGTGGACATCGCTTCCGTGGTCGAGCGCGCGGGCGACGCCGTCGTGGTCGTCGACAATACGTTCGCCACTCCCGCGGTCCAGCAGCCATTGCGCGACGGCGCCGCCGCCGTGGTGCACTCGACCACCAAGTACCTCGGCGGCCACTCGGACGTCGTGGGCGGAGCCGTCGTCGTGGGCGATGACGCGTTGCACGAGCGGGTGCGCTTCGTCCAGAACGCGGTGGGCGGCGTGCCTGGCCCCTTCGATTGCTTCCTCGTGCACCGCGGCCTGCGCACCCTCCATCTGCGCGTGGCCGCCCATACCGCCAACGCCGAGGCGGTCAGCAGTTTCCTGCGCTCGCAGGAGGGCGTGCTCGACGTGCGCTGGCCGGGTTCCGGCGGCATGGTCTCGTTCCGCCATCCCGCCGCCACCAGGATCGCGGCCGCCACGGAGCTCTTCGCACTCGCCGAGTCGCTCGGCGGCGTGGAATCCCTGATCGAGGTCCCCCAGGCCATGACGCATCAGTCCGTGGAAGACTCGGCCGCCGCGGTCCCGCCCGACCTGGTGCGCCTCTCCTGCGGCGTCGAGGCGGCCGAGGACCTGATCGCGGACCTGGGACGGGCGATCGACCGGGCCGGCTAGCCACCGTCCTCCCCTGCGGCGCACCGACACCGCTCTCAGCTTCCTCTCAGCTTGCGCGGGATCATGGGCTCGTGCGCGTGTTGCTCGTCGAGGACGACGTGCGGATGGCCGCCGCCATGCGGCGGGCGCTGCGCGGGGCGGGGGTCGTCGCCGACATCGCAACCAAGGGGGCCGACGCGATGTGGATGGTGCGCGCGGCGGAGTACGACGTCGTCGTGCTCGACGTCATGCTGCCCGACTTCGACGGCTTCGAGGCGTGCCGGCGGCTGCGCGAGCAGCGGATCTGGGTGCCGATCATCATGGTCACCGCACGCGATGCGGTGGAGGACCGCGTGCGCGGGCTTGACGACGGTGCGGACGACTACCTGACGAAGCCGTTCTCGCTCGCCGAGCTGCTGGCGCGGCTGCGAGCGGTCTCGCGGCGCGGCACGGTCGAGCGCCCGACCGTCGTCGAGGTCGGCGACCTGCGCCTCGACCCCGCCACGCGGCAGGTATGGCGGCGCGATCGGCCGATCGAGCTCTCCGCCCGCGAGTTCGCGCTGCTCGAGGCGTTCATGTCCCGCCCCGGCCAGGTGCTCAGCCAATCGCAGCTGCTGGAGGCGGCGTGGGACCTCGGCTACGAGCGACGCTCCAACGTGGTGGAGGTCTACGTCCGCTACCTACGCGAGAAGATCGACCGGCCGTTCGGCGTCGAGTCGCTCGAGACGGTCCGTGGCATGGGCTATCGGCTCCGCAGGGAAGGCGCGGTCTGAAGCGCCTGCCGATCCGAATGCGGCTGACCGTCGCGTTCGCGCTCGCGCTGGTGCTGGTGCTGGCGGGCGCGGCGGCGTTCGTCTACGTGCGCCTGCGAGCGGACCTCGACGACGGCGTCGACGCGACGCTGCAGGCGCGCGCCCACGCGGGCGCTGTGCTCCAGTCGGGCCCGCGCGCGGCGGGGGCGCGGGATGCCGTGCTGGACGACCCCGAGGAGAGCTTCGTCCAGATCCTCACGCCCCACGGGCGGCTCGTCGCGCAGGCCGGCCGGGCACGCATCGTGGCTCTCGCGCCGACGGAGATCCGGCGCGCGACGCGTGACGAGGTCATGCTCGAACGGTCGGTCCCCGGCGTCGAAGGACGCGCGCGTGTCCTGGGGCGGGCAGCGGTGGTCCGCCGCAGGACCGTGGTCGTCGCGGCCGGCCAGTCGCTCGGCGATCGCGATGAGACGCTCTCGGGCGTCGTGACCTCATTCGCCGTTGGCGGCGCCGCGGCGGTGGTCGTCGCCTCGGTGATCGGCTACCTGCTCGCCGGCGCCGGGCTCGCGCCGGTGGAGGCGATGCGCCGCCGCGCCCGCGACGTCTCGCTGACGCGAAGCGGCGAGCAGCTCCCGTTGCCCGTCGCCCACGACGAGATCCGCCGGCTCGGTGAGACGCTCAACCAGATGCTCGTACGCCTGCACCGGTCGTTCGAGCGCGAGCGCCACTTCGTCGCCGACGCCAGCCACGAGCTGCGCACACCGATCGCCGTGATCAAGACCGAGCTCGAGGGAGCGCTGGCCACGGCCGACTACGGGCCCGAGGTCCTCGCCGCGCTGGTGGCGGCCGTCGAGGAGTGCGACCACCTCATCCAGTTGGCCGAGGACCTGCTCGTCATCGCCGGCGCCGGCGAGGGGGAGCTGCCCGTGCGGCGCGAGGCCATCCCGGCCGACGAGCTGCTCGACGGCGTGCGCGCGCGTTTCGTGGATCGAGCCGCCCGGCAGGGTCGCGCCATTCGCCTCGACGTCGACGGCGTCGACCGCGTGAGCGCCGATCCGCTGCGCCTGCGCCAGGCGCTGGGAAACCTGGTCGACAACGCGCTCCGTCACGGCGACGGCGAGATCGTCCTGCGCGCGCATGGGTCACCCGACGGCGTCGAGCTGGTCGTGTCCGACGCCGGCGCTGGGTTCGCGTCCGACATCGCACCGCGCGCCTTCCAGCGCTTTGCGCGCGGCGACCAGGACCGCATGGGCGGCGGCACCGGCCTCGGGCTCGCGATCGTGCGCGCGGTGGCTGAGGCGCACGGCGGCACGGCGACGATCGTGCTCGGGACCGGAGCCGGCGTGCGCCTGTGGCTGCCGCACTGAGCGCCCTCGTCACCGGCACGGCCTTGGATCGCGCGAGCGCGGTGGCGGTCGCGCATACGGGGGGCCGCGTCACCGACAGCGAGGTCGGCGACGAGGCGGGCTACTACGAGGTCGAGGTCACACGCCCGGACGGCACGAGCGTCGACGTCCGCCTCGATCGCAGATTCAACGTCATCGGCAATCACCCGAACACCGAAGATGCCCGCGGATCCGATCCGAACGGGGGGTGACCGCGATGCGACGCGGCGCGGTGGTGGTAGGGATGGCGCTGGCCCTCGGCGGGTGCGGCTCGCGGCAGGTTGTCGCCGACCGAGCGGCGCCCCTGGCGGCGGAAGTGCGGCTTCAGGGCTCGCGGTCGTAGTAGTCGCGCCGGCCGTCCTCCCGGCGGACCATCAGCCGGTCTTCGTCCCTTCCCGGGAAGACGCCGATCTTGTCGCTGTCGGGATAGACGGCGACGGCGGGTCTGCGCGAGCTCGAGAACAGCACCACCCGGGCGGGCGCCGCGCCGGCGTTGGTCACCTTGTGGGCACCGTCGGGTCCCGCCGGGAAACGCACGACGTCGCCCCGGCGGGCGGGCTCCTCGCCGTCGGGCGTCCGCACCACGACGTCGCCCTCGAGCACGATCAGCCACTCCTCGTCGTACTCGTAGTGGTAGGGAGCGACGGCCTGGCCTGGCTCGAGTACGACGACGTTGAGGTTGACCTCGTCGGCGTCGACGAGCGGCCCGATGCGCCGGTAGCCGCCCCTGTAGCCATCGGGATCGTCGTCGTCGTACTCCAGCTCGATGTCGTACAGGTTCACGCGCTTCACGGGCTCGGCAGGGCGGGCTGGTCGAAGAGGGCACACTCGTCCAGGCTCGGGCACTCGCAGGCGGTGGCCGCCTGCAGCCACCGCCGCACGACCGCGGCGCGCTCGATCAGCGCCTCCACCTCGGGCAGCTTGCGCTCCGCGATCGTGCGCAGGCGCTCGATCGCCGCCGCATCGTCGGGCGTCGCCCCGAGCAGCCCGATGATCTCGTCCAGGGAGAGGCCCGCGCGCTGGGCAGTGTCGATCACCGCGAGCCGGCGCAGCGTCTCGGGCGGATACCGGCGCCGCCCGCTGACGCGCTCAGGCTCCGGCAATACGCCCACCGACTCGTAGTAGCGGATGGTCGACGCGGGCCGGCCGGCGCGCCGCGCCAGTTCCCCGATCGCGAGCTGTTCGTTCCGATCCGTCATTGCCCTTGACTTCAAGTCGGGTTGAAGAGCAACGATAGCCGCATGCCGATCGCATGCACGCTCGGAAGCGAGGCACACAGGGACCGCCGCGCGCGGTGGCTGCGGCTGACCAGTCAGGCGCTCGAGGAGAAGCGCCTCACAGAACAGGGCGTGCAGCTTCGCCTACGGCCGCTCAGCGGGGTGGAGGAGGAAGCGCGCGTACTCGTCGACCTCGAGCGCGACTGCTGCTCGTTCGCGCGGTGGTCGGTTGACCGTCACGGGGCGATGGTGACCATCGACGTCTCGGCCGCCGGCGAGGGGGTGAAGGCGCTTCACGCCCTGTTCGACGACGCCTAAAGCAGCGCGTCGAGCGCCACGGGCGTGCGGCCGGTCAGCTCGCCGACGTCATCCGATACCCCGGCCCAGCGCTGCTCGCGAACGGAGGCGAACAAGGTGGCGAACGCGTAGGCCCACCAGGGATCCTCGCCTGCGGCGGCCATCTCGACGACGTACTCGTGCGGGTCCAGGTCGACGTACTCGACCCGCCTGCCCCACGCGCCGGCGCACCGCGCCGCAACCTCGTCGAGGCGGAGCGCCTCCGGCCCGGTCACGGGGTGAGCGCGGCCGGTCGGTCCGCGCAGGGCCAGCGCCGCCAGGCAGCGCGCCACATCGACCCGCGACACCAGCGAGATCCGGCCGTCGCCCGCCGGAACGCGGATCTGCCCGGTCGCGCGCCCCGGGCGCAGCCAGCGCAGGAAGAACTCGGCGAACAGCGAGGCACGCGCGATCGAAAAGCCGCAGCCGCTCGCGCGCAGCGCCTCCTCGGTGCGGCCGTAGGTGAACGCGTAGCAGAACGGGGACCGCACGTCGGCGTCCAGCCCGCTCAGCGCGACGACGTGCCCGACGCCGCTTTCGGCCGCGGCGCGCACGACGTTGTCGTGGTGGGCGAGGACCTTCGCGGCCTCGCCGTCGCTGGAGACGAATACGAGGGTGTCGACCATTGACAGGGCCACGCGCAGGGCGGCCACGTCCGCGTAGTCGGCGAGGACCGTGGGCGCCAGCGACGATCGCAGCTCGCGCCGCGCGAGTCCCACGACCTCGTGCTCTGGTTCGGCCGCGAGCAGCTCGACGACCTGGCCGCCGACCGTCCCGCCCGCGCCGGTCACGGCGATCCTCATTGCTCGGTCCTCCGCCGGATCACTTCAACGATAGGGATAGTCAGCGGCTCGGGGATGGGTAGCCGAATTGGCAGATGCCCACTCTCGCCGGAGCTCTTCCCCGTCGCGCCGCCGCGGGGTACGTGTCACCCCGCGCCGTCCTCGTCGTCATGTGCGTGGGGTACTTCCTCGTGCTGCTCGACGTCACGATCGTCAACGTCGCACTGCCGAAGATCGGCGCCGGCCTCGATGCCGGCGTCAGCGGGCTTCAGTGGGTCGTCGACGGGTACGCGCTCGCGCTCGCCTCGCTCATGCTCGCGGGCGGGACGGTGGGCGACCTGCACGGCCACCGCCGGGTCGTCCTCGCCGGCCTGATCGTCTTTGGGGCGGGCTCCCTGCTGTGCGGCGTCGCGCCGACCACGGGCGTGCTGGTGGCGGCGCGCCTCGCCCAGGGCGTCGGCGCCGCGCTGCTGTTGCCCGGCACGCTCGCGATCATCAGCCGTGCGTTCCCCGAGCCGCGGGCGCAGGCGCGGGCGATCGGCATCTGGGCGGCCATCGGCAGTCTCGCGCTGCCGGCCGGGCCGCTCGCCGGCGGGCTGCTGATCCACGCCTTCGGCTGGCGCGCCGTCTTCCTCGTCAACGTGCCGATCGTCGTGGTGGCCCTGGTTGTTGCCGCGCGCCTGGTGCGCGAGAGCGTCGACCCTGGAGACCGGCGCCTCGACCGTCCCGGGGTCGTCCTGGGCGTCCTGCTGCTGGTCGCGACGACGTTCGCCTTCATCCAGGCCGGGCGCTCCGGGGCTGGCTCGCCGGCCGTGATCGCGGCGGCGGCGGCCGCCGTCGTGTTCGCGGTGGCGTTCGTACTCGTCGAGCACCGTCGGGGCGACCGGGCGATGCTGCCGCTGACCCTGTTCCGCCGTCGCCAGTTCTCGGTCGCCAACGCGGACGCGGCGACGATGAACCTGTGCACGCTCGGCACGCTGTTCGTCCTGACGCTGTTCCTGCAGTCGACGCAGGGCCGCTCGCCGCTCGAGGCCGGCGTCGCCCTCGTGCCCCTGTTCGCGCCGCTGGCGATCATCGCCCCGTTCGCGGGGCGCCTGACGAGCCGGATCGGCCCGCGCGTCCCGGTCGCCGCCGGGCTGGGGATTGCGGCCGTCGGACTGGCGCTGCTCGCGTTTGCGCAGCCCGGCTCCGGCTACGGCACGCTGCTGCCCGCGTTCCTGCTCTGGGGCGTGGGCATGGGCATCCTCACCCCGGCGGTGGTCGCGGCGGCGATTGGCGCGGTGCCGGGCGACCGGGCGGGCTTGGCGTCGGCGATCAACAACACCGCCCGTCAGGCGGGTGGGGCAATTGGCATTGCGGCGGCCGGCGCGATCGCCGGCGAGCCGACCGCCGGCGGCAGCTTCGTCAGCGGCTTCCACGCGGTGGCCCTCGGCGCCGCCGCCCTCTACGTGATCGCCGCGGTGGCGGGAGCGACCCTGCTGCCCGGCTCGCGATGAGGCTGCTCGTCAAGGCATCGATGGTGCCGCTGTGGAGCAGCGGCTTCATCGTCGGGAGCTCGGCGCCCGACCACCGTTGAGGCGCTGAACGTCGGGGCTGAGCGTCCTCTTCGCCCCCGAGGGGAGAAGGGCTGTCGCCACGACGATGCCGACCGCCAGGGGGGCGAGCTGCAAGAGGCTCGACTCGAAGCCGCTCGCGATGTCGGTGTGGGCGAAGAAGACCACGCCGGTGATGGCGACGCCGAGGCCGTAGCCGACCTGCTGCGTCGTCGACATCGCGCCCGAGGCGGCGCCGGCGCGCTCGGGCTCGATGGCGGCCATGACCGTTGAGGTCAGGGGGGTGAAGCACAGGCCGATGCCGGCGCCGACGAGGAGCAGCCCTGGCACCAGCACGAGGACCGACCCGCCGACGCCGATGTCGGCCGTCCCGGCGGCCATCACCGCCAGGCCGGCCGCCAGCGCGGCCCCGCCGGCGCCCACCACCGCGCGTCCGTGGCGGGCGGTCAGCTTCGTGGCCGGCCCCGAGACGACGACGTAGGCGACGGCGAGGACGGTGAACACCAGGCCTGCCTCGAGCGGGTTCAGGCCGCGACCTTGCTGGAGGTAGAGCGCGAGGTAGACGAAGAACGACGCCTGGGCGCTCGCCAGCAGCAGCTGGCTCACGAGCCCACCGGAGAAGGCCGGCTTGCGGAACAGGTCGAGGTCGAGCAGCGCCGCCTCGCCGCGCCGGCGCAGCCGCGCCTGGTGGGCCACGAACCCACCGAGGATCACCGGCGCGAGGCCGAGCGAGATCCAGGCCCATGCGGGCCAGCCGTGCTTGCGGCCCTCGATCAGCGGCAGCAGGACGGCGACCAGGCCGAGCGCGAGCATCGCTGCGCCCAGCGCGTCGACTCTGCTGCGCCGCTCGGCACGCGACTCCGGCACCACCCGCCGCGTCAGCGCCAGCGCGGCCAGCCCGATCGGCACGTTGATCAAGAAGCAGCCGCGCCACCCGAGGCCCAGGACGTCGGTCTGAACCAGCGCGCCGCCAATCACCTGTCCGCTGACGGCCGCCAGGCCGAGCACGACGCCATAGATGCTCAGCGCCCGCACGTTGTCAGGGCCGCGGTAGGTCACGCCGACGATCGAGAGGACCTGCGGCATCACGATGCCGCCTGCCAGGCCCTGCACGATCCGAGCGACGACCAGCGCCGTCGGCGTGGGCGCCAGGCCGCAGGCCAGCGAGGCGAGCGTGAACAGCACGAGGCCGATCGCGTAGACGCGCCGCCGACCGTGCTCGTCGCCGAGCCGGCCGGCGGTGATCAGGAAGGCAGCGAACGCGAGCCCGTACCCGGCCACGACCCACTCGAGCGAGCTCTCGCTCGCGTGCAGGTCGGTGGCGATCGACGGCAGGGCGACGTTGACGATGAAGAAGTCGAGGACGACCACGAATGCCCCGGCGAGGAGGGCCGGCAGGGCGGCCCAGCGGGACTGGATGTGGGAGCGAAGCGTGTGCATGCCGCGACGGTCCCACCGCCCCGGCCGGCCCTCAATTCCCCCCGAGGTAAGTGTGCGCGCTATCACGCCGGGCGCACCGTGCGCTCAAGCAACGCCAACCTGGCCGAAACGCTTTGAGCGACACCACCCCGACGGGGCACCCAGCTCGCGCCGCTTGGCCCCCTGTTGATCGCCCCTTGACATCATGCTCGGCTTGGACGACGAACGCGTCAGTTCCCTTGCGCCGCCGCTGGAGCGCTTCGCCGAGCTGATCGTCCGGTTCGGCGCCAACGTCCAGCCTGGGCAGATCGTCGCCATCGGCTCCGAGCCGGGCAAGGAGCCGCTGACGCGCGCCGTGGCCGACGCCGCCTACCGGCACGGCGCGAAGTTCGTCGACGTCCAGTACTTCGACCTGCACGTCAAGCGGTCGCGGATCCTGCACGCGCCCGAGGAAACCCTCGACTTCGTGCCCTCGTGGTACGGCGACCGCATCCTTGCGCTCGGCGACCAGCGCGCCGCGCGCATAGGGCTGTCGGGGTCGGTTGCGCCGGGGCTCCTCGATGGGCTCGACCCCGCGCGCGCGGGGCGCGACCAGCTGCCGTTCGTGCGCGAGACCGGGATCGTCGTCAACGCCGCCACCACGAACTGGACGATCTCGCCGTGCCCGACCCCCGGCTGGGCCAAGCAGGTCCATCCCGGCCTGGACGAGAAGGCCGCGCTCGCGCGCCTGTGGGAGCAGGTCGTGCACGTGTGCCGGCTCGATGAGGACGATCCGCAGCGGGCGTGGGAGAAGCGGATCGATGCGCTGGTGGCGGCGGCCGACGCGCTGAGCGCCCGCCGCTTCTCGGAGGTGCACTTCGAGGGGCCGGGCACCGACCTGCACGTTGGGCTGCTGCCGACCTCGAAGTGGATCTGCGCGCGGTTCCAGACCGTGGACGGGATCCGCCACATGCCCAACCTGCCGTCCGAGGAGGTGTTCTCGGCCCCCGATCCGCAGCGCGTCGACGGCGTCGTGGCGGCGACCAAGCCGCTCGACCTGCAGGGCACGATCGTCGAAGGACTGAGGGTCCGGTTCGAGGGCGGCCGGGCGGTGCAGATCGATGCCGACGCGAACGCCGACGCGCTGCGCGCTCGCGTCCAGCTCGACGAAGGCGCATCGCGGCTCGGCGAGGTCGCCCTGGTCGACCGCCAGGGCCGCATCGGCCCCCTCGACACTGTGTTCTACGACACCCTGCTTGACGAGAACGCCACCAGCCACGTGGCGCTGGGCAACGCCTACGCGTTCTGCGTCGACGACGCCGACCGGTCGCAGCTGAACACCAGCGCGATCCACATCGACTTCATGATCGGCGGCGACGCCGTCGGCGTGACGGGGGTGACCGGCGACGGCGAGCGGGTGCCGTTGCTGCGAGGCGGGGAGTGGCAGCTGCGGTAGCTACGCTGATCCCTCGTCCCGGAGGGGTGCCGGAGTGGTTGAACGGGCGCGACTGGAAATCGCGTAACGGGGGTCAACCTCGTTCGAGGGTTCGAATCCCTCCCCCTCCGCTCAGTCTCTAAGAGCGCCGACAAGCGCCCGCTCGAGCATCCGGGCGTAGGCGCTGTCGCTCCAGTCCTGGTCGTCGACGAGTCGCAGGTAGACCGACTCGCTCGCCGTCAGCGCATAGATGACGTCGGCGGCGCGCTGCGGCGACATGCCCGTGCGCAGGACCCGCGCGCGCCTGAGGGCCTTGGCGATGTCGAGCGCATCTGCGCGGGTGGCGGCGTGGCCGCGCTCGCGGAACTCGCGGAGGAGCGGGTCCTGGTTCCATGCCGACTCGCCCACGGCGAGCAGGCGCGCGGCGCGGCGCATCAGCTGGGCGGAAGCGTCGGCGAGGCGGGCGAGCATCCGCTCGGGCGGCGCCTCCAGCACCGAGCGAAACCCGGCGCGGGCCATCAGCGGCGCCTCCTCGTCGCCGCCTCGAACGGCGACGCGGATGCACTCGTTGAGCAGGGCGGCCTTCGTCTCGAAGGACAGGTATACGGTGCGGTCCGAGACGCCGGCCGCGGCCGCCACTGCCGTCATCGTCGTCGCGGCGTACCCCTCGCTGGTGAAGAGCTCGGCGGCGGCGGCCCGGATCCGGCGCCGCGTCTCGCGCGCGGCTGCGGCACGCAGGGGCGATTGGTACGGCTTGCGGTTGACTTCGTCCGCAGACATTGGCTACAGTGCCACTGAAGTTAACACGATGAACGGGGGCACCACGGTGGTCGCACGAGTCGCAACCTTCAATACCTTGCCGGACGATCTCGACGACGGGTCGGTCGACCTGCTGCGGCAGACGATCCGGGAGACGCCGGGCTACGTCGCCGGCTTCCACCTGCGCGACCCGCAGACGAACAAGGCGCTGTCGGTCACGGTCTACGAGGACATGGACGCGGTCGGGCGCGTGCGCGAGGCGATGGCCCGCCGCCCCGGCGATCGCAAGGTCGGCATCGACCCCGACGAGGTCGAGTTCTTCGAGGCGTTCGCCGTCTAGGTGACCTGAGTCGTCATTTCGCGGGCACCTTCCCGGCGTCTGGGCGCGCCTGACGCCACCCGCGGGAATCGCCGATGCTTTGACATCGACTCATCCCGCGTGCGTCGTCAGCCACGCCCAGCCACTTGGGAAGCTGAGCCCGAACTTCCGACTCAGGTCAACAGCGTCGCGCGGCCACGGGGCTGCGCTCATCGGCCGCCAACTGCTCGACCGCCTCGGCCGCCGCCACTGGGCCGCCCGCCGCGCGGAAGGCGTCGGCCACACGGCGCGCTCCCTCGCCTCGCTTCATCGCCCGCATGACGGCGGCGCGCAGGCGTGCCGGCGACAGTCTTCCGGCCGGCAGACGGGTTCCCGCGCCCGCAACCTCAACGCGGCGCGCCACCTCGAGCTGGTCGCGCCCGAACGGCACCACACACACCGGCACACCTCGGGCAAGCGCCTTTTGCGTGGCGCCCATGCCGCCATGGGTCACCGCGCACGCGGCCCGGTCCAGGATGGGAGCATGGGGGGCGAAGCGCACCACGGTGGCGTTGGCGGGCGCGTCGAAGCGGCCGGGGTCGCCGGCGGGAACCGTGGCGATCACGTGGACCGGCTCGCCGCCGAGCGCCTCGAGCGCGCAGGTCACGAGCCGGCCGTCCTCCTGGAACTCCGACGACGTGGTCACGAGCACGATTGGCTTCTCGAGGTCGTCGAGCCAGGCGGGCGGCTCGGTCGGCGGGTCCCAGTCACACGGGCCGACCATGCGCACGTTCGGCGGCCAGTCCCTGCGGGGATACTCGAACGGCTCGCTTGTCAGATAGAGGAGCAGGGGCGGGGCGGCGAACAGGTCGCTGGCGCCGGCGATGGGCGGCACGCCGGCCCGGGCCCGGACCTGGTTCAGGCGCCGCCCCACGATGCGCTCGAGCGAGCCGAAGACCAGCGGTCGCAGCGCCGCGTCGCGCAGCCGGCCCGGGCGGCCGCGGGCTGGCCGCAGGCCGGGGCCGAAGGGCGGTGCATCCTTCGAGCGCAGCGGCAGCGGGTAGGGGCACCACGATGCCCATGGACCGCCCCAGGCCTCGGCGGCGGCCATCGCCCCCCATGTCGCCACGTCGACGAGCAGCAGGTCGGGGCGCGCCTCCTCGATCGCGCGGCGCAGGTCCGGCACCTCGTACTGCGCCCGCTGGCAGAAGATCCGCACCGAGCGCTTCAGCGCCCCCAGCGGCGTCCGCGCCTCGTAGTCGTGGTGCTCGACCCGTTCGACCGCGGGGTCGATCGGGCCCGCTTCGAAGCCACGGGCGCGCATGCGGTCGACCTCCGAGCGAAGCGTCCGAAGCGCGATGTCGTGGCCTCGCCGGTGCAGCTCGTCGAGGATCGGGGTGACCGGGAACAGGTGCCCCCGCGCCGGGGACGTGTAAGCGAGGATGCGGGCCATCACGCTCCCGCCAGCATCGGTTCGAGCAGCTCGACGAGCGCGAGCTCGGCCTGGCGGCGGCTGAGTCCGGCGTCGCGGCGCAGCAGCTTCCAGGTGTAGACGTCGCAGACGGCTACGAGCTGTGCGAGCCGCCGGTCGCGCTCGACTCCGGTCCGCCCAGCGAGGGCGGGGGCAAGGACGCGCGCGCACCAGTCGCGGTGGAGCGCGCGGCCGCGATCGGCGATCTCGCGCAGGCCGGGCACTCGGTCCTCCTCGGCGAGCAGCCGCAGCACGCGGTCGCCGAGCGCCTCGTAGTGGTCGAAGAGCACGTGCACCGCGCCTGCCGGGTCGCCTGTGGGTGCCTCGTCGCGCTGGCGGCGCACGCGCTCAGCCTCGCGTTCGGCGGCCGCGGCCAGCAGGCCGTCGCGGCCGCCGAAGCGGCGGATGACCGTCTGCACGCTTACGCCCGCATGTCGAGCGACGTCCTCGAGTGAGACGTCGGCCGGTCGCTCCCAGAAGAGCTCGACGGCGGCGTCGAGGATGCGGTCGGCGGTCGCGGCAGCGGCCCGTGCCCGGGCCACCATGCGGTATGGGCGGGGAGCGGCGACCCGCGCCGATTTCATGTTAGAAACCCTAACACTAAATCTGCGGTGCTGCCACCGCTGGGTGAAAGCGCCGCCCGCCCTACCCGGTCGTCGCCCTCAGCCCGCGGCCTCGCTCGGACGCGGCTGGTCGCGCGGTGGCGGATCGGCGAATACCAACTCCGGCACCGTGACGAGCCTGAAGCCCTTCGCGCGCAGCCCCTTGATGATCTGAGGCACGGCCGCGAGGGTCTGCGAGCGGTCGCCCCCGCCGTCGTGCATGAGCACGATCGAGCCGGGCTTGGCCTGGCTAAGCACGGTCTTCACGATCGACGGGGTACCGGGGAGCTTGTAGTCCTCGGTGTCGACGTCCCACAGAGCCATGAGCAGGTGGTTGCGCTTGAGGATGCCGACGGTCGCATCGTCGAACGAGTTGCCCGGCGGGCGGAAGAGGCGAGGGGCCGGCAGGCCGGCGTCCCGCATCTGACGGGCTCCGTCGAGGATCTCGCGCTCCTGGTCGGGCTTGCCCAGCGTGGCGAGCATCTGGTGGTCGACCGTGTGGTCGCCGACCTCGAACCCGTGCTGGACGGCCTGGCGGGTGGCGTCGCCGAAGTCCTTGAGCTGCTTGGTGATGACGAAGAAGGTGGCGGGCGCGTGGTTGTCACGCAGCACCTTCAGAAATTGCGTCGTCAGCGGTCCGGGCCCGTCGTCGAAGGTGAGGGCGACCAGCCTCTGGTTGGGCGTGCCGCGCGAGACGTAGGGCGTGTAGGTCAGGACGCCGTCGATGGCGCGGACGCCGCGGCCGTGGGCGGCGGCGGCGGTGTCCGGGGGCGCCGTGAGCGGCTTGAGCTGGTCCTCGGCACGCTCGGAGCCGGCGTCGCCACCGAAGGCGCTGGTGACGAGCAGTACGAGCAGCACGAGCAGGAGCAGCAGGCCGGCCCCCGCGCCCAGCCGGCGTCGGCGGTACTGGCGCTGGCGCTCGAGGGCTCGCTTGCGGGCGCGTGCGCGCCTCTGGGCCTCCTGGTCTGCCGCCATCGTCCCCGCACGAGGGTAGCCGCGCGACCAGCGGCAAGGCCGCACCTGCTGCACCGCAAAAATGCCCAAATTGCGGCGAAGGGCGCCGCGCCAGGTTTTACACGCGGCGCTTGCACGGCTCGGGCCGATCCTGCAAGCCTTGTGTCGCTCGCGTCGTATGTCGCTGCTCGTTCCCCCGTCCAGCGTCCGTTTCCGCACGGTCGCGCTCGTCGTCGTCGCGGCGTTTTTCGCCGTGGCCGCGTGGTGCGCGCCGGCCTCCGCGGCAACGGTCTCGGCGAGCGGCCCGATCGTCTCGGTGCGGGACGAGACCGGCACGGCCAACGCTCTGGCGATCGCCGTCGCCGGCAGCACCGTGACGGTGTTGGACACCCGCACGCCGCCGACCGCCGGGAGCGGCTGCGCCCAGCCCGCCTCCGATCGGGTGACGTGCACGATCGTCGGCTTGGCCGCGCTGGCAGTCGACGCCGGCGCGGGTGACGACGCCGTGGCGGTGACCGGCACGGTGGCGGCGACCATCGCCGACGGGCCGGGCGACGATCGCGTGACCGGCGGCGCCGGCGACGACGTGTTCGCGATGGGGACCGGCGCCGACGTCGTCTCGGGCGGCCCGGGGAGGGACACAGCCGACTACTCGGGGCGGGCCAGCGCGGTGAGCGCAAGGCCCGACGGCGTGGCCGACGACGGCGAGGCGGGCGAGCACGACAACGTGGGCACGGACCTCGAGGACCTGGCCGGAGGAGCGGCCGACGACCACCTCACCGGGTCGACCGGCCCGAACGCGCTGAACGGGAACGGGGGCAGCGACACGCTGAGCGGCGACGCCGGCGCCGATCGCATCGACGGCGGTGCCGGCAACGACCGGCTCGACGGGGGCGCCGACGACGACGCCCTCGGCGGTGGCGCCGACGACGACTCGCTCGACGGCTGGGACGGCGGCGACCGGCTCCACGGCGACTCGGGCAACGACCGGCTCACCGGCGGCGCGAACGACGACGAGGTCGCCGGCGACGAGGGGAACGACGCGCTGACCGGCGACTCGGGGGGCGATCGACTCGACGGTGGCGCCGGCGACGACCGCCTCGAGGGTGGGACGGACGGCGACTCGCTCGCGGGCTCGGCCGGCAACGACAGGCTCGGCGGCGGCGACGGCGACGACTCCCTCGCCGGCGCGGCAGACAACGACACGCTGGACGGAGACGACGGCGCCGACCGGCTCGACGGCGGCTCCGGCGACGACCACCTCGACGGTGGCGCCGGCAACGACTCCGGCGGCGGCTCGGAGGGCGCCGACGTGATCACCGGCGGCGACGGCCTCGACACCTTCGACGGCGGCCCCGGCGCGGACACCATCGACGGTGGCGGCGGCACCGACCTGCTCCTCGGCGGCGACGGCCCCGACCAGGCCCTCGGCGGCGCCGGCGACGACGTCGTGAGCGGCGGCCCCGGCGCCAATACGCTCGCGGGCGGCGCAGGCGCCGACACCCTCGCCGGAGGACCCGACGCCGACGCGATCGACGGTGACGCCGGGGACGACGCCGTCGCGGGCGGACCGGGGCCCGACAGCCTGGACGCCGGTTCCGGCGACGACCGCATCCTCGGCGGCGACGGCGACGACCGAGCCAAGGGGGACATCGGCGACGACGCGTTCGACCTCGGCGCCGGCGACGACGTCTTCGACGCAGGCGACGGCAGCGACGCCGTCACCGGCGGCGACGGCAACGACAAGGGCGTCGGAGGCCCCGGCCCCGACCAGCTCGACGGCGGCGACGGCGCCGACGCTCTCGTCGGCGGCGACGGCAACGACCTCGTCACCACGGGCGCCGGCGCCGACCGCCTCGCGGGTGGCAGGGGCCGCGACCGCCTCAGCGCGGGCTCGGGCGTCGACAAGGTCTGGGTCCGCGACGACGAGCGCGACCGCGTCAACTGCGGCAGCGGTCGCGACCGCATCGACACCGACGGCATCGACCGGCTCGTCTCATGCGAGCGCACCGACCTGCCCACGCCCGTCCCCGACCCCGATCTGCCCGGCCTCGGGCCGGCCGACGACCTCGGTCCGGCCGGAACGGTCGGCGGCCTGCGCAAGTTCGTCGGCGGTGGCCGCATCGTGCCGATTCCGGGCTTCCCCGGCGAGCGCGTCGACGCCCGCCTGCTGCCCGACATCCGCTACATGCGCGCGAAGTACCACATCCGCATCACCGACGGCTACTCGCTGCAGCCCATCCACAAGCACAACGGCGAGCACCCGATCGGCGCGGCGGTGGACATCGTCCCCGGCCCGGGCGGCACCTGGAACGACATCGACCGTCTGGCGAAATGGGCCGAGCCCCGCCAGAACCATCCGCGCGCGCCGTTCCGGTGGCAGGGCTACGACGGGGACTACAACCACGGGCGGGGCGACCACCTCCACCTGTCGTGGATCCACGGGGCGGCCCGATTCGGTCATCCCGCTGCGTGGATTCTCACCTTCGAGGTGAAGGAGTTGAGCCCGGTAACCCCCGCGGCCGCCTAGGACGCCGGTTGCTCCGGCGCCTCGACCCGCTCCGGCGCTTCCAACCTCTCCGGGCCCGCCGCCGGGTCGACCTCGGAGGCGGCGTCGACCGCATCGACCGGCATCGCGAAGACGATGTGGCGGCGCGCCACCGCGATGTACTCGTGCCGGGAGGTCGACCCGTCGCCGCCGACGGCCTCCATCACCACGTCGGTCAGCGAGATGAAGTCGCGGTCCGCCGAGTTCAGGAAGTCGGACATCCGGCTGCGGTAGCCCTCGCGCGGCAGCGTCAGCGACCCGAAGATCCGGTAGCGGTCGGTCTCGACCAGCACGCGCTCAGAGCGATGCTGCACGCGTAAGACCCTAAGCCGTCAGCCACGCCTTCGGGTTGTCCTCGAGCATGACCCGGATCTGCCCGTCGCTCACGCCCGCCTCGCGGGCAGCCGGGAGGATCTCGTCGAACAGGTGCGTGTGCGTCCACCTGGGCGCGAGCTGCGCGACGACCTGGGGCGGGAACCAGTCGAGGTTGGCCACGGCGTCGCAGCCGAGCAGGATGCGGTCGGTGTAGCCGCGGGAGACCAGCTCGATGAACGTTGGCATGCGGCGGTCGTCGGGCAGGAACAGGTCGATCCCGAACCGGTCGAGGCCGATCCAGCATCCGGTCTGCAGCAGCTCCTCGATGTGGTCGAGGTCGTCGGTGTCGCCGGTGTGCGCGATCTGCACCTTGCCGGGCTCGACGCCCTCGTCGGTGAAGATCCGCATCTGGTCGAGGCCGGTCTTCGAGGCCGGACGCGAGTGGGCCATGATCGGGCGCCCTGTCCGGTTCGAGGCCCGCGCCGCCGCCCGGTGGACCTTCTCCACGTCGTCGGTGATTCCGGGCTCGTCCGCAGCGCACTTGATGAACGCGGCCTTGACGCCGGTCCCCTGGATGCCGTCGTCCGCCTCGATGTCGTGCACGAACGCGTCGGCGAGGTAGTCCTCGTCCCGGCTCTGGAAGTGGTGCGGGAGGAACGTGTAGTGCTGGCCGTAGACGCCCGTACAGAGGACCATCTGGATCCCGGCCTCGGCCGCGAGCTCCTTCGACAGCGCCGCGTCGCGCGCGAGGTCCATGCAGCCCGGATCGACGAAGGTGTCGACGCCGTGCCCCTTGACCGCTCGCAGCGCCCCGAGCGATCGCTCGCGCTCGGCGTCGAAGTCGTAGAGGTGGGGGAAGTGGTAGCGGATGGCCTCGGAGGCCGTCATCAGGTGCTCATGGATGAGCGTGCGCCCGAGCTGGTCGGCGCCGATTGGCCCCTCGGTGGTCTCCACGTCCGGCACCTGCGCTCCTCTCCTCGCGTTCAACCGGTAGGGGCATCGTATGCCGCAGTGGCGCGCGAGTCCGCCGCCGGGTGCTACCTTCGCGCGCTCGCCAGGAGGCGGGCGGGGAAGACTTCCGAACGCCGCTGGCTTGAGGGCTAGCTCGTCGTCACGCCGCGGCGCCTGCGCCCCCAGGCGCCGCGCCCGGCAACGGCCGCGCGAAGCAGCAGGGCCGCGATCAGCCAGCCGACGATCGCGTAGACCAGGGCCGCCAGACCCCAGTTGACGGCGATCTCGGTATCGGCGTCCTTGATGCTGAAGACGTTGGCGAAGGGCGATGCCAGCCAGGTGTCGGCGTCGTAGATCGTCGAGACCACGCCATTCCCCGCGTTGGCGTGGAGCAGGTGCAGGACGATCCCGGCGACGAGCAGCAGCACGACCGCGCCGGCAATCCAGCGAACGATGCGGGCGAGAAGTGTCATGCCAGACGAGTACCCCCGCTGTCTCGATGGCTAATGCCGAAACTCGCAACGGGGATCTCCGCCGCGTCGCGGAGTGGACAGCGTCGTTGCGTCGAATCCGAACCGTCATCCCGCTTACCGCCACTGGTGCCACCTGGCTGAATCGCATGGCAGAATTGATGGCGACATGGGGGTCACGGGGGAGCGCTTCTCTGCCGCCTACGCCGCGGCCTTCCGGCAGTACCTGGCCGGAGGGGCAGAGCGATCGCTGGAGAGGGCCTACGAGCTCGGGCGGATCGCCGTCGCCGACCGCCTGAGCCTCATGCAGCTCGCCGAGGCCCACCACTCCGCCCTCAGCGCGTCGCTGGTCGAGCGGGGCGAGAACGGCGTCACCGTCGCAGCCGCCGACTTCTTCCGCGAGAGCGTGGCGACGTTCGAGATCGCGGCGCGCGCGTTCCAGGGCGCACAGGAGACCGTCCGCCTCGAGCAGTCGGTGGCCGCCACCCAACAGGCGCTTGCCGACGCCGCCGTGGCCCTCAACGAGCGCCTGGAGCCGCCGCACATCCTGCGCGTCGCGGCCGAGCACGCGCGTTCGATCACCGGCGCGCGCACCGCGATCGCCGAGATGGAGCTCGAGGCCGCCGCCGCACCCGTGCGCAGCGTCGCCGGCGAGCCGGAGGTCGACGGGGAGCCGGTCGCCGCCCCGATCGCGGCGCACAACCACGCCCCCCACGGGCGGCTGGCCGTCTACGGGGCCGCTGTGGACGACCGCACCGCGCCGATCGTCGTGCAGATCGCGTCGATGGCGTCGGCGGCGATCGAGAAGGCCCAGCGCTACCAGCGCGAGCGCTACGTCGCCGAGACGCTGCAGCGCAGTCTGCTCCCCGCCGCCCTGCCGGAACTACCCGGCCTCGACGCCGCCGCGGCGTACTGGCCCGGGGCCGACGGCGTGCAGGTGGGCGGCGACTTCTACGACGTCTTCCGTACCACCGCCGGCGAGTGGGCGGTGGTCATCGGCGACGTCTGCGGCAAGGGCCCGGAAGCGGCCTCGCTGACCGCGCTGGCCCGTTACACGGTTCGGGCGGCGAGCCTGCACGAGCGTTCGCCCCGTGAGGTGCTGCGGCTCCTGAACGCCGCCATGCTCGAGCAGCGGACCGACGACCGATTCGCCACCGTGCTCTGCGCGTTCGTCCGGCCCTCGGCCGGTGGGGCCGAGCTCGTCCTCGCCAGTGGCGGCCATCCACTGCCGCTCGTCGTGCGCGCAGATGGCAGGGTGGAGACGCTCGGCGGCCGCGGCATGCTCCTGGGTGTCGTCCCCGACCCAAACGTCCCGGACCAGGAGGCCCGGCTGTACCGGGGCGACCTGCTGCTCCTCTACACCGACGGCGCGATCGAGGTGCGCAGGGACGGCCCGCGCGTCGTGTTCGGCGGCAAGGAGCTGCGCGCCGTGCTGCGCGACTGCGCGGGAGCGGGCGCCGGCGCCACCCTGGAGGCGATCCGCGAGGCCCTGCACGGGGCTGCCGCCGGGCCGCTGCGCGACGACGTGGCGCTCTTGGCACTGCACGCGCGCGACTGAACCGCGTGTTCTGGCATTGTTGGCGCGCATGGAGGAGGAATACAGCGCGCTTGATCCCGCCGTCGACGCGACCACGGAGGCGACAGCCGGGCTCCTGCGCGAGCTGGTCGCCCACCTGCGCGCCAACCGGACCCAGCTGCGCGAGGAGTGGGCGCGCCGCATCACCGAGGCACGGCTGCTGACCGCACTGACCCCTGAGGAGATCTTCTCCGAGGCCACGTCGGTCTACGACAACTACGTCGAGGTGCTGGAGACCGGATCCGTCGAGGCGCTGCAGGACTACGCGCGCAACCTGTCCGAGCGGATCATCCCGCGCGGCGTCGAGACGGACGAGGTCCTCGGCATCGTCCTGCTGCTGCGCGACGTGCTCGCGCGGTCGCTGTTCGAGAAGTACCAGAGCGACTTCGATCTGCTCAACCGCGTCCTCGACGCCTACGAGCCCGCCGCCAACCGCATCGCCAACACGGTGGGGGTCAACTTCGTCCAGGAGCGCGAGCGGATCATCCGCCAGCAGCAGGAGGCGATCCGCGAGCTCTCGACGCCGGTGCTCCAGGTGCGCGAGCGGCTGCTGATCCTGCCGATCATCGGCGTGCTGGACTCCCAGCGCGCGCGCCAGCTGACCGAGCAGCTCCTGCGCGGCATCCGCGCCAACCGCGCCAAGGTCGTGGTGATCGACATCACCGGCGTGCCGACGATCGACTCCACCGTCGCCAACAATCTCGTGCTCACGGTCGAGGCGTCGCGGCTGATGGGCGCCAGCGTGATCATCACCGGACTCTCGTCCGAGATCGCCCAGACGCTGGTGACGATCGGGGTCGACCTCTCGAAGGTCAACGCGGTCGGCGACCTCCAGGGCGGCATCGAGGAGGCGGAGCGGCTCCTCGGGTACGAGGTCACCACACGCGCCGAGAGCGTCGTCGACGCGCGGGCCTAGCCCGGAGGACGCTGCGTGGCCGTCCCCATCCTCAAGCAGGGGCCGTTCCTCATCGCGTCGATCCAGGCCGCGCTGACCGACACCGACGTCCTGCGCCTGCAGGACGACGTGATGGAGCAGGTCGGGCGGTTCCGCTCGCGCGGGATCGTGGTCGACGTGACCGCGCTGGACGTCATGGACTCCTTCGTGTCGCGCTCGCTGCGCGGGATCGCCCACATGACGCGCCTGCGCGGGGCCGAGACGGTGATCGTCGGCATCCAGCCCGAGGTGGCGTTCGCGATGGTGCAGCTCGGCTTGAACTTCGAGGACGTCTACACCGCGCTGGACCTCGAGGAAGGCCTGTCGTTCCTGGAGACCCTTCTCGAGGAGCACGACAACGGTGTCGGATGAGCGGCGGATCACGATCCGCTCCGACGACGACGTCGTGGCCGCCCGCCGCGAGGCGCGCGAGCTGGCGGCGTCGCTCGGCTTCGAGCCGACCGACCTGACCCTGCTGGCAACCGCGATCTCCGAGGTCGCGCGCAACATCACCGCCTATGCGGGGGAGGGGGAGATCGTCGTCTCGGTTCGCAACAACGGCGGGCGGCTCGGCATCCGCGTGGTGGCCCGCGATGCGGGCCCGGGGATCGACGACGTCGAACTCGCGTTGCGCGACGGCTACTCGACCGGCGAGGGGCTCGGGCTCGGCCTCCCCGGCGCGCGGCGGCTGGTGGACGAGTTCGCGATCGACACGGCGCCGGGCCGCGGGACCGTGGTGACGATGGTCAAGTGGGGGCCGAACCGGCGGTGATCGAGCTCGGGGTCGCCACCTCGGCGCTGCACGGGCGCTCGGGCGACCGGGCGGTAGTCGCGCGCCACGGCGATCGCACGCTGGTCGCGGCGATCGATGGGCTTGGCCACGGCGAGGCTGCGGCCGAGGCCGCCGATGCCGCCGCTTCCATCCTCGAGCGCGACGGCGGCTCGCTCGAGGGCCTGCTCCGCCGGTGCCACGAGGCGCTGCGGGGCACGCGCGGGGCGGTGATGACCCTGGCGGAGTTCGCGGCGGCGCCGTCGCTGGTGACGTGGGTGGGCGTGGGCAACGTCGAGGGGCGGCTCGTGCGCGCGGGCGCCGACGGGTTCGGGGCGAGGCCGGGCGGCTCGGGCCTGGCCGCCCCGACGCTCTTCGGCGGCGTCGTGGGACACAACCTGCCCACGGTTCGCCCGTCGTCGCATCCTCTCCACGCCGGCGACGTCGTCGTCATGGCCACCGACGGCGTGCGCGCCAACTTCGCCGACCGGGTCTCGGCGCTCGGCGAGCCGCAGGCGGTCGCCGATCGCATCCTGGCCGACGCCGGTCGCGGGGACGACGACGCGCTGGTCGTGGTCGTGCGGTGGTTGGGGTGATCGAGCAGCACCGCATCAGGGTCCACACCGAGGGCGACGCGGCCGAGGCGGCGCGCATCGCGCGCGAGGCCGCCCTGCGCCAGGGGCTGAGCAGGACCGAGGCCATGCACGCGGCCACCGCGGTCTCCGAGGTGGCGGTCAACCAGGTCCGGCATGCCCGCGACGGCGGCACCGTCGTAGTGACCCGTTCGGACGAGGGGGTGCTCGTCGATGCCGGCGACGCCGGGCCCGGCATCGCCGACCTCGAGCTCGCGTTGCGCGACGGCTGGTCCTCGGACGGAGGGCTGGGGCTTGGGCTGCCGGGCGCCCGGCGGCTCATGGACCGCTTCGAGGTCTCGAGCCGTCCCGGCGCGGGAGTCGTGGTGCGGATGGCCAAGCTGACCGACCCCGAGCCGGCGCCGCCGGCGGTGTGGGAGGCGCGTGGTCCCGGCACGTTTGCCCAGGCGACCACGACCCACCTGGTGCTGGGCGTGGCCGGCGAGTGCGACGCCGCGCGGGCGTGCGCGGACATGGCGGCCGCGCTGGGCGACGGTCCCGGGGTGGTCGCCCACCTGAGCGGCCGCGACGGCCGCCTGTCGTGGATCGCCCGCGGCGGCGCGGCCGGCGTGCTCATTCGCGACGGCGTCCCGATCGCCCGCGCCCCGAGCCGGCGGGCGGCCGAGGTCGGGACCCGGCGCGACGACGTGCTCGTGCTCACCGGCGCTCCGGGCCAGCCGGAGGCGAAGGTGACCGCCCGGGTGCTGCTGGGCGAGTTCGAGCGCCCCGACCGCCGCTACTAGATCGTCGCGAGCGCTTCGCGGACGAACGCGATGTCGGCCCGCATGGCGTCGACGCTGCCCGGCGTCTCGATCACCACCGGCGGACCGGCCGCGCCGATCATCGCCCGCAGGGCCTCGGCCGGCATCTGGCCCTCGCCCAGGTTGGCGTGGCGGTCGGCGCCGGTGCCCGGCGGGTCGCGCGAGTCGTTGGCGTGCAGCAGGTCGATGCGGCCGACGATGGCGAGCACCCGCTCGACTGCTCCGTCGAGCTCCTCGCCCGCGGCATGCGCGTGGCAGGTGTCGAAGCAGAAGCCCAGCTCGACGTCGCTCTTTGCCGCGGTGATCGGCTCCCACAGCCGCGCGAGCGCGTCGAAGCGCCGCCCCACGGCGTTGTCGCCGCCGGCGGTGTTCTCGATGAACACGGGGACGTCGGTCTCGAGCATCTCGAGCGAGCGGACCCAGCGTCCGATCCCCTCCTCGACGCCGTCCTCGGCGTGGCCGGCGTGGACGATCACGGCGGCGGCGCCGACCTCGGCGGCCCCGCCGCAGGTCTGCTGGAGGATCTTGCGCGACCCGTAGCGGACGTTGCTGCGCGGTGAGCAGACGTTGATGAGGTAGGGCGCGTGGACGTACAGCGGCACGCCTGAGGCCTTGAGCTCGTCCGCGTCCTCGCGCGCCGGCGGCTTGGCCCAGCTCTGCGGGTCGGTCAAGAAGATCTGGACGCAGTCCGCGCCGAGGGCGGCGGCCTCCTCGAGCGGCCGCTCGCGACCGAGATGGGCTCCGACCATGCCGCGGCAAGCTAGCGAAGGGGGTGTGACCGGGTTGCCAGCACTTCTGGCGAGACGCTTCGCTCGCTGGGGTAGCCGTTGGCCCCATGTCAAGGCGAATCGCGCTCGTCAGCGCGCTCGTAGTGGCGGTGGCGAGCGCCGGCTGCAGCGACCTGAGCCGCGGCGAGCTGCGCCGAGGCGTCGGCACGCTCAAGTCGATCGCGGCCGAGGGGGAGCTGCTCGCGGTGCAGGTCGCGCGCGACCGCACCAAGGCGACGTTCGCGCGGGTGCAGGCCTCGACCCTCGCGGGCCAGGCCGAGCACGAGGCCGAGAAGCTCTCCGATGCGCAGCCGGCGCCCGACCTCGGGCAGGAGAAGGCGCGCGCCGCCGGCCTGGCGAGCACCCTCTCGGACACCCTCGGCGAGCTCCAGGTCCGTCCGGGCGACGAGCAGCCCTCCGCCCGCGCGGCGCGGGCGCTGCGCAACGAGCAACGGGCGATCCTCGACCTGTACGAGCGCCTCCTGTGAAGGTCGTCTTCCAGATCGCGCTCGGGATCATCGCCGCGATCGGCGGCTTCGTGGACATCGGCGACCTGGTGTTCAACATCCAAGCCGGGGCGATCTTCGGCTACGGGCTGTTGTGGGCGGTCGTCGTCGGGGTGATCGGCATCATGGTCTATGCCGAGGCCTGCGGACGCGTCGCCGCCGTGACCCGCCGCCCGGTGTTCGACGTCATCCGCGAGCGGCTGGGCTTCGGCGCGGGCCTCGTCACCCTCGTCGCGAGCCAGTTCGTCAATCTGCTGACGGTGGCGGCGGAGCTCGGCGGCATCGCCATCGTCCTGCAGCTCCTGTTCGACGCGCCGTTCAGCCTGTTCGTGCTCGTCGCGGTCGGGGTGCTGTTCGTCGTCATCCGCATCCTGCCGTTCGAGGGGATCGAGCGCGTCTTCGGGTACGGCGGGCTGATGCTGTTCGTGTTCGTCGTCGCCGCGCTCAACGGGCACCCGGACTGGACCAAGGTGGGCGACGGATTCGTTCCCCACGCCGAGTCGTCGCTGCTGTATGCCTACTTCGTGGTCGGGGTGATCGCGGCGGCGCTGATGCCGTACGAGGTCTACTTCTATTCGTCGGGCGGCGTCGAGGAGCGCTGGACGCCGAAGGACCTGACGGTCAACCGCCTCAACGCGGTCATCGGTTACGGGATCGGGGCGCTGCTCGCAATCGGGCTGATGATGACCGCGGCGCAGGTCCTGGCGCCGGCCGGCGTGCAGCCGGAGACGCTCGGGACGGCGGCACTCGCCGCCAACGTCAACTTCGGTGAGACCGGGCTGCTCCTCGCCCTCGGCGGGATGCTGTTCGCCATCGGCGGGGCGGCGGTCGACGCCTGCTTCTCGGGCGCGTACAACCTGGCGCAGTTCCTCGGGTGGGAGTGGGGCAAGTACCGCGGCACGCGCGCCGCGCCGCGGTTCACGCTGGCGTGGATTGCGTTCCTGGTGCTGGCCGCGGCCATCGTGCTGACGGGCATCGATCCGGTCGAGATCACCGAGTACTCGGTCGTGTTCTCCGTCATCGCGCTGCCGCTCACCTACCTGCCCGTGCTCCTCATCGCCCGCGACCGCGAGTTCATGGGCGAGCACGCCAACGGCTGGCTCTCCAACGTCCTCGGCTGGCTGTACTTCGCGATCATCCTCGTGCTCGCGGTGGTCGCGATCCCGCTGCTCTTGGCGACCAACGGCGGAGGCGGCTGAGGTGGAGGGCGAGCGGCTTGACCTCGTCTACCGGGTCCTCGACCTGCAGCTCGTCGACGTGGACGGCCGGCGCTGCGGCAAGGTCGACGACGTGGAGCTGTCGGGCGAGCCGCTGCGCGCAACCGCGCTGCTGTCGGGTACCGGCACGTTTCCCGACCGTCTGCCGCGACGGCTGCTGCCGCGCCTGGCGCGCCGCCTCGTGGGCCGGTTCGTGCTCGGTGGGAACGTCGTGCGCATCCCGTGGGAGGACATCGACGAGATCGGGGCCACCGTGCGCCTGCGGCGCAAGGCGGTCGACCTCGGGCTCGGTCAGGGCGACGACGAGCTCGCGCCGGTGATCGGGCGACTGCTGCTGGCCCGGCCGGAGGGGCCGTGAAGCTGTCCGACCTCCAACGCTGTCGGGTGGTCGACGAGGCCGGCGAGCGAATCGGCCACCTGTTCGACGTCGCATGCGAGCTGCGCACGCACGACGAGCCTCCGGCGGTCACGACGCTGCTGGTCGGCCGGGCGGGCCTGGCTCGCCGGCTCGGGATCGGCCGCGGGCGGGCCGAAGAGGTGCCGGCCGGCGATGTCGTCGAGATTCGCGACCGCGAGGTGGTCGTTCGACGGCGGCATTGATTGCTCGTAGACTGTACGGAAATGGCCGAAGCCGTCACCGGCAAGCGCCGCTACGACTCCTCGCGCAGGCGCGCGCAGGCCCAGTCGACGCGCCACGACATCCTCGCCGCGGCCCAGCGCCTGTTCGAGCGCCACGGGTACGCGGCCACGACGATGGAGGCGATCGCGGCCGAGGCCGGCGTTGCGCTGAAGACCGTCTACGTCGCCTTCGAGACCAAGAGCGGGCTGTTGCGCGCGCTCTGGAACCATCTGCTGCGCGGCGGCCAGGACGACGTGCCGATCGGCGAGCAGCAGTGGTATCGCCGGCTCGTCGCAGAGCCGGACGCGGAGCGCCAGATCCGGATGACCGCGCGCAACTCGCGCCTCGTCAAGGTCCGCATCGCCGGCGTGCTGGAGGTGATCAGAAGCGCCGCCCCGCTCGATCCCGAGATCGCCGGCCTGTGGCGCCGCATCCAGCGCGACTTCCACGCGAACCAGGGCGTGATCGTCGTGAGCCTCCAGGCCAATCGCGCGCTGCGGGCGGGTCTGAGCGCCGAGCGGGCCACCGACATCCTGTGGACGCTCAACCACCCCAATCTCTGGCAGCTGCTGGTGGACGAGCGGGGGTGGACCCCTGAGCAGTACGAGGCGTGGCTGTTCGAGACCGCCCGGGCACAGCTCCTGGGCTGAAATCGGCCTTGCATACCGCCGCCTGCGGGGCGAACATACGTTCGTGTGAGCGAGGCCACCATCCTGCATGCCGACCTCGACGCGTTCTTCGCCTCGGTCGCCCAGCGGAACGACCCGACGCTTCGTGGCAAGCCCGTCGTGGTCGGGGGCGGCGTGGTCCTGGCCGCCAGCTACGAGGCCCGGGCGTACGGCGTGCGCTCGGCAATGGGCGGCCGGGCGGCGCGACGGCTGTGCCCGCGCATGGTCGTGGTCTCGCCGGACTTCACGGCGTACGTCGAGGCCAGCCGCGCCGTGGCCGCCATCTTCGACGAGACCGCGCCGCTGGTGGAGCGCCTGTCGATCGACGAGGCCTTCCTCGACGTCCGCGGTTTGGAGCGGATCGGCGGCACGCCGGTGGAGATCGCGCGGCGGCTGCGGCGCGAGGTCCGGGAGCGGGTGGGGCTGCCGATCTCGATCGGGGTGGCCCCGAACAAGAGCCTCGCGAAGATGGCCAGCGCGGCGGCCAAGCCCGACGGGCTGCTCGTCGTGCCGGCCGGCGGCGAGCGGGCGTTCCTGGACCCTCTGCCGGTCGAGGCGCTATGGGGCGTCGGGCCGGCGACGGCCGCCCGGCTGAGCGAGTGGGGCCTCGCCCGGGTGGCGCAGCTCGTCCGGCTCGACCGGCGCGCGCTGCAGGCGATCGTCGGTCGGGCGGCCGGCGCGCACCTGCACGCACTCGTGCACGGGCGCGACCCGCGGCCGGTGCGGGCGCGGGAGGGCCGGGGGTCCTTCGGTTCGCAGAGCGCGCTCGGGACGCGGCCGAAGTCGCCTGAGGCGATTGACGCCACCCTGCTGGCGCTCGTCGAGCGGGTCACGCGCCGCATGCGCGCCAAGGGCCGCGCCGGGCGCACGGTCGTGCTGCGCCTCCGCTTCGGCGACTTCTCGCGGGCGACGCGCTCGCGCACGCTCCCGCGCTCGACCGCCACGACGCGCACGGTGCTCGAAGCGGCGCGTCTCCTCTACGCCGACGCGCGGCCGACGATCGAGCGGCGCGGACTGACGCTCATCGGGATCGCGGTGGCCAACCTCGACCGGCGCAACGCTGGGGTGCAGCTCGAGCTGCCCCTCGACGGCGCGTCGGTGGATGCGCTCGACGCGGTCGTCGACGAGGTGCGCGATCGCATCGGCCCGAAGGCGCTGACACGGGCGACGCTGCTGCATCGCGACGCGCGCCTGGCGGCGTGGCTGTTCCCCGACGAGGACCCCGAGCTCTAGGGGCAGCCGCGAGCGCCCGGCTCACCGCCGCAGCGCCAGCCGCCAGGTGCGCAGGTACGCCTCGGCCGACCGGAACAGCACCGCCACCGCCTCACTGCCCCTCCGGCTGGAGCGCATGTCGGCCAAGAGGTCGGCGAACAGCGCGTAGTGGGCGACGCCGTCGACGTTGAGGTCGAACGTCCGCTCACCGGTGCGCTGCCGGTCGAAGACCACTTCCCGTCGATCGACCGGAACGGATAGCGCAGCGGGTTGACGCCCGCGTCGGGGCGCGGGCCCGGCAGCGCGGCGAAGCCCCCGGTGTCGCTGCCGAGGCCGACCCCGGCACCGCGCACGCGCCGGCTGAGCCGGGCGAGCTCGACCACCCGCGCTGCCAGCGGCCCGGCGGTGTCCGGACGGGAGACCGCGAAGCCACCGGTCGCATACAGCCGCCGCAGGTCCTTCCCGGGCCAGGTCCCGCCCGTATCGGTGTGGCTCGACACCAGCGGGTAGCGCCGGCGCTCGGCCATTAGCAGCACCCTCGCGCGCGCCCGCTCGCTCAGGTGATCGACCTCGATGAGCATGTGCAAGTCCATCATTCGCATCACGAGGTGGCGGCCGAGTGCCGTGAGCCCCCGCGCGTTGCACTGCCGGCCCGGCGGATAGGACGGCATGCCCTCGTCGGCGATCGGCTGGGTGATCGGGAAGAAGCTCGCGAGGACCTGGAGCTCGCCCTGGGTGAGGGTGTCGACCTCCTCCCCCTCACCGGCCTGCGGGCACGACCCGGTCCGGAACCAGCGGCCGGTCTGCAGGCGGTTGAAGGTGTTGATGAACGCGCCCCTGGCGCCGCCCTCGAGGGCGGCGCCCGCGAACGCGTTGTCGATCCAATGCGCGATGAACAGGCTGCGCACGCCCAGGCGCCTGAACGCCTCCAGGCGGCGGTCGACCTGGGCGACGCTGCCGAATCGCCGCCGGCTCGCTGCACGTGTGCGACCGCACCGGCTCGACGCGGCAGATCGGCTCGTCCTCGACGGTCTGGGCGACGATCAGCCGCTCACCGGCCAGCCATGCGCGCTGCAGCCAGACGTAGTACGACTGCTGGTGGGTCATGGTGTCGTGCGTCGGCCAGCCGGCGAACGTGGGCCAGCCGTGGGTGTCGTGGGTCCCGAAGGGCAGGCCGTCGCGCAGCAGGTTGCCGGTGACGTCCAGGCTGCCGTCGGCGCCGTGCTCGCCCGCGTCCTGGCCGAGCGCGTCGGTCCGGGTGAACGGGCTGCCGATGGCGCCGGGCTGCGCGTCGTCGGCGCGCGCGGCGGACGCGAGGGCGAGCGCCGCAAGGGCGCCGGCGACGGCGCTCGCACGGAGGACCCCGAGCATCGGGCCGTACGGTAACCGGCTGGCGGCCTGGCACAGTGCACGGGCATGCATGCCGCGCCGCGCTGCCGCCGTCGCTGCGCGGCCTGTTCAGCGCGGTGAGAGCCGTGCCGCCCCGCGCTCAGCCCGGCTCTCGCGACTCGGTCGGGAGCGGCCGGTCGGTGACGATCGCACGCGCCTGCTCGAGAGCGAGCTCGGCCTTGTCGGGACTTAGGTGGGCGGCGAAGACCTGTGCCCTCGTGGCCTCGTCGTGCTGTGCCTGCAGCGCCTTCTGGGTGCCGTCGGTGCCGATCTTGATCCCGAGATAGGCGCCGACGATCGATCCGATGACGCCGACCGCGGCGGTGGCGATGGGGGCCGCGTTCCCGGGGTCCGCGATCAATGCCCCGCCCGCCAGCACCCCGATGACGATCACCCCCGCGATCAGCGCGATCAGACCCCCGACGAGCTTGACCTCGTCCAGCGGCAAGCGCCTGGCCGAACGACGGCCAGACGCCGGACCTTGGGACGCGGTGGGAGGATTGGGCGGTGCGGCCACCGCGCCGCGACGCTAGACCCACGCCTGAGAGGTGTCAACGCGCGGGAGAGGGCGTGCGCTGCACGTGACGAAAGTCACTTGGCGCGGGAAGGGGCCCGTGGGATGATCGGCGGTACGGGAGGTAGCCGCGGATGGAGCGAAGGAAGCCGGGATGGCTGACGGTCCGAAAGAGATGTGATGTGGGTGAGCCGCTTGGCTCCGAGAGGAGGCGACCGCGATGGCAGCCAGGGCTGGTGTCGATCCTCTCGCTTGCCGTCTGGCTCGGCCCGGTCGCTCTTGCCCGCGCGACGTTTCCCGGTACCTCGGGCTCCAATGGCGTCCTTGCCTATGAGCGAACCACCAATTCACCCGCGATCGGCGTGGTGAACGAGGATGGAACGGGCCGAAACGATGGCCTGATCGCCGTCGGCCCGACCGATCGCGATCCGTCGTGGAACGCTGCCGCCGACCGACTCGCGTTCACCAGCACGCGTGACGGAAACGAAGAGATCTACACCGCGGACGCAAACGGCGGGGATCAGCGCCGGCTCACGTTCGACGCCGCCCGCGACAACGACCCGTCGTGGTCGCCCGAAGGGACCCAGATCGCGTTCATGAGCACGCGAAATGGCAATCCGGACATCTACGTCATGAACACGGACGGCAGCGGCATACGCCGCCTGACGTCTGACCCGGGAGCCGACCAGCAGCCGGCCTGGGCACCCGACGGCTCGCTCATCGCCTTCACCTCATCGCGCAACGGGAGTCGTGACATCTTCGTGATGAGTCCGGACGGCGGGGTCCAGCGTCCCTTGACCACCTCGGCTGCGACCGACGCCGACCCGTCGTGGTCACCGGACGCCACGCAGCTCGCGTACACGGAAGGTGAGCCCGGCAGCTTCGATGTGTTCGCGATGAGCCGTGACGGCACGGACATGCGTCAGTTGACCACGAGCCCCCGCGAGGATCTGTTCCCGGCCTGGTCGCCGGACGGCCGCGAGATCGCGTTCACAAGCAGTCGCAGCGGCACCTACGGGTTGTTTGTCATGCCGGCCAACGGGGAGGTCGCCGGAGGGCAGGCCAGAGGGATCGGCGTCGCCGGAGTGGATGAGAGCTGGGCGCCGTTGCCGCCGCCCGTGCCGGTGCCGGTTGCGAAGCAAACGGTCAACATCGCGCCGGTCTTCGGCACGGTGGAGGTACAGACGCCGACCGCGGTCGGGCAGGCGGCGATGGGCGTGCCGCTCCAAGATCCGGCAAGCATTCCCGTCGATTCCACCATCCACGCCGACCACGCCATCGTCGCGCTCGAGGCCAACACGGGATCGCAAGAAGCCCCCGACATCACCACGGCCCTCGCCGGAGGGACGACCTTCAAGCTGTCGCAACCCGCCGACGCCGGGGGCGAGACGACGCTCGATATGACCGATCCGCGCCCCAGCTGCGCAAGCTCGGCGGCGCGCAGCGCGCGGCGCCATCGCCATCGCCATCGGCGCGGGCCGCGGCTGAGGGTGAGGACGCACCACCACCTCCGAACGCGGAACCATGACGCCGACGCGAGCGCAAACGGCACCGCATGGACCATGCAGCTGCTGTGCGATGGCACGCTGATCAGGGTCACCACGGGGGTGGTCACGGTGACCGACCGGGCCAGCGGGCGGACGGTGCGCGTCGCGGCCAGCCGCCGCCGCCTCCATGGTCGGAGGGGAGTCGTGGGTCACTACTTCGTCCCCAAGCGATGACGTCGATGGAGGACAGTCGGCGCTCCGCCGACGCCGGCCTGATCGGCGCCGACCTCGACCAGCATTACCGCATGGTCGTCCGCGCCCTGCAGCGCGGTCGGGTGGTCCCCCTTCTGGGCGCGGGCGCGAACCTGTGCGACCGGCCTTCAGGCCACGAGACCGACACGCGCCCATGGGCCCCCGGACAACAGCTGCCCAGCGGTGCGGAGCTCTCGCAGTGGTTGTCGCGCGAGTTCGACTATCCCTCGACGGACAGCTGGAACCTGCCGCGGGTATCGCAGTACATCGACGCAATCGACGGCGACGGCCCGCTCTACGACAGCCTGCGTGAAGCTTTCATCGGAGACTGCGAGCCGGGCTCGCTGCATCACCTGCTGGCGGATCTGCCAACGCTCTTGGGCACCCGAGAGAACGGCGGGCGCTACCAGCTCATCGTCACCACCAACTACGACGACGCGATCGAGCGAGCGTTTCACCAGCACGATCCCCCGGAGCCGTTCGACCTCGTGGTCTATCTCGCCGGGCGCCGCGAGCGCGGCCATTTCATTCACATCCCGCCGGCGGCCGAGCCTCGGCTCATCGAGCGCCCCAACGAGTACACCGAGCTCTCCCTGCGTACGCGCACGGTGATCATGAAGGTCCACGGCGCCGTGGACCGCGAGGACGAGGAACGCGACAGCTTCGTGATCACCGAGGACGACTACATCGATTTCCTCTCCCGTACCAACCTCTCGGCGCTCGTTCCGGCGCCCCTTCTGGCCGCGATGTTCTCGAGCCACTTCCTGTTTCTCGGCTACAGCCTGCATGACTGGAACCTGCGCGTGATCCTGCACCGGATCTGGAGCGAGCAGACCCACGACTACGCCGATTGGTCGATCCAGCATCCGGTCAACCCAGTCGAGCAGCGGCTGTGGGCCAAGCGCAGCGTCGACGTCCAGGACATACCCCTGCACGAGTACGTCACCGAGTTGCGGCGGCGTCTCACGGCAGGGTGATGCGCCGGTCCTCGGCAGCGCTCGAGACCGCCACTCCTCCTGCCCACGCCGAGAGGGTGACGCCGAAGCGGCCCTATCCAGGCC
The DNA here is from genome assembly GCA_045805605.1 of Solirubrobacteraceae bacterium. Taxonomy (GTDB): domain Bacteria; phylum Actinomycetota; class Thermoleophilia; order Solirubrobacterales; family Solirubrobacteraceae; genus DATBDE01. The sequence continues at coordinate 57,802 of JBJMKX010000022.1, forward strand.
TGCGGCCGTTCACCGAGTCCGACGCGGATGCCGCGCTCTTCTACGGTCGCGAAGCCGAGTCGGAGATCATCCTCGCGAACCTGCTCGCTGCGCGGCTCACCGTCCTGTACGGACCCAGCGGGGCCGGCAAGAGCTCAACCCTGCGGGCCGGCGTGATCCACGAGCTCGGGCTCGCACCCGACGTCGACCCCGACGAGATCCTGGACCTCGTCGTCTTGGTCGATCGATGGGACGGCGACCCGGTCGCACGCGTGATCGAGCGCGCCAACGAAGCCGTGACCGACCGCTGGCCCGAGCACGCTGACGCTCCGATCTCGCCCGCGACGCCGCTCGACGAGGCCCTCCGCGACCTCGAAGTGCGATTCGGCGTTCGCGTCCTGCTCGTCTTCGATCAGTTCGAGGAGTTCTTCGTCTACCACCCGTTGGGATCCGACTCTCGCCTGGACCGCGAGCTTCCCCGCGTCCTCACCGGCATGGACATACGCGCGCACCTGCTCATCTCGCTGCGCGAGGACGCGCTTGCCGGCCTGGACCGCTTCAAGGGCCGGATCGTCGGCCTCTTCGACAATCGCCTCGCCCTCGCAGCGATGTCGCCGAGCGCCGCTCGCGAGGCCATCGAGCGACCACTCGCCCGCTTCGAGGAGCTTGGCGCCCAGAGCGTGGGCCCGACGGAGCTCGAGCTCGGTCTGGCCGACGAGGTCATCCGGCAGCTGACTGCGTCCGCGACGCCGGCGACCGGCGGGAAAGGTGCCGCCCCCGAGGCGCCGCGGGTCGCTTCGTCCATCGAACCGGCCTACCTCCAGCTCGTGATGACGCGGCTGTGGGAGGCCGAGTCGGCTGGCGGATCCCGGACGCTGCGCATCGCGACCCTCCACGCGCTGGGCGACGCCGCTCAGATCATCGGCCGCCACGTCGAAGTCGCCACGGGCCGCTTGTCCCGCCCCGAGCAGGACGTTGCGGCGCGCATGTTCCGGTTCCTCGTCACACCGTCGGGCGGGAAGGTGGCGCTCACCGCTCAGGATCTCGCGCTGTACGCCGATCTGCCAAAGCCGACCGTCGGGCGGGTGCTCGAGGCCCTGGCCGCGACCGAGAGCCGCCTCCTGAGGGCCGTGCCGGCGCCCGCCGGCGCGCCGGACAGGACGGCGTACGAGATCTTTCACGATGCGCTGGCGGCTCCGATCCTCGACTGGAGCCGGCGGTTGCGCGAACGCCGGCTTCAGCGGCGCGTGCGGCGGCTGCGGGTAGCGCTGGCGGCGGCGCTCGCCATCGCCACCGGGCTGGCCATCTACCTGCTCAACCCCGCGCCGCTCCACCGCCTGGAGCTCGGCCTCGTCGATGCTCGGTTCGACCTGCGCGGAGCGACCGCGCCCGATCGCGACGTCGTGCTGGTAGCGGTCGATCGGCGGACGGTGCGAGCACGAGGCGGCGCGTATCCGCTCCCGAGGACCGATCACGCCGCCGCCTTGCGGCGCATCCTCGCCGACCGACCCCGCGCCGTCACCTATGACATCAAGTTCGCCCAGGCGCGTCCTTCGAAGGACCTTCCCCTGATGCACGCGATCGCCTCGGGTCGCGGCAAGGTCGTCCTCGCCGCCTTCGCGTTCGACGTGGACGGTGCGACGGAGGAGTTCGGCCGCCATCCGGCCAACGCCCTCCTCAGGCAGCTCCATGCACACGTGGGATACAGCGGTATCCCCAAGGATCCCGACGGGACGCTGCGGCACATGTATGCGACCGTGAACGTCGGGACACGGCGGGTGCCTCGACGGGTGCCGTCGCTCGCCTTGCTCAGCGCGAACGCCGCTGGTTGGTCGGCCGACGTCCCGGACCGGGGGTGGATCGACTACAGCGGCTCGGCGGGGACGGTGCCAACCGTCCCGTTCGTCGATGTGCTTCGCGATCGCATCAAGCCCGGCACGTTCCGGAACAAAGTCGTCGTCGTCGGCGTCACGTCACCGGTTGGACATGACCTGCACCCCACGTCGGCCGACGGTGGGTCGACGCTTCCGGGTCCGGAGATCCAGGCGAACATGATCTCGACGATCCACCACGACATCCCCCTCCGCGACGCCGCCGCCGCCGTGGTCGTGGCGCTGATCGTGCTCGTGGGCATCCTCAGCGCCGCCATCACGCTGCTGCCCCGCCGATGGCGCCTGGCGGCCTGGGTCGCTGCGCCGATCCTGCTGGCCATCGGCGCGCAACTGAGCTTCGACGCGGGCGTGGTCGTCCCGGTCGTGGCGCTGGCGACGGTCCTCGTGGTCGGGGGCATCGGAGGCGCCCTCGCGAATCGCCCGCGTGTCCTTGCCCTACCCCGCCGGCTCAGGCGCGCTCGATCTGCTCCGGGAAACGGACACGGCCCACGTCGAGCCGCTCGATCAGCTCGATGAGCCCATGCTGCACGAGCCGCAAGCGCTCGTTGCGGCCGCGCGCGATGTCGTCGATGTCCCGCTCCAAAGGCTCCAGCCAGCGCCAGAAGGCAGGGTCGGTCTGCTCGACGAAAGCGGCGTAGCCCAGGCAGAGCAGTTCTCCACCCCGCTCGACGATCATCCGCTCGCCGATCGCCCGCTGCTCTCCGCGCCAGATCATGAACGGCTTTCCCATGGACGCTTCGTCGGACGCGAGGACGTCTCGGATCCGGCCCTGCAGCCGCGAGACCTCACGGGTCTCTCGCACCTCGCCGAAGTCGAGCAGCTGGATCCGCTGGCGGAGGATCTCGGTCCAGCCGAGGTACTGCCCGACGAGGTACTGGGTGTTCCTTATCGCGTACTGCCGCTGCTTCTCATCCCCGTCCAGGTAGTACTTCTGGAGGAAGTCGCGCTTGAGGATGTTGTACAGCCGCGACTGGAGCTCATAGGCGGCTGCGACCAGCGGCTCGCGGTATCGGCTCAGCGTTGCCTCCGCCTCGCGGCGGGCGGTCACCGTGAGCGAATGGGTCTGCCCGTAGAGCGCGACACCCGCGGTCAGGACCGAAGCGACGAGCGCGATGATCGCAACGATGATCGCAGCGCTCATGATCGGGCGTCATATCAGGTGGGCGGCCCGGAAAGCCAGGCCAGACCGGCGCATGGCCGTTCCGCACGCCGGCACGCGGGGGGCCGATGGCTCGAAGCAGCGGACCTGGTCCTGGCGTCGCTGGCGAACCTCTGGCCCGATGAGCTCCTCGCGGCGCTGCCGGTCAGGCGCCGCGCTCAAGCGAACGGACGTAAGCAACTGTTCAGCGGCCGGTAATTTCGCCCCTCCAGCATTGGTGGAACGTCCTTCCACCACAGGGGGTTGAGATGCATCGTCTCTGGTTGCTGGGAGTCGTCGCCGTCGCGGTGGCGGCGATCGCGGGTCCTGGGATCGCCCAGGCCGCCGGCTCCGGCGGAGTCACCGGCCCGGCGTTCTACGTCGACGGCCAGCTCTATCGCACCGTCAACACGCCGACCGATCTCTCCAACACCGGGGCGCCGGACAGCAGCTTCGACACCATCTACCAGTTCTTCGGCCTGCAGCCCAACGTGGCCACCGCGGCGCCGGGAGATCCGGGGTTCAACGGCGGACGCTGGAGGGTTCACGGGCTTCAGTTCGCGGACTACGACGCCGCCGTTGCGCAGTTCGACGCGAACAACAGCGGCGACTTCGACAGCGCGGCGGAGGTACAGGCCGCCCTGGACGGACGGGCCGCCGTCGACACCGGGGTGATCAAGAGCTTCGAGTGCCCCGTCATCAGGGTGGCGTCGAGCAAGTAACCCGTCCGCCGGTTACGCCGCGCCGTCCGACGCTTCTCGGGCGGGGCAGCCGGCGCCCGGGCGGGCGCCGCCAGCTCGTACTGCCGCTGCTGCGCGCAGAGGAGCCTCGGCGCCGTGGCGGTGTTGGAGTTCGTTGCAGCTAGCCCTGGTTCGAGACCTGGGTGAGCGCGAGCGTGTTCCCGTCGGGGTCCTTTACCCAGGCAGCCCGGAAGCGGCCGGCATCGAATACGCCCCGCTCGTCGGTCTTGATCCCCGGCTGGTCGTAGTGCTGAAACGCCACGCCGCGCGACGACAACTCCTCCATCGTCCGGTTGAGGTCGTCGACGGCCCAGCCTGCGAGCGTGGCCGGCGACTTGCCGGCGTTCTCCGGGGAGAGATAGACGAAGACGGAGGTCCCGTCGGCACAGGGGTATGTGACGCCCTGCTGCTCTTCCTCGCCCCCTACCAGCCCGAGCTGCTCCTCGTAGAAGCGCTTGGCTCGGTCGAGGTCGGACACCGCGAGCAATGCCTGGACGGTGCTGTCACTCAGTCCCATGCTCTATGCGTCCCGCTCCGGCGGCTCGTCTCGAAGCGTGTATCCGAGGGCGCCGGCGGCACCGGCCGCGTCGCCGGCCTGCGCCGCCCGGGCCGACGCCAGCGCCCGCTCGGCGAGCGTCGGCATCTCCCCGAACTCGATCCGCAGCCGGCTGGGGTCGCCGGCCGAGACGGTGACCGGGATCTGCTGGCCCATGGCTGGGACCTTGTCGTGCGGCACCTTGCAGGTGTGCCCGACCTCGAGCGCCGAGGTTGCGCCCTGCACACGGATCGACAGCAGGAACTCGAAGTCGACGTTGCGCTTCTCGTTCTGGCGCCCGGCCTTCTCCGTAGGAGCCATCCGGATGACCGTGCCCTCGGTGGCGACGCCGTCTTTGATCTTGGGTCCGAACAGTCCCATCGGGTCGATCGTAACGGCCCGATCGGTGCGCGTCAGTCCGCGAGGATCACCCGAGCACCAACCGGCGCGATAGCACCTCGGCGGCGGTCGCGGGATCGTCGTACAGACACTGGAGGTCGAGTTCTGCGGCAAGCTCCGGCGTAGCGCCACCGCCCGCGAGCACCAGGGGGCGCCTGCGCGAGAGGCCCTTGAGATCCCTAGCGATAGCCCCGAAGCGGTCGTTCGACACGGCCGACATCACGACGACGTCCGCAGAAACGGTGTCAGCCGCCATGTGGACGCTGCTCGGCGGGGTGTCGGCCCCGAGGTAGACGTTGCGCCAGCCACGGCTCCTCAGAACGAGCCCGAAACAGACGAGCGGAAGCGTGTGCTGCTCGCCCGACGGGCAGGCGAGCACGGCCCGCCTGCCGGGCCCGCGGTTCCACCCGCGCGCTAGCGCGAGCAGACGTCCTTCGACCAGGCGGCTAGCGAAGTGCTCCTGCGCGACCGCGATCTCTTGCCGCGCCCAGCGCTCTCCGAGCGTCCGGAAATACGGCATCAGCGCGTCGCGGATCGCGCGCTCGAGCCCGTGCAGCCCGAGGAGCCGGTCGAGCAGCTCGTGCGCGCCTTCCTCGTCGAAGCGCTCTAGCGCTTGTCCGAGCTGTTGGCCGAGCTCGAATGGCGTCTCGATCGACCCATTCGGCATGTGGCTGTCGCGCTCCATCCGCGCGACCTCCCCCGCCGCCTCGGCAGCCGACAATCCGGCCCAGATCTTCTGCTGCATGAGCCGAACGCGCCACTCGTCGCGCTCGCTGTAGAGGCGGTAGCCGCCCTCCGAGCGGCTGGGCTTGAGCAGGCCGTAGCGCTTCTCCCAGGCCCTCAGCACGTCGGGGCTGATCCCGACGCGGTAGCTGAGCTCGCCGATCCGAAGATGAGCGGCGTCATCCATCGCCTCGCCACTACCCCTGGACAAACCCTTGACACCTCCCGCTGCCGCCACGTGCTTCCGGGCATCAGACGTGAAGCAACCCCGACAGAAGGAGGAGGGAATGGAACTCCCTTTTGCAGTTGACCTGTCCAACAGCCTGCAGCAGGGGCTCGACGCGCTGTTCGGGTTCATCCCAAACCTGATCGGCTTTTTTGTGATCCTCGTCGTTGGCTACTTCGTCGCGAGGATCGTCAAGTCGGTCATCGCGAAGCTGCTGGACAAGGTCGGTCTTGACGACCACCTGCACTCCGGTCAGAGCGGTGAATATGTCGAACGGGTGAGTCCAGGGGCGAGTCCGTCGCGGCTGATCGCGGGTGTCGTCTTCTGGTTCATCTTCCTGTTCGTCCTGTCGGCTGCGATCGGGGCGCTTCAGATCCCGGCCGTGACCGCCTTCATGAACCAGGTGCTGGCTTATTTGCCGAACGTCATCGTGGCGGTGTTGATCTTTGTCGTCGCGGGTGTGGTGGCCGCCGGGGTAGCCGGCCTGGTCGCGAAGACGATGGGCGACACGCCCACCGGGAAGGTCGTCGCATCAGTCGTTCCCGCGCTGGTGATGGGAATCGCGATCTTCATGATCCTCAACGAGCTGAAGATCGCGCCGGAGATCGTGCAGATCACCTACACGGCGCTGATCGGCGCGCTGGCCCTCGGGCTCGCACTGGCCTTCGGCCTCGGCGGGCGTGAGGTGGCCGCGGAGATGCTCCGCGGCGCCCACCAAAAGGGCCAGCAGCAGAAGGGCCGGGTCAAGGCCGACATCCAGCAGGTCAGGGAGCGCGCCGATGACCAGGCCGAGTCAGCGACGCACGAAACCCGCCCGCGCGCCGAGCCGGTGCGCCGGGACGGCACAGGCGCTCGGCCGGCAACCGGCTGACTGCCGCACGCACGAAACCAAAAAAGGAGAAACGCAATGACTACGGATATGACGCACGCTTACGAGTGGCAGGGCCGTACGCTCCGGGACCGCAACGGCGACAAGATCGGCACGATCGTCGCGGTGTATCTTGACCAGCAGAGCGACAAGCCGGAATGGGCACTGGTGAACACGGGCCTGTTCGGGAGGAAGTCCAGCTTCGTGCCGCTCGCCGGCGCCACGCCGCGCGGTGAGGATGTCGTGGTCGGGATCGCGGCGCAGCAGGTGAAGGACGCCCCGATGATGGCTCCGGACGAGGAGCTCTCAGAGCAGCAGGAGGCGGAGCTGTTCCGCCACTACGGCATCGACTACACCACCGAGGGCTCCGTCACCGCGACGGACGACGCCCGCGGTGCCGTCGGCCGCGACACGAGCGGCCCGACGACCGACAGCGCGATGACCCGCTCCGAGGAGGAGCTGCGCGTCGGTACGGCCGAGCGGGAGCGCGGTCGCGCACGCCTACGCAAGTACGTGGTCACCGAGGAGGTCCAGCAGACGGTGCCGGTCCAGCGCGAGGAGGTTCGCATCGAGCGCGAGCCGATCACGGGCGAGAACGTCGACCAGGCGGTCTCGGGACCCGAGATCTCCGAAGAGGAGCACGAGGTCGTGCTGCACGAGGAGGAGCCGGTCGTGGAGAAGCGGACGGTGCCCAAAGAGCGCGTGCGGCTCGACAAGGAAACCTTCGTCGACGAGAAGACGGTCTCTGAGGACCTCCGCAAGGAGCGAATCGACGTCGACGGTGACACCCGTCGCTAGCCCCGCGAAGTGAGCTAGGCGAACTCGCCGAATTGCGCGGGCAGCTTACGTGAATGCACGCGAGCTGCCCGCGCTCTCTCGGCCGAGGCTGAGAGCCGCTCCGCACGCTTCAGCTTTCAACGTGACAATTGCGTCTGACCGCTGTAAGCGCTGCCGGAACCAGCGTTGCCGCCAGTCGTGTGCTCTACCGGCTTAGCTATCTCGCCGCCGCGCCGGTGCTAGTGCGGGATGCCCGTCGCGGTCTGAGAGGATCGGGCAAGGTTGCACCGTCTGGACTGGACGCACGGGCCGCTCCACTACCGCGCCTTCCGGCACGCGCTCATCGCCCGCGTCGTCTCGTCCGGCGGCTCCTGGATGCAGACCGTTGCCGCCGGCTGGCTCGTCTACCAGCTGACCGAGAGCGCTGCGGCGGTCGGGGTGCTCACGGTGGTGTCGCGTGCGCCGGGGATCGCGCTTTCCAGCGTGGGGGGCCAGCTCGCCCAGCGGCATGATCCGCGCCGCGTCGCGCTCGTGCTCAGCTTCCTCCAGGTGATTCCGGCGATGCTGCTCGCGGTCGTGTCATGGCTGGAGGCAGAGACCGAGGTGGCCATCTACCTGCTGGTGCTGGCGGGCGGCGTGCTCGGGGCGCTCGCCACCGCGCCGACGGCGTGGATCAGCTCCCACAGCGTCCCCCAGGAGCTGACCAAGAAGGCCATCGGCGAGAGCTCGATCGCCTACAACCTCGCCCGGTTCGTCGGGCCGCTGTTGGGGGGTGGCGTCGTCACGGCGCTCGGGGCGGGGTGGTGCTTCGCGATCAACGCCGCCACGTACCTGGTAATGGCGTGGGCGGTGTGGACCCTGCCGCGCCGCCCGATGCCGCACGAGGACAAGCGCGTCCGGTTCACGGGCGCGGTTCGCCGGACGCTCGCCCACCCGCTGCTCGGCGTCGTGCTCCTCGGAAGCATCACGTTCGCGATCCTGGTCACGCCGGTCGAGTCGCTCGCGCCGGCCATCGCCCACCGCCACGGGGAGGGGGCGCACGTGCTCGGCTTCCTGCTCGGGGGCCTGGCGGTCGGAGGCCTCATCGGGAACGCGCTGCGCGACTGGGTCGACCGGCATGGCGTGGCGATGGACCGGCTCATGGGCGCGTCGCTGGTGGCAAGCGCTGTGGGGCTGGTCGGGCTCGCGCTGGCGCCGGGCGTCGTGGTCGCGGTCGGCGCGATGGTGTGCTGCGGGATCTTCTGGGAGGTGATCTTCGTCGAGTCGCTCTCGGCGATGCAGACCGCGATTCCGACCATGTCGGGCGTGCTCACCGGCGTCTTCTTCACCGCCACCGCGGGCGGCGCGACGCTTGGCGCGCTACTCGTCGGCGGGCTGATAGACGTGGTTGGCGTCGAGGTCGGCCTGAGCATCGCGGCGCTCGGCGCGGCGGTCTACGGAACGTGGCGCATCGTACGCCCCGTTCCGAACGTGGCGCCGGCGAGCTGACGGGCGCCCAACCGGAGTGCAGCATCGCCACCGGCCCGGCCCTAATCTGGCCGCATGGGATGACCTCGTCGAGTTCGCACAGGACCACGGCATGAACCATGAAACGCTGGTCGGCTTCACGAGGGTGCTCTGCAACGTGATGGTCCGCCTCACTGGCGGTGCCGTACCTCGCCATCGGAACTGCCGGGACAAAAAGCGGATTCGAGCGCTCAGCCAACGTTGACCGGTAATGGGCCCAGGGTGTAGCGTCTGTGCAAGTGCTGCCGAGGCGCCGGTAACCACAGGCGGCTCACCTGGTCCTGCCCGAGGGGGATTCGTCGCTCGTGCCCATCAAGGCTTCGGTGTTCGCGATGCTTGCGGCGCTGATGCTTGTCTTCGCCACTTCGGCGACTGCCGAGACGTACAGCCTTCAGGTCGCTACCCACGCCGATCGCTCGAGTCCGAGCCCACTCCAGGGTTCGAGCTTCGGAGCCGGCTCCAAAATCTATGTGTTCGTGTTGCCGACGGCTGGCGCGACCAAGGTGACCTTCTACCTCGATGGCTCGCAGTCGGCCTATCGCACCGAGACGAAGCCGCCTTTCGACCTGGCAGGCTCGAACGACTCGACGGGCACGGCCAAGGCCTTCCCGGTTCCAGCAGCGGGTTCGCACAGCGTCCGAGCAAAGGTCTACAACGGGTCGACCCTGCTCGAAACGGTCTCGTCGAGTTACACGTCGACCGAACCGCCTCCTGCGCAACCTGCTCTGATGGCAGCTCCCAGCGCGACTCGTTCACCTGCGAGTCCGCTAGGCGGCGACTACCAGACTGGTTCGAACCTCTACGTGTTCGCCGACAACCTCGGCGCGGGCGCGTCCATGGTCGAGTTCTGGATCGACGGCAACCTGTTCCACACCGAGCACAGCGCGCCGTACGACCTCGCCGGCTCGAATGATTCGGCCGGGACGGCCAACCCCTACGTGGTACGCGAAGGTAATCACCAGGTCCGCGCCGACGTGCACTACACCAACGGCGCCGTTGCAACCACCGTGGCCGGTTTTCGCGGTGTCGGTGCGCCGCCTCCTTCGGGTTGTGCGTCCGGCTTCACGCGGACGTTGACTGACTCCAACGTCGCCGAGCTGCAGACGGACCAGTACCACCTCCAGGCGAATGAATGGGGTTCAAGCGCACCGTTCTCGATCACGAACGACGGCTGTCTGGACTTCAAGATCGCGCACTCGGAGATAAACGTCTCGACGAGCGGAGCACCAGGCGCCTACCCGAGCCTGTACAGGGGCTGCCACTGGGGCTACTGCACCACGAACTCCGGCCTGCCCCTGGCGGTCGGTCAGATCGCTCGGGGCGGTGCGGTCAAGAGCACGGCCAAGACCACGAGCGTGGCCCCTGGCGCCTGGGACACCGCCTATGACGTCTGGTGGGATTCACAGCCAACCTCGCCCAACGCCGGCGGTGATCTCGAGATGATGATCTGGCTGACAAAGCAAGGGGCGGTCCAGCCTGCCGGCGGAGTCGTGGCGAGCAATGCCAACATCGGTGGACGCGCCTGGAACGTCTGGCACGGCGGCCCCAGCCCCGGGGGGACAGTGAGTTACGTGTTGGTGAATCCGTCGGATTCCGTCACCGACCTCGATCTCGGACCGCTCGCGGCAGATGCAGTCACCCGCGGCTACATGCTTTCGAGCTGGTACCTGATCGGTGTGGAGTTTGGGTTCGAGCCCTGGCAGAACGGCACGGGGCTCTCCGTTGACTCGTTCAAGGTCTGCACTCCGGCAGGGTGCTGACGAGACGAGGCCGCGCCCAGGCGCATCGCCCGACCCAGGTCAGCATCCGGCTTCCGACTCCGCGGTGGGGGCGGTGCGTCAGCATCTCGAGCACGCGGGAGCTCGGTTTCGCGTCGGTGTGGACCAGTCATCACTTCTTTCCCACCCCGTTCCTGTGGCTGGACGTGGAGGTCACGATTTCCTCCACAGCAGCGTCACCGCGAAGAGCCCTGCCAGGCACGGAAGCATCCCCGACCCAACCCAGCAACGGGGGCAGGCCGGTGTCTCCGGAGGTGTCCCTGATGAGCAGATCGGTCAGCGCGATGCTCGTGCCGAGCACGAACAGCGCGGTCGCTGCTGCGTGCGCCCCCGCTTGCCCGCCTTGACGGCCCATATCGAGAGCCAGGAGATGGTGCCGAGCGCTCCGACGACGGACAGGTAGACCAGATAGGTGGTCACGGCCGACGCGATGCGCGCCTGGCTGTATGTCGGATAGCCGTCCCCGATGTGATCGGCCAGCACGTTGGCGGTGGCATGGTCGATGTACGGGACGATCAGCGCGACGATGGTAAGCCCAATCCCCGCGTACATCGCCCCGATGGCCGACCGCGCGTGATTGCGGTTGTCCTTATGATCCATGGCCTCGAACGCCTACGACCCGCGACGCCATCGACGGCGTCGAGACGTCGAAAGCGCCACTAGCTGAGATCCGCCTCGGTCAGCCGCCCCCGACCCTGTCGCGCCGACGAACGGGACGCGGTCCCGATCATCGAGCTGGGCCGAGGGCCTATCGCCGCGTGATCCCGGCCGGTCGCTAGCACGAGCAGTAAAACGAGATCGGGATGAGGTCGGAGAGGGCCGGCTGGCGTCGCGCCCGGCCGCTGCTCCTCCGCGTGAGCTCCACGCGTGTCGGAGCCGCAAGGCCGGACGATCGCGCCACTGGTCGCGGATCGGTCGTCCAACGCTGGTGGTGCGCGCTGGCAAGGGGATGGTCACTGCTGCCGAGGCGGACGCAAGGGCGGCGGCGCTCCCTGATCCCCGATACCGGCTTTACCGCCGTGCGGAGTGCATTAGAGCCCGAATGAACTGGCGTCATTCTCGGTGCCCAATCGCTCCAGAGCCCGGCGTGCGCAGGCTCGGTCAGTCGTCGGTGCCGCGGCTGCTCGCCACATCGCGCATGCGGTCGAACAGTGATGCCGCCGGACCCGCCGCCATTCGCGGCAGCGGCTCGTTCGGCACGTTCGGGTGCGGCCGGGTCGGCGCCACCTTCTTGAAGGCCTCGACGCGGGCGCCGAGCTTCCGCAGATCGTCGGTCGCGATGACCTGCCGCATCTGCGCGAACATCTGGCCTTCCTCGTCGGCGATGTGATGGCGGATCTCCGCGATCAGCGTCGCCAGCTCGTCGTCGAACGCCGGATCATCCGCGTCGAGCTTCTCCAGCCGGTGCAGCGTTTCCTCGGCTTCGGCGTGCTCCTTGCGCGCATGCTCGGCCTCCTCGGCGCTGACCTTGTCTTCCACCTGCGGGTAGACGAGCACCTCCTCGGCGACCGAGTGACGGACGAGTTCGATAGTGACCTGCTCCGTCACGGCCTTGCGCCGCGATTTCGTCTCCTCCGTGGCCGCGCCGCGGAGCGACTCGAGCTCGGCGAACATCTCCTCGACCTCCCGATGATCGTGCTCGAGGACCTCGATCACGTCGCGCTGCTGGTCGCCCATCGTTGCCTCCCGAAAGCTTCGACTCGCGGCCCGCACCTAGGCCACTCTCGGCTCTACCCCGATCCGCCGGGGCGAACACGGCATGTCCGCTCTGAGACGGACCGCGCGAGCGATGCCAGCGTCGTCAGCTCGTCAGGACTTGCGGGGCCGCGGTCTTGATCCGGGTCACGGTCCACTTCATGCCGCGCAACGTCTGCGCATGGCAGAGCGAGACGGCGTCGAGGAGGTCGCGGTCGCGGGCCGCCTGGGCTCCTTGGCCGAGGATGACGTAGTTGATCGATGCCTCGGCATAGAGCAGGTGGAGCGTGCGCTCGCGCACGAGCAGCAGTCCTGGCTCGGGTCGGCGGCCGATCAGCTCGGCGCTCTTCTCACGGGCCTTCTCGAGAAGGCCTGAGCCGTGCGGTGCGAGCCGCTCGAGGTTGTCGTGGGCGATCCGCTGGAGCGTCTCGGTGAGGTGGAACACGTCGTGGTCGGTCTTGTGGCGCTCGCCGAGCGCGTTGAGCTGCTGCGCGAGCGTCCGCTCGGCGTCGCCCACCTCGCGGATGGCCAGCCCGAGCTTCACCGCGGCGTCGACTCAGCGTCGGCGCGCGTGCCACCGTGCGTGGAGGGGCCGGACGGCTCGACCGGCGCCGACGCGGTGTTCGTGGGCGCCGGCGCGGGGCCGTCGGCATCGGCGACCTTGACAACGCTGACCGCGCCCGCCTTGAACAGTGGCTGCTTGGACACGGGGTCCCAGTCGGTGATCGTGAGCTCGTTGGCGGCGCGCGACTGGCCGTCGGGCCGGTCCCACCAGCCACGGTTCGCGCTTCACCGTCGACGGCGAGATCCTCAACGGACCCGCGACGACACCGCTCGAGCGCTACGCGCCGCCCTGAGCGCCCGTACGGCCGAGGGCGTCGCTGATGGACCGCGGCGGTGAGGCGAGCATCATGCCGCGGCGATGCCCGGTGGCGTCATCGGTCCGGCGGGAATAACAGCGTCGAGTTGCACGCCGGCTCACCGCGGATCCTCTTCGTCAGGCCTGATCACGTCGGGGACGTGCTGCTGACCCTTCCGGCGGTAGGGGCGTTGCGGCGCGCGCTGCCTGGTGCGCAGCTGGCGTACGCGGCACCGCCCGCAGCAGCGGCCGTCGCCGAGCGCTGTCCGCACATCGACGAGACGCTTGCCGTCCGCTTCCCGCCGTTCGGCGGTCCCGGCGCCCGCGACGGCACGTGGCCTGCCACGCTGCGCGCGGAGGCGTCGAAGCTTGCGGGTCGGTTTGACGCGGCGCTGGTCGCGCGTCCCGACGATCCCTGGTCGGGCGAGCTCGTCGCCGCCGCCTCGATTCCGGTTCGGCTGGGGTTCGACATGCCGCGTACGCGGCCGCATGTGACCGACGTCCTGCCGCTACCGGCGCACCGGCACGTCGCCTTCGACGGCTTCGATCTCGCAGACGCGCTGCTGGCACGGCTCTCCGTGGGGCGAACGGCTCGCATCCTGCATGCATGCCTGGTGCCGTCGGACGCCGATGAGGACGAGGGGCGCCGGGCGTTGGCCGCCGTGAGGGCGGAGGGGCCCCTGATCGTCCTCCATCCGGGTTCGGGGTGGCCGCTCAAGAACTGGCCGGCGTCGCGCTGGCGCGGGGTGGCTGTGGAGCTCGCCCGGCGGTACCGCACGAGGCCGCTCGTCGCCGGCACGGCCGCGGAGCAGACGCTTGCGCGCGAGGTGGCGCACGGGACGCCGGCGATCAACCTCGCCGGGAGGCTCTCGCTCGGTGGGCTCATGGCTGTTCACCGGCGCGCTCGGCTCGTCGTGACGACCGACAGCGGCGCGCTCCATGTCGCCGCGGCGATGCGTGTACCGGCCGTGGGTGTCTTCGGCCCGGGTGACCCCTTTTGCTTCGCCCCGCTCGCTCCGCCCGCGCGCGTGCGCATCGTGCGGGCGGGGCTTCCGTGCAGTCCGTGCGGGACGTTGGAGCACCCGCCGTGCGGCGCCGTGGTGGAGCCCGCCTGCGTCAGGGCGATCGACGTCGACGCCGTGCTGCGAGCGGCCGCCGAGCTCCTACGGACACCGAGCCGGGCGGCGTCTCCTCGAGCGCGCTCCGGATCGCTGTGAAGAACAGCGCCGCCGATTGGTCCCACGTCGGCCGCTCCGACGCCCGCCGGCGGGCCGCCTCGCCGAGGCGCCGGCGGAGCGCCGGATCCGCGGCGAGCCGGCGTAACGCGCGCGCGAGGCCGTCGATGTCGCCGGGCGGCACGAGCAGCGCCTCGCGGCTGTCGTCGGCGAGATGGGGCAGGTTGCCCGCGTGCCAGCCGACCACGGGCAGCCCGAACGCCATCGCCTCGCCCCACACCGTCCCGTACGGCTCTCGGAACGCCGGCAGAGCGAACGCGTCGGCGCCTGCGTAGAGGGCCGCGACTCGCTCGCCCGACAGCGGCCCATGCGCGACCACGCGGCCGGACAGGTCCGGCTGGGCGAGTCTACGCCGCACCCGTGCGGCGTACGCCCGGTCCTCGTCCTCTTTGCCGGCGAGGTGAAGCGTCGCCATCCCGGCCGGCAGGCGCGCCATGGCGTCCAGCAGCTCGAGGATGCCCTTTCGCTGGATCCAGTTGGCCACGCACAGGAATGCCGCCTGCCGGCCACGCCGGAGGTCGCCTCGTTCCGCGGGCGCGGCAGCCACGTCGCGGCCCGGCGGCACCACGCGAATGCGCTCGCGCTTGATCCCTGTGGCGGCGAGCTGGTCAGCCAGATGGTCGCTCGCGACGATCAGCAGCCGCGCATCGCGGTAGCCGAGGCAGTCGAGGGGCGCCTGAAGGCGCGTGCGCACCGGGCCGTGGTCGATGCCGCCCGGCGGCTGGTGCAGGAGGCCGATCACTGGCGGGCCGGGCGAGCGCACCGCGAGCCACGGGCCGGCGAACGCGGCGGCGATGCTGTCGAGCAGGATCGCTGCGGCGCGGAGATGCCGCACGCGGCCGAGCACGCGCGGGGCCGCCAGCACCGGTAGCGGGAACGGGCGCGCGGGTAACGAGAGGAAGACCATCCGGAACCCGTGTCGGCGAGCCGCTGTCGCCACGCGGAGGTGGTAGAGATAGCCGCCGGTGAGGCGGCGGGGATCGCCGAGTGTCACCAGGCACAGCACGAGATGCGAGTCGTTCATGTCGCGCCCACGCCGTTCGGTCACGCCGGGATCTTCGGCGGCGGCGAGCGCTATCCCGTCGAGCTCGCCCGCGCTCTCGGCCGCCATGTCGATTGCGAGCTCGTCACCTTCGGCGCCGGCGCGAGCATCGACGACGCGGGCGGGCTGCGCGTACGGGTCCTGCGGGCCGTCGGGCATCTCGGTCACCCGGCTCACCCGATCGCGCCTGCGCTGGCCGCGGCGGTGGCGGGTGCCGACGTCGTGCACACCCATCACACGCGGAGCGCGCCCAGCCGCCTCGCGGCGCTCGTCGCTCGCGCGCGGGGGAGGGCCGCAGTGACGACCGACCACGGCTTGCCGGGCGGGACCTGGGGAGGCGTTCTCCTCGCGCTCTTCCAACGTTTCCTCCTGGTGTCCGAGTATTCCGCTCGCGAGCTCCGCGCACCTCCGTCCCGCACGCGCGTGGTCTACGGCGGCGTCGACTGCGTTCGCTACCACCCCGATCCGCAGGCGTCACGTCGCGGCGTCCTGTTCCTCGGGCGCGTTACGCCGCACAAGGGCATCGATCGCCTCATCCGCGCGCTGCCCGAGCGTGCCACCCTCACGATCGCGGGCACCGCAGGCCACGACCCCGATCCGCCGGAACGCGACTACCCGGAGCTCCTGCGGCGGCTGGCGCGCGGGCGTTCGGTGAGCTTGCTCGGCGCGGTGCCGGACGACCGGCTTCCGGCTCTGCACCGCAGCGCCGCGGTGCTGGCGTTGCCGTCGGTCGACCGCACCTGCTACGGCCGCCACATCCGCGTGGTGGAGCTGCTCGGCCTCGTCGCGCTCGAGGCGATGGCGAGCGGTACGCCGGTGGTCTGCAGCCGCGTCGGCGGGCTGCCCGAGATTGTCGAGGACGGCGTGACGGGAATTCTGGTCGAGCCTGGGGACGTCGGCGCGCTGCGCGATGCGCTCGACCGCGTGCTGCGTGACCGGTCGCTCGCCGACCGCCTCGGTCGCAACGGTCGCGAGCGAGCGCGTGAGCGCTTCACGTGGGACGCCTGTGCGATGCGATGCCTCGCGGCGTACGACGAGGTGGTTGGGGGTCAGCGGACGGGCGCGCGGTAGCCGCCGAAGGCGTTGTGTGCTTCCCACACCCGAATGGCGAGGGCGTCGCCGCCCGCCTCCCGCACGACCTCGGCGAGCGAACCGTGGAGCCAGCGGGCGAGGATCTCGACGGTCACGCCGTCGGCGTCGGGCGGCCGGATGTAGTCGAGGTCCCGGCCCTCGAGCCGCCCGAGAACGTCGTCGAGACCGGCGCCGAGCGCGTCGAGATCGCAGACGACGCCACGGTCGTCCAGACCGTCGCGCTCGACCACGACGTCGACTCGGTAGTCGTGGTGGTGCGGCTGGCGCTCGGCCTCGGTGCCCCAGGGCAGCCTGTGCAGGGCGCGCAGCGGCCTGGAGGCTCCCACTTCGAAGGTCATGCGCTGTACCTCAGTGCGGCGTGGATCAGGTCTGGCGCCTCGCCGGCCACCGCCGCGTAGGCGTCCGGCGCGCGTTCGAACGGGAACTCATGCGTGGTCAGCGCCTCGAGCGGGAGCTCGGACAGCAGCGTGCGCGCCGCCTCACGGCGCCGACGGCGATCCCAGCGAGCCGCCAGGTGCGCCGGGATCGTCGACACCTGCGTGCTGCGGATGACCAGGCGCCGGCGGTGGAAGTCGGCGCCGAGCGGCAGCGGCGCCGGCTTCGTCCCGTACCACGAGCACACGAGCGCGGTTCCCTCGTGCGCGAGCAGCCCGAGGCTCGGCGCGAGAAGCTCCGGCCTGCCGCTGGCTTCGATCAGCAGCGGCACTCCCCGGCCGTCGGTGACCGCGTCCAGCCGCGCGGCGAGGCTCTCCGGAGCGACTGCCTCCACGCCGAGGCGCTCCGCCGCGCGCCGGCGACCCTCCTGCGGCTCGCTGCCGATCACCCGCGCCCCGGCACGCGCCAGCAGCGCCCCAGTGAGCGCGCCCACGCAGCCGAGGCCGACCACGGCCACCGGCTCGGCCAGTCGCGGACCGGCGTCGAGGCATACCTGCAGCGCCGTCTCGACGAGTGGCAGCAGCGTGGCGCGCCGCGGATTCTCGCCGTCGAGCGCGACCACGTCGCGCTCGCCGACGACGAGCAGGTCCTGGTGGGCATGGAACGCGAAGACACGTGCGCCCTGAGGGATCCTGCCGCGCGAGCGCTCGACGCGCCCGACGACGCTATAGCCGTAGCTGAACGGGTACGCGAACGTCCCGCCCAGCGTGTCCAGCGTCTCGTCGAGCGCAAGCTCGGGATCGACCTCGCCACGGTACGCGAGCATCTCCGTGCCTCCGCTGATGCCCGAGTACTCGGCACGCACCAGCAGCTTGCCTTCCGCGGGCTCGCCGACAGGGACCTCAGCGATCTCAACCCGTCCAGGGCCTACGAACCGGACCGCGCGCGCCCTCATCGCGCGTGCGCCTCCGGGGACAGCATGCGAACGACGTCGCGGAGATCGTCGAACGGTTCATAGGCGATCGCGCGCTCCTCGAGGTAGCGCGCGAGGCTGCCGGTCGCGAAGACGCGCGTCGCGGCTAGAGCGGCGCAGCGGTCGGAGTAGCCGTCACCGACGTAGACCACCTCACCGGCCGGCAACGCCGCACGCTTGCACGGCTCGCCACACTCGTCGCAGCACGTCCGCTCGCGGAACCGAATTCGCCAGCCGTCCGAGCGCGCGTCCACCCTGTTGGCGAGCAGCTCGACGTGAACGCGCTCGCGACGGAGAATGGGATCGATCAGCTCGTGGAAGCCGCTGGAAACGACAAGCGGCCGGTGGCGCTCGGCGAGCTCGTGGAACCCTGTCCTGAGGCGCACGGTGGCGAGAAGCCAGTTGACGGCCTCGGTGAGAGGCGCGCGCACGGTCGCGACGCTGCGCGCGAGGGCGTCGTCGTGGCCGAGCGAGCGGCCCATGAGGATGCCCGTGCGCCGGTACGTCGCGATGTCCCCGAACCGCTCGATCACGAGCTCCAGCGTGTCGCGGTCGGTGACCGTGCCGTCCCAGTCCAATACGACTCTCACGGGACCGCTGACTGACTGCACAGCATGTCGGGTACCCTCCCGCGGTCGGTTCGTCGTCGGCGCCCACCCGAAGGGACTCGACCTGAGCGACGGGGAAGCACATCGCGCACCTCACAGGAGCCTAATACCGGCTGAGCGGGGACTCGTGCGCGAAGTGGTGCGCGTGCCGCTCCCGACCGCGGCGGGCGAGTTCGATCTGCGTGCCTTCGCATCCGAGTCCGGCTCGGTGCAGCTCGTCCTCCTCAAGGGGGACCTCGGCGACGGGTACAGCGTCCTGACGCGGCTGCATTCCGAGTGCCTGACCGGCGACGCGCTCGGCTCGCTGCGCTGCGACTGCGGCGTCCAGCTTCGCACCGCGCTGCGCGCGATCGCTTCGGAAGGGCGCGGCGTGCTCTTCTACGCCACCGGCCACGAGGGCCGCGGGATCGGCCTCATCAACAAGCTCCGCGCCTACCTCCTGCAGGACGAGGGCCTCGACACGTTCGACGCGAACCGGCACCTCGGCCTCCCACCGGACGCACGCGACTACGTCGAGGCTGCGGCGTCGCTGCAGGCTCTGGGCGTGCGCACGGTGCGGCTCCTGACGAACAACCCGCACAAGGAAACGAGCCTGCGGCGCGCCGGCATCGAGGTCGAAGAGGTTGTGCCCCTGCCGACGTCGCCGCACATCCGCAATCTCCGGTACCTGCGGGCCAAGGAGACGCGCATGGGCCATGTGCGCCCGACCGGCGAAGGCCTTGCGGAGGCGGTTCCGCGCGCGCTGGACGTAAGCGATCTCCTCGGGCAGGTGGCCCCGCGCGACGCCCGTCCGTACGTCGTTCTCAAGTACGCGCAGACGATCGATGGACGCATCGCGACGCGGATGGGTGACTCCAAGTGGATCAGCGGCGAGCCGGAGCGCCGAGCTTCGCATGCATTGCGGGCAGCGTGCGACGCCGTGCTCGTCGGCGTCGGGACCGTGATCGCCGACGACCCTCAGCTCACGGTCCGGCTCGTTCCAGGCGCCTCGCCGTTGCGCATCGTGCTCGACACCACGCTCCGCATCCCGCCCACCGTCCAGATTCTCGGCGATGCCGCTCCGACGCTCATCGTCACGACCGAGCGGTCGACACGCGATCGCCGGCGGGAACTGCGCAGCCGCGGGGTCGGCATAGAGTTCGTCGAACCGGCGCCGCCACACGGCGTAGACCTCGTGGCAACGCTCGCTGGGCTGCGAGAGGCCGGGATCCGCTCGCTCCTGGTCGAGGGCGGCGCAGCGGTCATCACCTCGTTCCTGCGGCAGCGCGTGGTGGACCGACTGGTCGTCGGAATCGCCCCGACCATCATCGGGGCCGGGACCGAGGCGGTGGGCGAACTCAGCATCGCCCGCGTCTCCGACGGCCTCCGCTTGACGGGGCGATCGGTCCACACGCTGGGTGACGACGTCGTGGTAGCGAGCGACATGGCGTGATGGTGCATGGCGCCCGCCCGGCGGCACGGGCCGGCGACTGGCCGGGCGGCGAGGAACCGCCTCAACCGCCGCCCACGGCCTGTTCGACGCGACCGCTCCCGCCGCAGGTCCGGCACTTGCGGCCGTCGCGGTGACCGCGGCCACCGCAGTCAGGACAGATGTTCGGCGCCGTCTCGTTGCGGTCGGGCGGCGCCTCGTCGCCCGCGGCCATCCGCGGATCGGCCGGATCGCTCATGCGCAGGGTCTTCCCGGCACGCCCACGGCGCAATCGCAGCCCTCGCCGTGGCGAAAGCGGCGCCGAGTTCGCCGACAGCGGCGATGTCCCCAGACCGTGACGTGACACACGACAGAAAATCGTGTGTCTCTGCTGGGAGACGCGACCGCCGCGCGCCGAGACCTGCGGTCGCCGTCGAGGCTGTCGCGTAAAGGGGGTCTGTCCGGCCGGGTTAATGGAATGCCGGCATGGGCCAGAACTTCGTTGAGAGTCGTCGTGGGCAGGGGTTCTTGTTGCCGCCGGATGTGCGGGAGTGGCTCGCGCCGGATCACCTTGCCTGGTTTGTGATCGACGCGGTGGCGGAGATGGATCTGTCGGCTTTCTATGTCGCCTATCGGGCCGATGGTCATGGCCGCGCGGCGTATGAGCCGTCGGTGATGGTGGCGCTGATCCTGTATGCGTTTGCGACCAACGTGCGCTCCTCGCGGGCGATCGAGCGTCATTGCCGCCAGGATGTGGCCTATCGCGTGATCACGGGAAATCTGGTTCCTGATCACGCCACGATTGCTCGGTTCATCTGCCGGCACGAGCAAGCGCTGGCCGATCTGTTCGGCGAAGTGCTGAAGCTGTGTGATCGGGTGGGCTTGGCGGGGTCTGGGGTGGTGTCGATCGATGGCACCCGGATCGCTGGCAATGCCAGCCCGGAGGTCAACCGCACCTTTGAGCAGATCGCGCAGGAGATCCTGGCGGAGGCCAAGGCGACTGACGAGGCCGAGGATGAGCTCTATGGCGATGAGCGTGGTGACGAGCTGCCCGAGCAACTGCGCACCCCGGAGGGGCGCCGCGAGTTCTTCGGCCAAGTCAAGCGAGAGCGCCAGCGTGAGGAGGATCCGGAACTCACCGACTCCAACCCCGGGCCCACGGAGGAGGTGTCGCTTGATCTGCATGCGGAGACCATCGTTGGGCGCGGACGCCAGGGGCGCGATGCCTGGTTGCGGGAGGGCAAGCGCCAGCTCGAGCAGCACCGCTGGGAGAAAGCGGACCAGGTCCCGCGCGGACGGCCAGACCGGCTGCTGTTGGCGGCCGAGCGATTGGCATCAGACCACGATGTCGAATGTCGCTCCAACGCTGCCTATGAGCATTACCGGGCGACCGCGCGCGACCGGCTGGGACGGCGTCTGAGCCGGCCACCGAATCCTTATGGGCCGCCGCAGATACCGGCGGGGAAGGTCAACGTGACCGACCCCGACTCCCGGCCGATCCCGATCGGGTTCGGGTTCGTTCAGGGCTACAACGCGCAAGCCGCGGTCAACGAGCAGCAGATCGTGCTGGCGGCGGAGATCACCAACACCTCGACCGACTTCTCGCAGCTTGACCCGATGGTCAGCGCGACGCTCGACGAGCTGGAGCGCGCGGGGATCGATCAGCGGCCCGAGGCCGTGGCCGCTGACGCCGGCTACTGGAACGAGGAGCACATGGATGAGGTGGTAGCCAACAAGCACATCCCGGTGCTCGTCGCGCCCGACAAAGGCACCCGCGGCACCCCCAAGCGCTGGCTGAACAGCGGCCGCGCCGCATGGATGCGCAGCCTGCTGGCGGCAGACTACGGCCACCAGCGGTACCGAAAACGCAAACAGACAGTCGAGCCGTTGTTCGGCAACACCAAACACAACAACGGCTTCTACCGCTTCCACCGGCGCGGCAGGATCAAGGTCCGCCTCGAGTGGCGATTACTGATGATGAGCCACAACCTGACCAAGGTTCACCGCCATCAACTCGCGACCGTGGGGGCCTGAATGGGCCCCCACCACGCCACACCGCCGCTCACGGCGGGACGGAGGATGTGTCGGCCACGCCGCGCGACGCCAGGCGCCTCCCGCCTACCCGACACAACCTCGCGGGACGCGCGATTCACAACAGGCCACCAGCCGTCACCCGCCAAGCCATCGCCCGCGCCTTTGAGCGACAGCCTCCGTCTGAGGCTGCCGCACAAACCCCCGGCGAGCTCGATAGGGCCGTTCTACGGCCTCGCCGGCAGAAGCCGCGACGCGGAGTCTCGTTGAGTGCGGCCGTCCCGAGTGCGAGCGCAGCAGTGCCGTCGTGGAGCGTGTTCACGGGACCCCTCGCGGCTCGTGGCGACCGGCTTTACGCGACAGCCTCGCCTCAAAGCAGCAGCGGGCGTCGCCCAGACTATGCCGATGAGCGAGGAGCGATTCGAGGCGGTCGCGGGAACCGGAGCGCCGGTGCTCGTGTGCTTCCGGAGAGAATCCCTGAGGTCGAGATTCGCGTTGGCGAACAGGTCTTCCGTCCTGCCTGGGGCTCTCAAGCCTGCGATGACTGGCTCGATTGGATGAACGCGCAGCGGCAGGGCGAGTCGATGACGCTGCCCGTTGATGAGGACGATTGGCTACTCGACGAGGGCTATCACCGGTAGCAACGCCACTTGTGCGGTCGCCTGTCAGCGGCGGTGCCGCGTTGCCTCGAAGCGAAAGCGCGCTTCGGCCAGAATACGCGCCATGGAAGCCCTTTGGGATATCCAGGGCGCTCGGGTCCTAAAGACCGCTCGCCTCGAAAGGACGACGCCGACGGGGGGTGCCCGCCACTTCCGTGACGGTCAGTTGCAGACCGGCTTCACGCGACTAGCACTCGCGCAGTACGACGGCGAGGCGGGCGTCTACATCTTCTACTGCGACGACGTGTGGAACTGCCTCAACGACACTCTCCACGCCGACCTGGCGGAGGCCGAAGAACAGGCCGCAGTGGAGTTCAGAGGCGTTTCGTTCAGCGACGCCTGACGGCTGGTTTTCGCCTGTCAGCGGCAGTGCCGCGTTTCCCGCAAGCGGCAGTCAGGACTCCTCGTGCTCGGCCGCGTACCAGCGCACCAACCAGGCCGCAACGCGCACGTCGGCGAGATCACCCTCTGGCTCGCGATGGAGGTCCATGTAATCGCGAGAGGAGCCGAGATATGACGCGA